>JACREH010000068.1 GCA_016218345.1 Gammaproteobacteria bacterium | reverse complement strand
TAGGCGAGCGGCTCGTAGATCGCCACCGGCAGGTGCTTGCCCTTGACGCGCACCCGGTCGATCTCGCGGTAAATCAGCCCGTCGTGGCCGGCGCGGGTCGTTTCGCTCACGATCAGGCGCGTGCCGTAGGCGCGCGTCAGGCGCTCGAGGCGCGAGGCCAGGTTCACGGCGTCGCCGATCACGGTATAGGCCATGCGGAATTCCGAACCCATGTTGCCGACGTTCATGTTGCCGCTGTTGATGCCGATGCCCATGGCGGTGCGCGGCAGGCCGAGGCGCTCGAATTCCTGGGCGAGCTCGGTCTCGGCCTGCAACATCGCCATGGCGGTGTCGAGCGCGTGGCGGGCGTGTTTGTCGTCGCGCAGCGGCGCGCCCCAGAACGCCATGATCATGTCGCCGACGTATTTGTCGATCGTGCCGCGGTGCGCCTGGATGATGCGCGTCATGTGGGTGAAGAACCGGTTGAGCAATGCCTTCACGTCGGCCGGCGAAAGATTCTCGGAGAGCGCGGTGAACTCGCGGATGTCGCAGAACAGCACGGTCATCTCGCGGTTGTCGCCCTCCCAGCCGAAGTTCTCCTGACGGCGGGCCATCTCCGCGACCAGTTCGCGCGGCACGTATTGCCCGAAGATGCCGAGCAACATGCTACGGCGGCGCGACTCGAACAGGTAGCCGTAGGACACGTTCATGACGAACAGCGCGAACACCAGCAGCAGCGGCATGGCGATGCCGAGCACGATCTCGTTCGCCCACAGCCACAGATTTAGCCCCGCCACTCCGGCCCCGGCCGCCACGGTGATCGCGGCGGTCGACAAGAAGGTCCGTCCCGGGAGGATCAGCAGCAGCGCCAGCCCGACCGCGAATATCGTCGCGAGATTCGCCCCCAGCGCCCACGCCGGCGTGTGATAGAACCGGCGCGTGCCGTCGTTGCCGGGCCGTTTGTCGAGCATGCCGGAGATGATGTTGGCCTGCACCTCCACGCCCGGGTATTGCTTGTGCACCGGCGTGGCGTGCAGATCGTAGAGCGCGGTGGCGGTCGAGCCGACCAGCACGATCTTGTCCTTGACGTCCTCCCGGCTGGTGGCGTTCACGACCTGCGCGGCCGAGACATACGGGAAGCTCTTCCACGCGCCGAGATACGGCACCAGCACCCGCCCGGCCTCGTCGGTGGGAATCGCGTGACCGCCGACCACGATCTTCTCGATGCCGAGGGCCGCGCCGTCATACGGTTCGGTGACGACCTGGATGGCGTCGGCGCCGAGATAGACGCGCATGGCCTCGAGCGCCAACCCCGGGTAGAGCCGGTCCTGATAATAAAACAGCATCGGCATACGCCGCAGGATGCCGTCTTCGTCGATCTCGACGGTGATGAAGCCGGCGCCGCGCGTGGCGTTCTGCAAGAGCGCGATGTTCCCGCCGTAGGCGTAGGCCGCCGGCACCGCCAGTTCCCGGGCGCCGAGCGGCGGATCGACGGACACCGGCGGCGGCAACGCCCCCGAGGGCCGCGCCTCGGGCGATTGATTGTCGAAGAAATACGCCAGCACCACCGGCCGGCCTTGCAGGCTGGCGGCCAACTGCCGGTCCGGATCGAAACGCGGCTTGAGTTCCCGCACCGCCCGGGCGACCTCGGAGCCCTCGCCGTAGCGCTCGCGCACCAACTGCTCCAGTTGGCGCATGCTGGCGCGCTCCTCGTCCTGGGCGAACACGATGTCGAACACCACCAGCGCCGCGCCCCGGGCGAACAGATTGTCCAGCAGGCGCGCGAACCGGTCGCGCGACCACGGCCAGCGTCCGATCTGCTCCAGGCTGGCGTCGTCGATGTCGACGATCACGATGCGCTCGTCGCGCCGCTCGGGGAGGGTGGCGTTCAGCCGCAGATCGTAAGCAGTGGCTTCTAGACGCGTCACGAACGGCGCCTGCCACGCCACGCCGGCGAGCGTCAGCGCGAGCAACGCCGCGCCGAGCACGATCGGCGGCCATTGGCGTTTGAGATAGTCGCGGCCGCGGGTCCAGGGGCGCGTGTGGCGGGAAGTGTTCGGCATGGGTCTAGGCGAGCGGCAGCGGCCGCTTCAACGGTGGGGAATTCTGTGCCATGATGCGTGTCGGTCGCACCGTACTATATAGTAGTGGTCCACGTAACGACATTATGACGAATCCCATCCTGTATTTGCTAGCGGTCGGGCTGTATGCGGGCGTGGGCCTGCTGTTTTGGCGAAGTCTGCGGGGCGGTGGAACCCGGGGCGGCGCCCGGCTCGGACTGTTCGCGCTCGGTTTCGGCGCCGTGCTTATGCACGCGGCGCTGCTCTACAACGGCCTGATTCAACCGCCGGGGCTCAACCTCGGCCTGACCCAGACGGTCTCGCTGGTCGCCTGGGCGGTGGCGGTGCTGTTCCTGGCCGCGGCGCTCGGCCGCCCGATCGAATCGCTCGGCATGATCGTCATGCCGCTCGCCGGTCTGATGCTGGCGCTGGAATGGCTGTGGCCGAGTCAACAGTGGATCGCGATCATGGACACGCCGTTCGAATCGGCGCATATCGTCGTGTCGCTGCTCGCCTACAGCCTGCTGAGCATCGCGGTGCTGCAAAGCCTGATGTTGATGTTGCAGGAACGTTACCTGCGCGCCCACCAGGCCGGCGGCCTGCTGCGCGCGCTGCCGCCGCTCGAAACCATGGAACACCTGATGTTCCAGATGATCGCGGTCGGCTTCGGGCTGCTCACGCTGACCGTCGTCAGCGGCGTGTTTTTCTCGGAGGCGGTGTTCGGCAAACCGCTGCGTTTCACTCACCACGTGGTGCTGTCGCTGATCGCCTGGGCGGTGTTCGCGGTGCTGTTGGTCGGCCGCTGGCGATTCGGTTGGCGCGGCCGCACGGCGTTGCGCTGGACGCTGACCGGCTTCACGCTGCTGGTGCTCGGCTATCTCGGCAGCAAGTTCGTGCTCGAAGTGCTGCTGCGCCGCTGATCGTCGATGTTCCAACAATAAGAATCTTGTCCGGTATGCGATGCTGAAGTCGAAACCCTTCGATCGATTCCTGCCATTCTTGCGATGGTTTCCGGTGGGCGGCGACGTCATCCGCACCGACCTGCTCGCCGGCCTGGCGGTTGCCCTGGTCATCGTCCCGAAGGCCATGGCCTACGCCCAGCTTGCCGGGCTGCCGCCCTACTTCGGCCTGTACGCGGCGTTCATCCCGGTGATCATCGGCGCGTTGTTCGGCTCGTCGAGCCAGCTCGCCACCGGCCCGGTGGCGGTGGTATCGCTCATGACCGCCTCGGCGCTCACTCCGCTGGCGCTGCCGGGGTCCGATCAGTTCATCGCCCTCGCCATCCTGTTGGCGCTCATGGTCGGCGTCTTCCAGTTGGCGCTCGGGATTTTCAAGCTCGGCGTGGTGGTGAATTTCATCTCCCACCCGGTGATCATCGGCTTCACCAACGCCGCCGCCATCATCATCGCGCTCTCGCAACTCTCCAAGCTGCTCGGCGTCTCCATGGGCAGCAGCGGGCACTTCATCCAGGACATCTGGGGCGTGGCCTTGCAAGTGGGCCATCTCCACCTGCCGACCCTGCTCATGGGAATCGGCGCGATCGCCATCATGCTGGCCGCGAAGAAGTTCTTTCCCAAAGCGCCGGGCGTGTTGATCGCCGTGATCGTCGCCACCGTGGCGAGTTGGACGATCGGGTTCGAGCGTAACAGCAACGTCCGGATGGAACAGTTCAACGACCCGGAAACCAAGTCCCTGATCACGGCCTACCGGACGGCCGACGCGCGCATCGACGAAATGAAGATCCGGGTCAACGCAAAATCGGTCGAGTTGAAGGAGTTGCACGCCAACCGGCCGGACGCCGGCCGCGCCGCGGCGGCGCTCAATTACGACATCGAACTGCTGCGTCTCGACCTGAGAAACGTCGAAGACGAGAACAACAAGCGTCTCAGTCTGCTGCGCCAGATGGAATTCGAATCGGTCCCCGACACCGGCGGCGGCAGCGGCGATCAGTTCTATCGCGCCGGCAAGGTCCCGCCGTCGCTCTATCCGGAGGGTCCGGCCTGGCACATCAAGAATGTCGGCCAGAACGACATAAAACTGGTGGGTGGCGGCGAGGTCGTCGGCACCATTCCCTCCGGTCTGCCGAATCTGGTGTTTCCGAGCATGAACCGCGAATCGATCCTGGCGTTGCTGTCGAGCGCGTTCGTGATCGCCCTGGTCGGCTTCATGGAGGCGGTGGCGATGTCCAAGGCCATCGCCACCAAGACCCGGGAACGCATCAACCCGAACCAGGAACTGATCGGCCAGGGCCTGGCCAATATCACCGGGAGTATCAGCCAGTCCTATCCGGTGTGCGGCTCGTTCTCCGGTTCGGCGCTGAATCTCGACGCCGGCGCCAAGACCGGCCTGGCGTCGGTATTCAACGGGCTGTTCGTGGCGATCACGCTCCTGTTCCTGACGCCGCTGCTCTACTACCTGCCGCAGGCGGTGTTGGCCGCGATCATCATCATGGCGGTGGCGGGACTGATCAATCTCAGCGCCATCAAGCATGCCTGGCAGACCCATTACCACGACGGGGCGGCGGCGGTAGTGACGTTCGCCGCCACGCTGCTGCTGGCCCCGCATCTCGATCAGGGCATCCTGTTCGGCGCCGGACTGGCGCTGATCCTCTACCTGTTGCGCACCATGAAGCCGCGCGTGGCCATCCTCGGACGGCACGCCGACGGCACATTGCGCGACGCCAGGGTGCATCACCTGCAAACCAGCGAGCACATCGTCGCGGTGCGTTTCGACGGCTCGCTGTACTTCGCCAATGTGCCGTTCTTCGAGGAGGCGATCCTCGAAGCCGTGGCCAACAATCCCAAGGCCAAGTATCTGCTGGTGGTGGGCGACGGCATCAACCAGCTCGACGCCTCCGGCGAGGAGGTCATTCGCCATCTGGTCGTGCGGCTCCGCGAAAGCGGCGTGACCATGATGTTCAGCGGCCTCAAGAAGCAGGTGATCGACATCATGCAACACACCGGCCTGTACGCCGAAATCGGCGCGCAAAACCTGTTCCGCACCGAAGACACGGCACTCGAGACGATTTACCAGCAGATCAGCGACGTCTCGTTCGATGCGCGATTCTGCCCGTTGCGCCGCACTTGACGTGCTGACCGGTGCGCGGTCGTTCGCGCAACCACTCCCCGCCGGGGTCGTAACCGGGCTTGACCGCCGGGAGCCGCCGCTGCAAGAATATTTTTACTTCGAGACTATACATACTTGATTCTACGATCCGCCGTCTCCTCCTTTCGCGCCCATTGGCGCCGGTTCTTCCCGTTTCTGCGCTGGTGGCCGCGAGTCACCCGCACCAATCTGAAGGCCGATTTTCTCGCCGGCCTCACCGGCGCGGTGGTGGTGCTGCCGCAAGGCGTGGCGTTCGCGCTGATCGCCGGGCTGCCGCCGGTCTACGGCCTGTACAGCGCCATGGTGCCGCCGATCGTCGCCGGCCTGTTCGGCTCGTCGCGTCATCTTATCTCCGGCCCGACCACGGCGATCTCGCTGGTGGTGTTCGCGGCGGTATCGAAGTTCGCCGATCCCGGCAGCGCCAAGTTCATCGGTCTGGCGCTCACGCTCACGCTGCTGGCCGGCGTGTACCAACTGGTGCTGGGGCTGGCGCGCATGGGTGCGCTGGTGAACTTCATCTCGCATTCGGTGGTGATCGGCTTCACCGCCGGTGCCGCGGTGCTGATCGCCACCAGCCAGCTCAAGCATTTTCTCGGTTTGCACATCCCGCCCGGCGAATCCTTCTTGCACACCTGGCAGGATATTTATCTGCAAATCGGCGGCATCGATATCCATGTCACGGCGGTGGCCGGCGTCACGCTCATAAGTCTGGTCTTGCTCATGGTCCTTCGCCCGCGCTGGCCGGGGATGCTGATTGCCATGGTCGCCGGCTCGTTGTTGGCGCTGCTGTTCGCGCTGGCCGGCACCGGCGGAAACGCCATCGCATTCGTCGGCGAGCTGCCCTCGCAACTGCCACCGTTGTCGTGGCCGGATTTATCGCTCGCCACACTCAAACAGCTCGGCTCGGCCAGCCTGGCGATCGCCATGCTCGGCCTGGTCGAGGCGGTCGCCATCGCCCGCTCGATCGCCGCACGCTCCGGCCAGCGCATCGACGGCAACCAGGAATTCATCGGTCAGGGACTAGCCAACATCGTCGGCAGCTTCTTTTCGAGCTACGCCTCATCCGGTTCGTTCACCCGCAGCGGCCTGAACCACGCCGCCGGCGCGGTCACGCCGCTCTCGGGGATATTCGCGGCGCTGTGCCTGGCGGTCATCGTGCTGATCGCCGCACCGCTCGCCGCGCATCTGCCGATGCCGGCGATGGCGGCGATCCTGCTGGTGGTGGCCTGGCGGCTCATCGACTTTCATCACATCCGGACCATACTCGCCACCAGCAAGCGCGAGACCGCAGTGTTGCTCACCACGTTCTTCGCGACCCTGTTCGTCGAGTTGGAGTTCGCCATCTACGTCGGCGTGCTGCTGTCGCTGGTCATTTATCTGATGCGCACCTCGCGGCCCGGGATCGTCGCGCGCGTGCCCGACCCCGGCACACCGGCGCGTCACTTCGTGACCGACCCGGCGCTGCCGGAGTGCCCACAGCTCAAGATCGTACGCGTGGATGGCTCGTTGTTTTTCGGCGCGGTCGACCACGTGCAGGAAAAACTTCACCATTTCCGCCTGCGCAACCCGCGTCAGAAACATCTGCTCGTGATCGGCAACGGCATCAACTTCATCGACATCAGCGGCGCCGAACTCCTGGCCCAGGAGGCCAAGCGCCGCCGCGAACTCGGCGGTGGATTGTATTTCACCAAGATCAAGGACGAGGTGTGCGCAATCCTCAAACGCGGCGGCTTCGCCGACCAGTTCGGGCGCGAGAACATTTTCATGACCAAGAACGATGCGATCGAGACGGTCTTTGGCAAACTCGACCCGGAGATCTGCGCGCGCTGCGACAAGCGCATCTTCCTCGAATGCCGGAAACTTCCGCCCCCCGCCGCTGGGGCCCCGTGATCCCGGGAGACATCGAACTCTCCGGCCGCCCTGCTATAATGCGCGGCGCGCGCCAACCGAGCGCTGGCCGCGCTTTTCGATCCTGGGACTGGGCATGAATACCAATAACAGCTCCGCCAAAACCAGCGGTATCCTTCAAGCCTCCTGGATACAACGCCTGCTGCCATTCCTCGCTTGGACAAGCGAACTGCGCGACGGCAAAATCCTGCGCGCCGACCTGCTGGCCGGCATCACCGTGGCGCTGGTGCTGATCCCGCAGTCCATGGCCTACGCCCAGCTCGCCGGCCTGCCCGCTTACTACGGGTTATACGCGGCGTTCCTGCCGCCGATGGTGGCGGCGCTATTCGGCTCCTCGCGCCAGCTCGCCACCGGGCCGGTGGCGGTGGTGTCGCTGCTTACCGCCGCGGCACTCGAACCGATCGCCGCCGCCGGCAGCCCGGGTTACGTGACCTATGCCGTCACCCTGTCACTGATCGTCGGTCTTTTTCAGCTCGCTCTCGGGCTGCTGCGTCTGGGTGTGGTGGTGAACTTTCTCTCCCACCCGGTGATCGTCGGCTTCACCAACGCCGCCGCGATCATCATCGCCACCTCGCAGCTCGACAAGATCTTCGGGGTGCGCGCCGAAAAGGCCGCGCACCAATACGAGACCGTCTGGAACACGATCGTCGCCGCCGGCCAGCAAATCCACTGGCCGACATTCTTCATCGCCGTCGGCGCGTTCGCCGTCATGATCGCGCTCCGGCGCCTCAATCCGCGCATCCCGAACGTGCTGATCGCGGTGGCGCTAACCACGATGCTCGCCTGGTTCATCCAGTTCGAACGCCTGGAGACCGTGACACTCGATCAGATCGCCAGCGATGCCGTACGGGAAGTGGTGCGCGACGAAATCGCGTTGAAACGCGAAATCCCGGAGTTGGACAAGGCGGTCGGCGAGGCCGATAACAAGTACCGCGACACGCTCAAGCGTTTCGGAACCGACGACTCCCGCACGCTACTCGCGCAACACGCCTGGGACACGCTGAAACTCAAGCGCGAACGCCGCATGAAGGCCCTCAAGGCCGACATCGAGGAAATCAAGAAGAACCGTTTCGAGTACGTCGCGGGCGAGGATGGCCGGCTCGGCCGTTATTATCTGCGCGGCCATGCGCCGGACGGAGCGGTCACCGACAATCGCAGCTGGCGTATCCGTTCGCTGGATGGCGAAGTGCTGGTTATGAACGGCGGTGGCAACGTCGTCGGGAGTATTCCCAGGGGCCTGCCGTCCGTAGAGATACCGAAGTTCGACCTCGGCGTGATCCTGCAACTGCTCTCGGCCGCGATCACCATCTCGCTGCTCGGCTTCATGGAGGCGATCTCGATCGCCAAGGCCATGGCCACCAAGACCCGCCAGCGGCTCGATGCCAACCAGGAACTGATCGGCCAAGGCCTCGGCAACCTCCTCGGCAGTTTCACCCATAGCTATCCGACCTCCGGTTCGTTCTCGCGCTCGGCGGTGAACATCGACGCCGGCGCCGTCACCGGATTTTCGTCGGTGGTCACCAGCGTAATCGTGGTGGTGACGCTGCTGTGGCTGACGCCGCTGCTCTACCACCTGCCGCAGGCGACGCTGGCGGCGGTCATCATGATGGCGGTGGTCGGCCTGATCAACGTCAAGGCCGTCAAGCATGCCTGGGCGGCCAACAGGCAGGATGGCATCGTGGCGATCGTGAGCTTCGTGTTGACGCTCGCGTTCGCCCCGCATCTCGACAAGGGCATCCTGATCGGCGCCGGCCTGGCGCTGATCCTCTACCTGTACCGCACCATGCAGCCGCGCGTGGCGCTGCTGGCGCGTCACCCGGACGGCACGCTGCGCGACGCCCAGGTATTCGGCCTCCAGACCTGCGCGAACATCTCGGTGATCCGTTTCGACGGCTCGCTGTACTTCGCCAACACCGGCTACTTCGAGGACAAGGTGCTGGAGCGCGTCTCGTTCCGGCCGAATCTAAGGTTCATGATCATCGTCGGCGACGGCATCAACCATGTCGACGCCAGCGGCGAGGAAATGATCACGCACCTGGCCGAGCGCCTGGAGAAGGTCGGTATCAGCCTGCTGTTCACCGGCCTGAAAAAACAGGTGTTGGAGGTGTTCCAGCGCACCGGCCTGTACGACCAAATCGGCGCCGGGCGTTTCTTCCGCACCGAGGAGCAGGCCCTCGACCACGCGTGGAAAGCACTCGGCGAGAACCACGAGGTCGATTGCCCGCTGAACATCGTCTGCCAGATAAAACCGGCCGGCTGATGTCCGCGGTTTTCACGTCCGGCCGCCGGCGTGCTAGCATGGCCGGCATCTCCCGACCCTGTGCCGTACCATGGATGACATTCCGCTAAGCGTCCTCATTGGCGTCCTGATCTTTCTGATCCTGCTGTCGGCGTTCTTCTCGGCCGCCGAAATCGCCATCGTCACCCTCAACCGCTACCGCCTGCGTCATCTGGCCGAATCCGGCCACCGCGGCGCGCGCCTGGTGGCGAAGCTGCTCGAACGTCCGGATCGTCTGATCGGCGTGATCTTGCTCGGCAGCAACTCGGTGAATGCCCTGTTCTCGGCGCTTACTACCGTCACCGTGATCCGCGTCTGGGGCGAGAAAGAAAGCGCGATCGGCATCGCCGCGTTGATCATCGCGCTGGTGGTTCTGATCCTCACCGATCTCGCGCCCAAGACGCTCGCCGCCCTGCATCCCGAGCGCATCGCCTATCCGAGCGCGTTCATACTGCGACCGCTCCTGAAACTCAGCTACCCGGTGGTGTGGGTCATCAGCGGGCTGGCGAACGGCCTGCTGCGCCTGATCGGGGTGAAGGTGCAGGCGCGCGCCGCCGAGCAGCTCTCCACCGAGGAGTTCAAGACCCTGGTGCTGGAGGCCGGTGTGCTCATACCCGAGACCCACCAGGACATGCTGGTCGCGATCCTCGAACTCGAAAAGCTCGCGGTCGACGACGTCATGGTGCCGCGCGGGAAGATCGAGGGCATCGACCTCGAAGCAGACTGGGACGAGATCGCCGCCCAGCTCGGCACCAGCCGCTACACGCGCCAGCCGGTGTACCGCGGAAACCTCGACAACATCGCCGGTATCGTCCACCTGCGCAAGGTGATGCACCTCATGCACACCGGCGACTTCACCCGCGAGACCTTCATGGCGCGCATGGTCGAACCGTATTTCATCCCGCAGGGCACGCCGCTCAGCACTGCACTCCTCAACTTCCGCGCCAACAAACAACGCATGGCGCTGATCGTCAACGAATACGGCGATATCCTCGGCCTCGTGACCCTCGAGGAAATTCTCGAGGAGATCGTCGGCGACTTCACCTCGCCGAGGGCGGCGTTCGCCGAGGATATCCAGCCGCAGCCGGACGGCAGCTTCCTGGTGCAGGGCAACGTCACGCTCCGCGACCTCAACCGCCGCCTCGACTGGGAGCTGCCGATCACCGGCCCCAAGACCCTGAACGGCCTGATCGTGGAATACCTCGAGGACCTGCCGGAGGCCGGTACCAGCCTGATGGTGAACGGCTACCAGGTGGACGTGGTGCGCACCCGCGGCACCTCGGTGCAACTGGCGCGCATCCGGCGCATGCCGCCACCGGCCGAAACCTGAGCGCCGCCATCGCTGGAATTGACAAAAAACCGCCTGAAATCTAGCATTCCGTTTCCACGTTGTGTGGAACCTTCCACTCTCGGCATGGATCCCAACCGGGTCCGCGCGAGCCGTCGATCCACGTTGTTTGCAAGGGGCTAAACGCAGTTGGCGCTGAACATTGCCTATCTGGCGGTGATTGCCGCACTGGCATCCGCGGCGGTCGCGCTCGGCGCCGATTTCCGCCGCAGCGGCCTCGCGCGTATCGCGATGTTCCTGCTGTTGGGTGTAAGCGGCGTCGCAGCCACGGTCGCCGGCGGCTGGGCGCTGCTGGAAAACCTCAAGCTCACCGAGCAACTCGCGCTCGGGCTTCCCTGGCTGCACTGGCACCTGCGCCTCGATGCGCTCTCCGGCTTCTTCTTCGCGGTCGTCGGGCTGCTGCTCGTCGCCGTCAGCCTGTACGGTCCGGCGTACGTGCGCGAACTCGAGGGCGGCAAGCAGCCGCTCGCGGTGCTCGGCCTGTTCACCGGGCTGTTCGCGGCCGGCATGCTGCTGGTGCTGCTGGCCGACGACGCGTTCGCGTTCATGGTCGCCTGGGAACTGATGTCGGTGTCGAGCTACTTCCTGGTCACGCACCAGCATCAAAACGCCCCCAACCGGCGCGCCGGCTTCCTGTACCTGCTGATGGCGCATGTCGGCGCGCTCGCCATCCTGCTCGGCTTCGGCGTGCTCGCCGGTCACGGCGGCAATTTCACCTTCGACGCCATGCGCGCCGCCGACCTCCCCCCGTTGTGGGCGTCGATTGCATTCGCGCTGGCGTTCTTCGGGTTCGGCATGAAGGCCGGGCTGGTGCCGGTGCACGCCTGGCTGCCGGAGGCGCACCCGGTGGCGCCCTCGCACATCTCGGCGCTGATGAGCGGCGTGATGCTCAAGGTGGCGATCTACGGCTTCATCCGCGTGAGCTACGACCTGATCGGCGACATCCAGTGGCAGTGGGGGCTGGCGGTGCTGATCGTCGGCACGCTCTCGGCGCTGCTCGGCGTGCTGTACACGCTCATGCAGAACGACCTCAAGCGCCTGCTCGCGTACTCGTCGGTCGAGAACATCGGCATCGTCTTCATGGGCCTGGGACTGTCCATGATCTTCCTCGGCACCGACCATCCGGTGCTGGGGGTGATCGGCCTGATCGCCGCGCTTTATCACGTGCTCAACCACGCGGTGTTCAAGGGCCTGTTGTTTCTCGGCGCCGGGGCGGTGCAGTACCGCACCCATGAGCGCGACCTGGAGCGCATGGGCGGGCTCATCCATCGCATGCCGGCCACCGCCGCGCTGTTCCTGATCGGCTGCGTCAGCATCGCGGCGCTGCCGCCGTTCAACGGCTTCGTGTCCGAATGGCTCACCTTCCAGACCGCGCTCCAGACCCCGAAACTCGAAAGCGGCGTGCTGCGCGCCATCCTGCCGATCGCCGCCGCGCTCCTGGCGCTCACCGGCGCGCTCGCGGCCGCGGCGTTCGTGAAGGTCTACGGCGTGGCGTTCCTCGGCAAGGCGCGCGAGCGGCGCGCCGGGCATGCGCGCGAAGTCCCGGCCGGCATGCTGGCCGGCATGGGTCTGCTGGCCGTGCTGTGCCTGGTGCTCGGTATCCTGCCGACCACGGTCATCGGCGTGCTCGAAAACGTCCCGCGACTGCTGCTCGGCCAGGTGCCGCCCAGCCTGACCGCGCACGGCTGGCTGTGGCTGACGCCGGTGTCGGCCGAGGTCGCCTCGTACTCGGCGCCGCTGGTGCTGGCGGCGATCGCCATCACCTTCTTCGTCGGCCGCGTGCTTTTGCGCCGCAAGGCCAATCCCGTGCGGCGCGGCGCGCCCTGGGACTGCGGCTTCGGTCCGCTCAACGCGCGCATGCAATACACCGCCGCCGCCTTCGCCCAGCCGATCCGGCGGGTGTTCGGACCGGTATGGAAGGTGCAGGAACAGGTGGAGGTGACGCACGCCGAGGCCCCGGTCACGCTGGTCAGCGGCATCCGCCACCAACTGCACATCAGCGACTGGTCGTGGTTCAAGTTGTACGAACCCATCGGCCGCCTGGTGCTGGCCGGCGCGCGCCGCATCGGCCGCCTGCACTCCGGCAGCATCCGCACCTACCTGATGTACTCGTTCGCCACCTTGCTGTTGCTGCTCTGGATCGTGACATGAGCGCCGTGCCCGAACCCGCCGTCGCCTGGCTGCTCGCGGCCGTCCAGACGCTGCTGTTCATCGCCGCCGCGCCGTTGCTGGCCGGCTGGGTGAAACGCGTCAAGTGCCACATGCAGAATCGCGCGGCGCCGGCGCTCATCCAGCCGTACCGCGATCTGGCCAAACTGTTCGGCAAGGACGTGGTCATGGCGGAAAACGCCTCGTGGCTGTTCCGCGCCACGCCGTACGTCGTGTTCGGGGCGTTCGTGCTGGCCGCGGCGGTCGTGCCGCTGGTGGCCGCGCACCTGCCGACCGCCGCGATCGCCGACATGATCGTGCTGGTCGGATTTTTTGCGCTGGCACGTTTCTTCCTGGCGCTCGCCGCCATGGACATCGGCACCGCGTTCGGCGGCATGGGTGCGTCGCGCGAGATGACCATCGCCTCGCTGGCCGAGCCGGCCATGCTGATGGCGGTGTTCACGCTCGCCATGATCGCCGCGACCACCAATCTCTCGGTGGTGATCGAGCACAATCTGCACGCCGGGCTGGTGCTACGCCCGTCGCTGCTGTTCGCACTGTTGGCGCTGGCCATGGTGGCGGTGGCCGAGACCGGGCGCATCCCGGTGGACAATCCGGCTACCCACCTCGAACTCACCATGATCCACGAGGCCATGATCCTGGAATACAGCGCCCGTCACCTGGCGCTGATCGAGTGGGCCAGCCAGATCAAACTCATGATCTACGCCGCGCTGATCGCCAACATCTTCTGGCCGTGGGGCATCGCCGAGGAGTTCACCGTCGCCGCGCTCGCCCTGGGGACGGTGGCGATCTCCGCCAAGCTCGCGCTGCTGGCGATCGTGCTGGTGGTGTGGGAAACGGTCATGGCCAAGATGCGGCTGTTCCGGGTGCCGCAATTCCTGGGCTTCGCCTTCCTGCTGGCGCTGCTCGGGATGCTGACGCATGTGATTTTGGAAACAGGCGCGTAACTACTTTTTTAGCCGCAGATGAACGCGGATGAATATAGATAAAAGACAGAGAGGCAAGGGATTCCCATGGACACGAGTCAAAACGAAGTTACGGAAAGAATAATCGGCTGTGCATACGCCGTTTCCAACAGCTTGGGATGCGGGTTTCTGGAGAAGGTTTATGAAAACGCGCTGACGCACGAGTTGCGCAAGGCGGGTCTGAGGGCGGAGCAGCAGAAACACTTGGCTGTTCACTACGACAATATTTTGGTGGGCGAATACATCGCGGATCTGATCGTTGAGGATTCCGTACTAGTGGAAATCAAGGCGGCGGTAAATCTGGATAAAACGCATATGGCACAATGCCTAAACTATCTCAAAGCCACGGGACTTAATCTCTGCTTGCTTCTCAACTTCGGCCAGCCGCGCATACAAATACAACGCATCATCAACAATGTTTAGATATCAGAATTTATCTGCGTTCATCTGCGGCTAAAGAATAGTATGAACCTGGCACAATTGACCCTCTACCACCAGGCGCTGCTGTTCGCGGCGGCGCTGGTGCTGTTTACTTCGTTTATCATGCTCGCCACGGCGCGCATCCAGCCGCTGATCTACGCGTTCGCCTGGCAGGGCACGCTATTGGCCGTGGTCACGGCTCTGGTGGCGCTGGTCAGCGACCATCCGCACCTGTATATCTCGGCGCTGCTCACCTTCGGCCTCAAGGCGCTGCTCATCCCGTGGATGCTGCACCGCTTGGCGTTGCGGCTCAACATCATGCACGAAATCGAGCAGATCGCCCACCCGTCGATCATGCTCATGGCCGGCGCGGTGCTGGTGATCTTCAGCTACTACGTGGCGACGCCGATCGTCCATCTGTCCACGCTCGTGACCCGTAACACCATCGCCGTGAGCATGGCGGTCGTGCTGCTCGGCATGCTGCTCATGGTGTCGCGCCGCAAGGCGGTGGCGCAGGTGATCGGCTTCATGTCGATCGAGAACGGGCTGTTCTTCGCGGCGGTCGTGGCCACCTACGGCATGCCGATGATCGTCGAGATCGGCATCGCCTTCGACGTGCTGGTGGCGATGGTGTTGTTCGGCGTGTTTTTCTTCCAGATCCGCGCGTCCATCGACTCGCTCGACGTCGACCGCCTGAATCGCCTGTCGGAGAAGGGCGAGTGACCCTGCTCGAACTGCTCTTGCTGGTGCCGCTCGTCGGCGGCGTGCTGCTGGCGCTCATCGGCCACCGGCCGTCCGGCGGCTGGCTGAACGTCACGGTGAGCGCCGTGACCTTCGCCCTTTCGCTGCCGATGGCGTTCGGCGTGTACGAGACCGGCCCGCTGCTCAGCGCCAACAAGCTGTTCTACATCGACGCCTTCAACGTCTACCTGGTGGTGCTGACCGCGTTCGTCGGCCTCACCACCGCCATCTTCTCGCGCCCGTACATGCAGCACGAGGTCGAGCGCGGGCGCCTCGGCAAGCGCCGCATGCGCCTGTATCACTCCATGTACCAGGGCTTCATGTTCGCCATGCTGCTGGCGCTGTCCACCAACAACCTCGGCCTGTTGTGGGTGGCGATGGAGGCGGCGACGCTCGCCACCGTCATGCTGGTGTCGCTGTACCGCACCCCCGAGGCGGTCGAGGCGGCCTGGAAATACTTTATCTTGTGCGGCGTCGGCATCGCCCAGGCGCTGTTCGGCACGGTGCTGTTGTACTTCGCCGCCGAACAAAAACTCGGGGCGGAACGCGACGACACACTGCTCTGGAACGTGCTCTATGCCCAGGCCGCCGGGCTCGATCCCACCGTGCTCACCCTGGCGTTCGTGTTCCTACTGGTCGGCTACGGCACCAAGGTCGGCTTGGTGCCGCTGCACGCCTGGTTGCCGGACGCGCACAGCGAGGGCCCGACGCCGATGTCGGCGGTGCTCTCCGGCTTGTTGCTCAACGTCGCGCTGTATGCGCTGGTGCGCGTCAAAATGCTGGTCGACGGCTCGCTGCATTCCAACCTGGCCGGTCACCTGATGATGGGCTTCGGCCTGCTGTCGTTCCTGGTGGCCGGCCTGTTTCTGCACCGCCAGCACGACGTCAAGCGCATGTTCAGTTATTCATCGATCGAACACATGGGCTTCATGACCTTCGCCTTCGGCATCGGCGGCGCGCTCGCCACGTTCGGCGCGCTCTTGCACATGACCGTGCACTCGCTCACCAAGTCGGCGATCTTCGTGACCGTCGGCCACGCCGCCCAGCTCGCCGGCACCCAGCGCATCGAACACATCCGCGGCCTGATTCGCACCCAGCCGGTGATCGGCTGGGGGTTGTTGATCGGCACCGTGGCGATCGCCGGCTTTCCGCCGTTCGGGGTGTTCATGAGCGAGTTTCTGGTGCTGACCGCGACCATGAAGTCGTGGCCGTGGCTGACCGTGCCGCTGCTGGTCGGCCTGGGCATCGCCTTCGCCGGCCTGTTCCGCCACATCCACCCGATGGTGTACGGCGAAGCGCCCGCGGGCCAGAAACCGGTGCAGGCCAACATGCTGCCGGTGATCGTGCATCTCGTGCTGGTGCTGTGGCTCGGCTTGGCCATCCCCGCGTTCCTGTCGAAGTGGTTCGAGCAGGCGACGCTGCTCATCTCCGGGAGTTCGCCGCTATGAAGCAACTGGCCTGGCTGACGCC
>JACREH010000005.1 GCA_016218345.1 Gammaproteobacteria bacterium | reverse complement strand
TTCGTTGGCCGCCTTACGCGTGAAGGTGATGGCCACCACCTCCTCCGGGTGCGTGGCCCGCGCCAGCAGCACCAGGTAGCGCTGCGTCAGCAGTTCGGTTTTTCCCGAACCAGCCGGGGCCTGCACAATGAACGACATGCGCGGGTCGAGCGCCTGCTTACGGGCGGCGGCATCGGCGATGGGATCGAGGCGAGGGCCGCGGGCCAGGGATGGCGCGTCTGCGGACTCGGCGTCACGATCTTTATCAGTCATCGTCCGCGTTTCCGTTTTCTGCTTCGACTATTTCCGGGTGACGCTCGTACACACGGCACAACGCCTGCAAGCCGCAGTGTTCACAGGTGCGCGGGAATTCCTTGGGGTCGACACGCGCATCGCCGGTGCGATACGCCTCGGCCAGCGCTGTGAGCGTGCCCTGCCAGGCATCGAGCTGAGCCTGCCAGGCGCCTTCGGTCTCACCCGCTGCTTTTACCTTCGGCACGATACCGGCACGCACTGCGAGGCCGTTGAAGCCGAGTTCGCCGGCGCGCAACTGGGCGAACAACGCCGCCGCCACCGGTCGGCGCCGGCGCATGTCGATGGCATAGAGCGGCAGTTGCGGTTCGTCCGGACGCTCGCCCTGCCAGCTCTTGATATTTGTTTCACCGGTTTTGTAATCGAGAATCACGCGCGTGCCGTCGTCCAGTTCGTCGACGCGGTCCATGCGTCCCTCGACCACGAGGCCTCCGAGTTTGATCGTCGTTTTCTGTTCCGCGGCCACGACCCGGAACGGCGCGCGCGCCCGCTCCTCATCCAACCAGGCGCGCAACAGGCGCGTCAGGCGTTGCCACTCGATTTCGCGGAACCGGCCGGTGAGCGTCTGGCTGCGGTCGCGCGCCAGTTCGTCCAGCGCGGCATTCACCGCCTCGCCGATGGCGTTCGTCAGCGATTCTTCCGTCCTGCCGCACAACGCGGCATGACTGCCGAGCGTGCCCCACAGGGCCTCGAGCGCGGCGTGCAGCAACATGCCGCGCGCCTTGGCATCGAGTCCGGGTTCCGGTTCCTCCGGCGCGCGCGCGTCCAGCCGCAGGCTGGCGAAGGCGCGGAACGGACAGGCGGCCTGATACTGAAAGAGCCGCGTGCCGCCCTTGACGGCGCTGCCCGGCGCCAGCGCCGGGGCCAGTTCGTCGCCGAGGGTTTCGATAGTGCGCGCGGCGAACAGGTGGCTCGCGATTCCGGGCTGCGGCGCGGGCAGATCGCCGGGCAGCAGTTCGGGGAAAGCATGCAGCAGCGGGCTGGCGCGGCGCGTTTCATCGCCGGCATTCCGCGGATGGCTGAAGACCACGTTGGCGGCACTGGCCGCGAGCCGCTCGGTCAGGCGGCGGGCGAATTCCAGCTCGCGCTCGGCCGAGGCGTGCGGCAGGCCGCGCGTGCGTTGCAGGTCGAGCGGCAGGAACGGATTGGGGCGCGGGCTCGGCGGCCAGCTCTCGTCATCGAGACCCATGACCCAGAGGCTGTCGAAATCGAGGCCGCTGGCTTCCAGCAACCCCAGCACCTGCACCGGTGCGGCCGGGCTCTGCGGCTGGAACACGCGCTCGCCCGCCATGCGCCGCAAGATCGCGAGCGCCTCGGCGTAGGTGAGACGCTCGCTGACCACGTCCTGCGCGGCGAAGGCCGCGAGCAGTTCGCGCCACGCCATGACCGCCTGATGACTGACGCTGTCGAGCGGACCGTCGCCCGGCCAGCCGGAAAGATTGAGCAAAGCCGCGAATTGTTCCGACCAGGCGCTGGGCGCGAATTGCTTCGAGCGCGCCGGGATGTGGTCACGCCACGCGCGCAGCTGGGCACCGAGCCGCGGTGCCGCCACCTGCGGCATGGCCAGTGACGCGGCCATGCTCCGCAATAACGTCGAGATTGTGACGGTTTCTTCACCGGCCTGGCGCAGGAGCGCATCGAACTGGGCGCGCGCGCTGGCCTCGCTACTGGCGCCGGCCAGAAACGGCGAACGCAACAGCGTGCCGAGGCGCGCCACCGGCAGCGAACCGGCGCCGAATTCGAGCACCAGCAGCGCCGCATGAATCACCGGCCAGGCGGCCAGCGGCTCGCCGAGCGACACGTTATAAGGGCGAACCACATCGGCGCCGGCCAGCAAGGCCGCCGGCAGCAGCGCCTCGTCGAACAGCCGCACGACGGCGGCGCGCTGGGCCGCGAGATCCGGCACCACCACACCGATGCGCGTCTGTCCGGATTCGAGCGCGGCGCGCGCCCAGGCGGCGGCCGCGTGGATCTCGGCGCGACGGTCGTCGTAGCCGACGCGCGCCGTGCGGGTCGGTTGTGTTGCCGGCGCGAGCGGCATGACCGTGACGCCGGCGGCGCACACGGCAGTCAGCAATTCATCCTG
Source organism: Gammaproteobacteria bacterium (assembly GCA_016218345.1). GTDB lineage: Bacteria > Pseudomonadota > Gammaproteobacteria > Acidiferrobacterales > UBA6901 > JACREH01. The sequence goes on along the minus strand of JACREH010000005.1, from coordinate 9,061 downwards.
TTGCGGGGTGATCTCGTCGAATCCGGCCAGGATCAGAGCGTGCGGCGGCGCGAGCCGTCCGGCCGTAATGGCGTTGCCCACGGCATCCGGCAGGCGCGCGCTGTCCAGCCAGTTGCCGTCGGTGCAGCGCTGCCCATAGGCCTTGGCCCAGCGCGCAAACGCGCCGACGTCTTCGCTGGCGGTTTCCCGGGAACGCGGGATGGACAGCTTCCAGGCGTGCAGCAATTGCCAGCCCTCGCGCGCGCTGCGCGCCGCGGCCGGCACTTGCAGGAGCGGTTCTTCGTTGTCGGCCGCGCGGATGGCCTCTTCCCAGAGTGTCAGTTCCTGGAAGTCGTTCAGCAGCAATCGCGGCGTGTCCGCCTCCAGCAGCCCGAAGCTATCCTGCCAGGCGCGCTCCAGCCACTGGTTCCACGGCAGGATGTCGGGCGCCTCCCAAACCTGCGCTCCCAGCGCCTGTTGCGCGGCGCCGTAGGCGGCGGCGAGATGACGCGCGAGCCGCTGGCTGGCGGTGACGAGCGTCGCGCCCGTCCGCAACGCCGCGATGACAGCCTCGTTCATCCGCCGGATTTCTCCATACCGGCGATTCTAGCACTTCGATGAATATCACACAGACCGAGCAAGAGCCTCGGCAGCGGAGCGGAATAAAAATGGTGGGCCGTGCAAGATTCGAACTTGCGACCAACTGGTTAAAAGCCAGCTGCTCTACCGACTGAGCTAACGGCCCGATTAAACTGGGACGGGGTACGAGGGGCGAGATGCGAGGGCGCGGGATTCGTCCCTTGTCTCTCGTCCCCGATGTCGAGAGGCGGCATTATCCAGAGGTAATGCGGGTCTGTCAAAGCCGCTACGCGCAATCCATACGCTCTCGCGGCATTACTCCATCCCTGGAGGGCAGCCGCTACGCGCAATCCATACGCTCTCGCGGCATTACTCCATCCCTGGAGGGCACAACCGGCCCGCTCATGCGGGCCATGTTGTGTAACATGACTCGCGGGTGATTACGCGGCCTTCGGTTTGGGTAGAAGTTTCATGTCGGCGAGGCCGTGCCGCAGGGCGTCGATGAAACCTTTTTCGTCGAGCAGGTAGTACTGGGTCTTCATGGTGAGCGCGCTGCCGAAGACGATCGCGACGAACGTCAGGATCGAACCGAGCGCGAGCGTCGACACGCCGGTAACGCCCTGGCCGATGGTGCAGCCCATCGACAGCACCCCGCCGACGCCCATGAGCACCCCGCCGACGGCGTGCATCAGAAAGTCCTTGGCGTTCACGAACCACTCGATGCGAAACTTGCGCGTGACGACGGTGTACAGGAACGAACCGAGGATCACGCCGGTCAGGGCCATGACCCCGTAGTTGATGAACAGCGTGTTGGTGGGAGTCAGCAGGTAACGCGCGGTGTCGCCCATCGGGCTGATGAACGTATAGGACTGCACCGCTACCCGGCTCGGGGACTCGGGTTCGAGCTGCGCCCAGTCGAGCCATTCCCTGCCGAGCGCGCCGCCGGTGATCCACCAGCCGGCGACCACCGCCAGGCCGATGACGGCGCCGCCGAGGATGTTGTCGGCACTGGCGCGGAAATCGGCGGACTTGAAGATGAAGCCGAGCATGGCGACGGCGATCGCCGCGCCGACGATCAGGTGCAATTTGGCCACGTCCGGCATGCCGAACAGCCCGCCGACGATGGCGCCGAGCTCCTGGCTCTGGATATTGCGCGCCGCCAGGTCGATCGCGGTCGGCTGGATCCATCCTTCGAAGAACAGCGTATAGAAACCCTGGCCGCCGATCTCGCCCCACAGCATCCAGTAGGCGGCCGGTCCCGCGAACGCCGCCAGCAACACCAGCGACTTGAGGTTGCCGCCGCCGATGCGCACGAACGTCTTGTTGCCGCAGCCCGAACCCAGGGTCATGCCGATGCCGAACAGCACGCCGCCGAGCAGGTAGCGCAACCAGGAGAAATTGGCGGTGCGGTACGGCGGGAAGGTATCGCCCGGCAGCGTCACAATGCCGCTCGCCTCGAGCGCCAGCACGCCGATCAGCGCCACCGTCATGGCCAGCAGCCAGGCGCGCAGCCGGCCGGTGTCGCCGATGTTCACCCAATCGGACACCGCGCCCATGGTGCAGAAATTGGTTTTGTTGGCGACCGCGCCCATCACCACGGCGATGAGGAACACCCACATCAAGATTTGGTAATGAATGGTGAATTCCATAGCAACAACCCCCGTGTGTTCTCTGTTGATTATCCGAGTGGCACGATTTTACTTGAGACCGCCGGCGCCCGCCAGCCGCGACGTACAAAGACGCGGAGAAACTGCTGTTTATTCCCCGCCGCCGCCGGTGACGTAGACGGTCGGGTCGGGCACGCCGGCGGCGGCGAAACCGGCGGCGCGCAGCCGGCAGGAATCACAGCGCCCGCAGGCGCGACCGCGCACATCCGGATCGTAGCACGACGTGGTGAGCGCGTAATCGACACCCAGACGCGCGCCGGCCTGGATGATCTCGGCCTTCTGCATCTCGATGAGCGGCGCGTGGATCCGGATCGGCCGGCCCTCGACGCCGGCGCGCGTGGCGAGATTGGCCAGCTGCTGAAACGCCTCGATGTACGCCGGCCGGCAATCAGGGTAACCGGAATAATCGAGCGCGTTCACGCCGATGAAAATCGCGCGCGCATCCAGCACCTCCGCCCAGCCCAGGGCGATGGCCAGGAACACGGTGTTGCGCGCCGGCACATAGGTGATCGGAATGCCGCCGCCCGGCACCCGCGGCACGGGAATGCTGGCGTCGGTCAACGCCGAGCCGCCGATCCAGCCGATGTCGAGCTTGACGGTGCGGTGCTCGACCGCACCCAAGCGCTCGGCAACCCGCGCCGCGGCCGTCAACTCGACGCGATGCCGCTGGCCGTAATCGAAACTGAGCGCGTGGCAAGCGAACCCCTGGGCGCGCGCCAGCGCCAGCAGCGTGGCCGAATCGAGCCCGCCGGAAAGCAAAACGACTGCCTTCGGTCCGTCAGCGCCCACGTTCCTCGCCCCACAACAGCTTGTGCAACTGGATTTGCAGGCGCACCGGCAGGTGGTCCGCGAGCATCCACTCGGCGAGCTGTTTCGGTTCCAATTTTCCCCAAGCCGGAGAAAACAACACTTCGCAGATGTCCGCCAATCTATATTCGGCGAGCGTGGCGCGGCTCCATTCGTAGTCGGCGCGGTCACACAGCACGAACTTCACCTGGTCCTGGGGCTTGAGCAGCGCGATGTTCGCGTAGCGGTTCTTGGCCTCCTCGCCGGAACCGGGCGTCTTGAGGTCCATTACGATTACCACGCGCGGGTCGATCGCGCTGATGTCGAGTGCGCCGCTGGTTTCCAGCGAGACTTGATAGCCGCGATCGCAGAGCCGCTTCAATAAATCAATACAGCCGCGCTGCGCGAGCGGCTCGCCGCCGGTCACGGTGACGTAGCGCGGCGCGTGACGCGCGACCTCGTCGAGAATCCGGTCGAAGTCCAGCCACTCCCCGCCATGAAACGCGTACTCGGTGTCGCAATAACCGCAGCGCAGCGGGCAGCCGGTCAGGCGCACGAACACCGTCGGGAACCCGCTGGTGCGCGATTCACCTTGCAGCGAATAAAAGATCTCGGTGACGCGCAGCCGCTCGACGGCCGGGGCGTCGGCGAGATGCGACAAATCGGTCGGTGTGGATACTGTCATGGACTGGAAACCATACAACGAAAAACAGCTCTTTTGAAATTTTGCGGGCGTAAAGGATGAGCGATTAAAAACCGTTAGAGAGCATGGTTTTCTCTGCGCCCTCTGCGTCTTTGCGGCAAAAACTAATACAAAGGGCTAGCGTCCTTCTTTCTTCATCTTGTCGAGGCGCGCGCCGGCCAACTTGGCGACGGTGGTGTTGGGGAAACGCGTCACCACCTCGTTCAGGGTCTTGCGCGCCTTGTCGTAGGCGCCCAGTTCGTAATGGCTATAGCCGACCTTGAGCAGCGCGTCCGGCTGTTTCTGGCTGTGCGGATAGGCGCTCACCAGCTTGTTGAACTCGTCGAGCGCCTGTTTGTAATTGCGCTGGACGTAGGTGCCCTCGGCGATCCAGTACTGGGCGTTGTCGGCCAGGCCGTTGTGCGGATGTTTGACGTTGAATTCGCGGAACGCCTTGACGGCGGCGGCGTAATTTCCCTGCTTCATGAGCTCGAAGGCGGCGTCGTAGTCTTTTTGCTGCTCGGGCGTGACCGGTTTGGACTCGGTGTTCGCCGGCGGCGGAACGACGGCGCTACCGGGCGTGTCGCCGGCAACCGCCGGCTGCTCGAGCACGCGCAAGCGGCGGTCGAGATCCTCGGTGAGATCGCGGTTGCGCGCCTTGAGTTGATTGAGTTCGAAGCCCTGCACCTCGACGGCGTCGCGCAACTGCCGCAGTTCGGCCTGGACCTGTTCGAGTTGCTGGAGGATATCGAGCAGGCTTTCCTGGGCGGCGGTGCGCGGCTTGGCGGAAACCGTGCCGGTGGCGGCCGGCGCGGTCGGGGCGATCACCGGCGCGCCGGTGACCACCGGCGGACCGGCGCCCCGCCGGTCGGGAAGCGGTTCTTGCGCGTGGACGGAAAGCGCACAGCAAAGCGCGAACAGCGCCCCGCCCCGCACCGCCGCCACGCGCAAGGCCCCGATCATCGAATCAATTAATACATGATCTCGACGCGGCGGTTCAGGCGCCAGGCGGACTCGTCATGACCGTTGGCCACCGGCTTTTCCTCGCCGAACGAGACGACCTTGGCGCGGTCCGAGCCCACGCCCAAGGCGCGCATCACGCGCTCGACGGATTGGGCGCGGCGCTCGCCGAGCGCCAGGTTGTATTCGCGCGTGCCGCGCTCGTCGGCGTGACCCTCGAACGTGACCTTGGTCTTGGCGTTGGCGGCCAGATGCTGGCCGTGGGCCTGGACGACCTCCAGGTTTTCGCCGACCAGCGTGCTGCTGTCGAACTCGAAATACACGGTGCGCTTGGCGAGCAACTGCTTCATGCGCTCCGGGCTGAATTTGCCGGCGCCGGTGGTGGTGCCGTCACCCTCGCCGTCGCCCTTGGTGGCGGTATCGGTGGCGCAGCCGCCCAGACCGAGCAGCGCAGCGAACAGCATTGAAAGCAGCAGCTTGTGTTTCAACATGACTTCACTCCTTAGGTTGTAGTTGACGATTAAAAGGCGACCAGGCCGGCTCGCGAATGTCGCCGTCCTGGGATTTCAATATCTGCCGCACCCGTCCGTCGGACGAGACCGACGCCAGCACCCCGCGCCCCTGCACGGACGTGGCGTACAGGATGATCCGGCCGTTCGGTGCGAAGCTCGGCGATTCGTCGAGCGACGTGTCCGTCAGCAGTTGCAGCACCGATCCCTTGAGATGCATGACCGCGGTATGAAACCGCCCGCCCTTGGCGCTGACCAGGGCCAGCATCGTGCCATCCGCGGAATACGAGGCGCGGGCATTATACTCCCCGTCGACGGTTATGCGCTCAACCTTACCACCATCCGCGTTAATGCGGTAGATGTTCGGCCGGCCGGCGCGGTCGGAGGTGAATACGATCTGCCGTCCGTCGGGCGACCAGGCCGGTTCGGTGTCGATCGCCGGGTGGTTGGTGAGGCGCTCCAAGCTGTTGTCGGCCAGGCGCAGCACGTAGATCTCGGGGTTGCCGTCCCTGGAGAGCGTCAGCGCCAGCCGGCTGCCGTCCGGCGACCAGGCCGGCGCACCGTTCAGGCCCTTGTGCTCGGCGACCTTGACGCGATCGCCGGTCGCGACGCTTTGAATGTAAATTGTCGAGCGCCGGTGTTCGAGCGACACATACGCAAGCCGCGTGCCGTCCGGCGACCAGGCCGGCGACAGGATCGGCTCGGGCGAGGTGAGGATGGTGATGGCGTCGTAGCCGTCGGAATCGGCGACCTGCAACTTGTACTTGATGGCCTTGCCGGCGCCCTCCTTCACGACATAGGCGATGCGGGTGTTGAACGCGCCCGGCTCGCCGGTCAACTTTTCATAGATCAGGTCGCTGATCTGATGGGCGACGCGCCGCAGCGAGTCCTCCTCGACGATGTACATGTAGCCGCTGAGCTGGGTCTCCTTGAACACGTCGTACAGCCGGAATTCCACGATATACCGTCCCGGCGCGATCTGGCGGAGCGTGCCGATCACCAGCGCCTCGGCCTTGGAGATGCGCCAGTCCTTGAATACCACGTCCTTGTGCTCGTGCGGCTGGGACACGAAATTGGTCTTGGGGACGGCGTTGAACCGGCCACTGCGCAGCAGATCGGACTCGATGATGCCGGCGATATCCTGCGGGGCCTGTTTGGCCGGGCCGTCCCACTTGAACGGCACGATGGCGATCGGCATGCCGCCGTCGTAACTCTGGGTGATCTCGATAGTCAGAACGGCGCGCGCCGCCGGCGCGAATAGCAAGTTGCAAGTGACGAGCAACAAGAGAAGAACCAATCGTTTCAGGCTCGCGCTGTCGGCGGTGGTGGTCGACTTGTTACTTGCTACTTGCCACTTGCTGCTGATAATGAACATCAATCCTCCGGTTTGAATATAAATTCCAGCTCGCGAAACTCGCTGAACAAGCTTTTATCGTCCGGCAGCGGCAACGGCGAGGCCTTGTACACCGCGTTCTCCACCGAACGGTCGAAGGCGGCGTTGCCGCTCGAACGCACCACCTTGGCCTGAATCACCTCACCGCTTTGTATCAGGCGCACGCGCACCAGACACTCCAGGCCTTTCTCGGCACTGGGCGGGCGCGCCCAACTGCGCTCGACTTTCTGCTTGATCAACGCCCGGTACTTATCGATCTCGCTCATCGCCTGCTGGGCCTGCTCGGCCTGGCGGCGCTGCTGCTGGCGGGCCTTGTCCTCGGCGGCCAATTGCTCCTTCAGGGCGCGCTCGTTGTCCTTGCGGCGCGCCTCGTCCTCGAGCTTCTTCTCCTTGGCCTTCTTGGCGTCGGCGGGCTTCTGCTGCTCGTCGACCTTGGGTTTCTTCTCGGGTTTCTTTTCGGCCTCGGCCTTGCGCTTCCGGTCCTCCTCCAGCTTGCGCTTGGCATCGAGCGCCTTCTGTTCCTCGGCCTTGCGTTTCTTTTCGGCCTCGGCCTGCTTGGCGGCCTCGGCCTTTTTCTTGGCCTCGTCCTCGCGACGCTGGCGTTCCTCCTGCCTCTTGAGCCGCTCGATCTCCTGATTGACCTCCGGTTCGTTCAGCGCCTTGGCCTGCACGATCTTCTCGGCCGGCGGCGGGGCGAGCGGCGCCGCCTGCCAGCGAAAACCGATCACCAGCAGGGCGACCAGCGCGGCATGCACCATCACCGCCAATAAAAACGCCTTGTAACCGCCGCTCGGTCTGCGGATTGTGAGACGTACCATCGCCTTATTTTATGACCCTGTCGCCTGTGCTGTACAAGGACGTACGAATGCCGCGAGCGCGATACGGAAGCCCTACTGCGTTCGTCTGGCCATATGGTTTCGCAGGAGCGGCCTTCGCTCGTCTGGTCATTTGACCTTGTCGCTGCGCTTGGTCTCGGGCGGCTGGGTCAGAAGTCCGACGCTCGGCGCGCCGGCGGCCTGCAACACCACCATGGCCTTGACCACTTCGTTATAGGGAACATTGAGGTCGCCGCGGATCATGACCGGGGTCTTCGGGCGCAGCCGCAGGATCGCCGCCACCTTGGCCTGCAATGCCTCCGGGTCGATCGGACGATCATCCAGAAAATAATTGCCCTTGCGATCGACGGTCACCACCAGAGTTTCGGTGTCGGCCGGATTGACCGGGTTGGCCGCGGCCTTGGGCAGATCGACCTGCACGCCCTGGGTGAGCAACGGCGCGGTGATCATGAAGATCACCAGCAGCACCAGCATCACGTCGATGTACGGCACGACGTTGATCTCGGCCATCAGGCGCTTGCGATGTTTGCGGTAGGTTACCATGCGCGGTTACTTCCCGGAGAACGCCTGAGGTTGCAGGATGGCGCCGAACTCTTTCATGAGTAGTTTGTAACACGTCACCATGTGTGCAACTCGATCCCCGTCGACGTACGACACGACGTTGATCTCGGTCATAAAACACTTGCGATGTTTGCGGTAGGTCGGCATGCGTCGTTACTTGGCGGCGAACGCCTGGCGTTGCAGGATGCTGCTGAACTCCTCCATGAACACCTCGTAGCGCGTCACCAGGCGCTCGACCTCGGTGGAATAGCGGTTGTAGGCGATCACCGCCGGAATGGCGGCGAACAGTCCCATGGCGGTCGCGACCAGTGCCTCGGCGATACCGGGCGCGACATGCGCGATCGTGGCCTGCTGCACCGCGCCCAGGGAACGGAACGAGTTCATGATGCCCCAGACCGTGCCGAACAGACCGACGTAGGGGCTGGTCGAGCCGACCGTCGCCAGGAACGACAAGTGGGTTTCGAGAAAACTGATCTCGCGGCTCAACGCCACGCGCATGGCGCGCTGCACGCCTTCCAGCACGTCCATCGGCTTGATGCTTTTCTGGTTTTCGAGGCGCGAGTATTCGCGGAAACCGGCGACGAACACGCTGTCCATGCCGGTCAACTGACCGGAACGGCGCGACAGCCCCGAATACATCTGGTTGATGTTGCCGCCGCCCCAGAACTTGCCCTCGAACTCGTCGGCGGCGCGGTGCGCGGCTTTGATCGCGAACCACTTGCGGAAGATCATGGTCCAGGACACGACCGAGGCCGCGAGCAGCAGCAGCATGACCAGCTGCACCAGCAGGCTGGCGTCCTTGATAAGACTGAGCAGCGCGATACCGTCGCCGGAGGCGGTGATGTTCATGGCGCCTCACCGGACTTGAGCGCCGCCGCCACCCGCTCGGGGATGGCGGTCGGGAGGAAGGAAGTTACATTTAAACAGGCGATCTTGATCTCGCCGCTGCAAAGCGTTTCACCATCGCGCCGCACTTCTTGTTTGAAGTTAATACTGGCGGCGCCGCGTCGGGCCAACTCCACTGTCACCTCCAAGGCATCGTTGAAGCGCGCCGGCTTGAGGTACTCGACCTGCGCGGCGCGCACGGCGAATATGACTCCCTCGGTCCG
>JACREH010000067.1 GCA_016218345.1 Gammaproteobacteria bacterium | reverse complement strand
TCGGCGTCTACTCCGGTATAATGAATCCATGAATTTGGAGAGATGGCCGAGCTGGTCGACGGCGCTCCCCTGCTACGGGGCGAGCCGGAATAGAAAAAGGTCCGGCGGACCTTTTTCCCGGCGTGCGCCCGACCAGGGAGGGTCGGGCCGGGGATTCACGAAGCCACGCAGTCGCGCCAGGGAGGGCGGGTAATTTTTTCGGCGTCTACTCCGGTATAATGAATCCATGAATTTGGAGAGATGGCCGAGCTGGTCGAAGGCGCTCCCCTGCTAAGGGAGTATGGGGGCTTAAACCTCCATCGAGGGTTCGAATCCCTCTCTCTCCGCCAGAATTTGTTGTCGATTCTTGACAGCGCCACGTGCACTTCGCATAATCCGCCGCCCTGCGAGTTTCATCCGAATAAATCAAGCGCCCGTAGCTCAGTTGGATAGAGTACCTGGCTACGAACCAGGTGGTCGGAGGTTCGAATCCTTCCGGGCGCGCCAATATAAAGAGCCCTTCACGGGCTCTTTTTATTGGCCAGTTGAGGATTCGAACCTCCGACGAAATCCCAAGCGGTTCGAACGGCCGCGCCGGGAGCACGGCGCAACGCCGCGTGGCGGTGGCCCGCAGGGCTGAGTATTAGGACGTACGCAGTAATTCTTCCGGGCACACCATTTTTCCCTCACCCTCGTGGCCAGCCGGCGTTAGCCACGCATGGGCGAACCGCTGACCATGCTTCGCCGAGTCGGCCGGCTCCCGCGGCATCGTCGTTCCGGTCGAATTTCGCGAAACCGCCATTTTCTGGGCTGTCCGCGCCAGGCTTGTTGGCTGTGGGACAACCCGATAAGATGCAAAAAACCGGGCGTTGGCGGGGGTCCTACAAAAATGCGCGAACAGGGTAGGCGGAGGGTAGAGTCGTCGCTGGCGTTCCGGCGGGAGCCTCAGTCAGCGGCCGGCATCCGGCCGTTGGTGTCGGTGTTGCTGGTCAATTACAACGGTGGGGCACTGCTTTGCGAAAGCGTGCGCTCGGTGTTGGCCTCGAATATCCCGGTCGAGGTCCTGCTTTCCGATAACGGCTCCACCGACGGCAGCCTGCAACTGCTCTACCACCTGTTCGGCCGCGACCCGCGCGTGCATGTCATCGAAAACGGCGACAACTACGGATTCGCGCGCGCCAATAATGTTTCGCTCCCCAACGCGATCGGTGAGTATGTACTGTTTCTGAACAGCGATTGCATCGTCAAGCCCGACACCCTGCAGCGCATGTATCAGGTGATGGAGGCCTATCCGGACGTCGGCATGGGCGGCTGTCTGATCCGCAATCCGGACGGGTCCGAGCAGGCCGGCTGCCGGCGCGCGGTGCCGACACCATGGCGCGCCTCGATGCGGGTGTTGCACATGAACCAGTTGTTTCCCAACGACCCGCAGTTTCACAGTTTTGTGCTGACCCACGAGCCGCTGCCGGTGCACCCGGTGTCGATCGAGGCCATCTCCGGCGCCTTCATGTTCGTGCGACGCGCGGCCCTGGAACAGGTCGGCCCGCTCGACGAAGGGTATTTTCTGCATTGCGAGGACCTGGACTGGTGCATGCGTTTCCGCCAAGCCGGCTGGAAGATCATGTTCGTGCCGGATGTGACGGTGATTCATTTCAAGGGCCAGTCCAGCAAGACGCGACCGATCCGGGTGTTGTGGTACAAGCACAAGGGCATGATTCGCTTCTATCAAAAGTTCTTCCGTCGCGAGTACAGCTGGGTGTTGATGGTGCTGGTCACGATCGCGGTGTGGACAAGGTTCTCTCTGCTCGCGCTCGTTGAACTGCTTGGCCGGAGACGCGCCGCCAAGGAAACGTCCGTGGCCCCGGCCATATCGGCCATCGCCCTTACCAAGGTCGCACGCGGAAACGATCGGCCGTTTGACGCCTGAGCGCCCGGGGCGTACTCCGCCACCTACCGCCGGATATGCCGTTCGATCCCACCGCATGGATGTCTTAGCTTTTCTGTCTCCGCACTAAACTGGCATGTCCTCCCTGGTCTTGGTCACCGGCGCGAGCGGTTACATCGGCCGCCGGCTGGTGGACGCCTTGTTGCACCAGGGTGTGGCCGTGCGGGCCGCGGCGCGCGATGCCGCCCGGATCAAAGCGTTCTGGTCCGCCAAGGTCGAGGCGGCGAGTGTCGATCTCGCCAGGCCGCACACCTTGGCCGGTGTGTGCGATGGTGTGGACGCGGTGTTTCACCTGGCCAGTGGCGCGGACGAGTCCGGCGACCGCATGTTTGGTGCGCGCGCACTACTCGCCGACGCAGTGCGCGCCGGTGTGAAGCGATTTGTATATATGAGCAGTGTCAAGGCCATGGGCGAGGGCGGTCCGAGCCGTTTGACCGAATCCAGCCCGGCGCTACCGGTCAGTTCATACGGCCGTGCCAAGTACGCTGCCGAACAGTTGGTTTTCGAGGCCGGCAGACAACATGGCCTGCATGTCTGCGTCCTGCGTCTGCCGCTTGTGTATGGCGGCAATGATGACAAGGGCAATCTCCCGCGCATGATCGCGGCCATCGACCGCGGGCGCTTTCCGCCGTTACCGGAGACAGGGAATAAACGTTCGATGGTGCACGTTGACGACGTCGTGCAGGCGGCGCTGCTAGCCGCCGAGCGGCCGCAAGCGAACGGCCAGCTATACCTGGTCACCGATGGGCGCGACTATTCCACCCGCGAGATTTATCTGGCCATCTGCGCGGCCTTGGGAAGGCGGCCGCCGCGCTGGGTCTTGCCGCTGGCCGGCCTGCACGCGGCTGCCAGACTGGGCGACGCCGTCGGTTTTATCGCGCGCCGCGATATTCCGCTCAATTCCGCGGCGGTGGAGAAACTCACCGGTTCGGCCTGGTACAGTTCGGAAAAGATCCGACGGGAATTGGATTTTCAGCCGGCGCACACGCTGATCGATGCGCTCCCCGCGATGGTCGCGCATTACCGCGACAAGTCCGCATGACTCCGGTGTACGCGTTGCTGGCGTTTGTCATTGCGTTGTTGGGCACGCGCTACCTGTGCCATCCCGGTGCGCGCCTGCGCATCCTGGATTATCCGAACGAACGTTCCCTGCACACCCGCCCGACGCCGCGCACCGGCGGCCTGGCGATTCTAGCGGCGATCGGTGGCATGACCATACCGCTGGCGCTGGCCGGGCCGACGATCACCGTGGGGATCATCGCCGGTGGCGGCCTGTCGATCGCACTGCTCTCGTTCCTGGACGATCGATTTAGCGTTTCGCCTGGGAGGCGCATGCTGGCACATTTCGCCGTCGCGATCCTGTTGCTTGCAGGCGGGCTGGGTCCGCCCGGTCTGAGTCTGCCCGGGATGCATCTCTCCTGGCCGGTCGCGATCGGCGCGCCGCTGGCGGTGTTGTTCGTGGTGTGGATGATCAATCTCTACAACTTCATGGACGGAATGGACGGATTGGCCGGCGGCATGGCGGTGATCGGTTTTTCCAGCTTCGCACTGCTCGGGATGATGGTCGGAAACGCGCCGTTTGCGGCGCTGAGTCTGGCCGCGGCCGCGGCCGCCGGCGGATTCCTGGTGTTTAATTTTCCGCCAGCGCGCATTTTTATGGGCGACACCGGCTCGTCGCTGTTGGGCTTTCTGGCCGCGGCACTGGTAGTGTGGGGCGAGCGCGACGGCATCGTGCCGCTGTGGGCGGCGCTGCTGATCTTCTCGCCGTTCATCGTGGATGCCAGCGCCACCCTGCTGCAGCGCGCCTGGCGGGGCGAGACGCTTTGGCAGGCGCACAAGCGTCATTACTATCAGCGGCTGGTGCAGCTCGGCTGGGGACACAAGAAAACCGTGTTGTATGAGTATGCGCTCATGCTCGCCTGTGCCGGCTCGGCGCTATGGGCGACGCGGCAGACACCCTCGGTACAGTGGTTTATACTGGCGTTCTGGGCGGTTTGTTACCCGATGCTGATGGTCGGTGTAACGCGCCTCGAGCGCGCCGGACAATCGAAATAACCGCCGGCAACGTCATCCCTGCGATCACACTTTTGTAACTCGCGACTATCAACGACCGATGGGCAGTTGGCTGAAAAAAGTGCGGGCGCGTGGCGCAGTCTTCGCCCACGATCTGCTGATGATCCCGGTCGCCTGGTTGGGCGGGTATTGGCTGCGCTTCAATCTTGGCGCAATTCCCGATCCGTTTTTTGCGCACGCCCTCGAGGTGTTACCGGCCGTGGTGGTGCTGCAGGGCGGCTTGTTCTGGTATTTCGGCTTGTATCGCGGTGTGTGGCGGTTTGCCTCCATGCCCGATCTCATTCGCATCCTCAAGGCGGTGGCCTCGGGCGTCGTCGTCTCGGGCGCGGTGGTGTACGCGCTGACTCAATGGCAGGACGTACCGCGTTCGGTGTTCATCCTGTACGGCCTGTTGCTGGTCGGCCTGCTGGGCGGTCCGCGCTTCGCCTACCGGTTGCTGAAGGATTGGCGCGTCTATCATCAAGCCGGCAAGCATGTACTGATCGTCGGCGCCGGGCGGGCCGGCGAGATGCTGGCGCGCGATCTGTTGCGTGATCCGGAGCGCATCTATCGTCCGGTCGGCTTCGTCGACGACAACACCGCCAAGCGCGGCAAGGACATCCACGGACTGCCGGTGGTGGGCGGCTGCGACGATATCCCCGGGGTCGTGGGTGCGCACGGCATCGATCTCATCATGCTGGCGCTGCCGTCGGCCAGCCAACAGCAATTGCGCCGCATCGTCGGAATCTGCGAGGCCGCCGGCCAGCCGTTTCGCATCCTGCCGCGCATGCAGGATCTGGTCAATGGCCAGGTCAGTCTCAAGGAGTTGCGCGACGTAAAGATCGACGACCTGTTGGGACGCGACGTGGTGTCGCTCGATTGGCGGGCGATCACCGACGGGATGCGCGGAAAAACCATTCTGATCAGCGGCGGCGGCGGCTCGATCGGATCGGAGTTGTGCCGCCAGCTTGCCCGTCTGCGACCGCGCCAACTCGTTATTCTCGAACGCAGCGAGTTCAACCTTTATAGCATCGAGCTGGAACTGCGCCGCGACTATCCCGATCTGCCCCTGGTCGCGGTGCTCGGCGACGTCGGCGACGCGCCGGCGGTCGAGCGATTGTTGAGCACTTACCGGCCACAGGCGATCTTCCATGCCGCCGCCTACAAGCATGTGCCGTTGTTGGAGGACCAGGCGCACGCCGCGGTTGCCAACAATGTATTCGGTACCCGTGTGCTCGCGGCAGCGGCCGATCGCCATGGTTGCGAGGCGTTCGTGATGATATCGACCGACAAGGCGGTCAACCCCACCAACGTCATGGGCGCCAGCAAGCGCGTTGCGGAAATCCTCTGTCAGGCGATGCAGGCGCGCTCCAAGACCCGCTTTATTACCGTGCGTTTCGGGAATGTGCTGGGATCGACCGGCAGCGTGGTTCCGTTGTTTCAGCAACAGATCGCGGCCGGCGGACCGGTTACCGTCACCCATCCCGAGATCACCCGGTATTTCATGACCATCCCCGAGGCCGCGCAGTTGATTCTGCAAGCAAGCGTGATCGGTCGCGGCGGCGAAATCTACGTGCTCGACATGGGCGAGCCGGTCAAGATCGCCTACCTCGCCGAGCAGTTGATTCTGTTGTCCGGGAAAAAACCCGGAGTCGACATCGAGATCGTCTATACCGGGCTGCGGCCGGGCGAGAAGTTGCACGAGGAGTTGTTCTACGACGGTGAACGCCTGGCCGACACCGCCCACCCGAAGATCTTGCTCGCGCGCAGCGACCTGCCCGACGCCGAGTTGCTGGATTCCACGCTGACGATGCTGGAATCGTCGTGCCGCCGGCACGACGAGACAAAAATCCGGGAATCGCTCGCCGACCTGGTTCCGGCGATCGACACCGCGCGCCGCCCCAAAACCGTCGTGGCGCGGGGCACGTCATGAATTTAACCGTTATCGGCACCGGCTATGTCGGGCTGGTGACCGGCGCCTGCTTCGCCGAGATGGGCAACGACGTCACCTGTGTCGACACCGATGCCGCCAAGGTGGCGCGCCTCGCGGCCGGCGAGATCCCGATTCACGAACCCGGTCTCGAGTCGATCGTGGCCGCCAATCTCAAGGCCGGCCGGCTGCGGTTTACCACCACGCTGCCGGAGGCGATGGCCGCTTCCACGATCTATTTCATCGCGGTCGGCACGCCGCCCGGCGAAAACGGCGCCGCCGATTTGCAATACGTGCTGGCTGTGGCGCGCGCCATCGGCCGGAACCTGCGCGAGTACAGCGTGATCGTCGATAAATCGACGGTGCCGGTCGGTACCGCCGATCGCGTCACGGCCGTGATTCAGGAGGAACTGGCGGCGCGTGGCGCCGCTATCCCTTTCGATGTCGTCAGCAACCCGGAGTTCCTGAAGGAGGGCGCGGCGGTCGAGGATTTTATGCGCCCGGATCGCATCATCGTCGGCAGCGAGAGCGAACGCGCGCGCGCCGTGCTGCGTGAGTTGTACGCCCCGTTCACCCACAGTCATGAGCGCACGTTGTTCATGGGCACGCGCGAGGCCGAGATGACTAAATACACCGCCAACGCCATGCTCGCCACCCGTATCTCGTTCATGAACGAGATCGCCAATTTGTGCGATCGCCTGGGCGTGGACGTGGAGAGTGTGCGCCAGGGTATCGGCGCCGATAGCCGTATCGGCTACGCCTTTATCTATCCAGGCTGCGGCTACGGCGGCTCGTGCTTTCCCAAGGACGTGACGGCGTTGATACGAACCGCCGAGGACAACGGCTTCGACCCCACGGTATTGCGCGCGGTCTCGGCGCGCAACGACAGTCAGAAGCAATTATTGGCGGAAAAAATCCGGGCGCGCTTCGGTACGAAGCTCGCCGGCAAGACCTTCGCCGTGTGGGGGCTGGCCTTCAAGCCCGGCACCGACGACCTGCGCGAGGCGCCGTCGGCGGTGCTGTTGCAGGCACTGATCGCGGCCGGCGCGCGCGTCCAGGCGCACGATCCGGTGGCGATGGCGGCGGCACGCCGCGAGTTGCCGGCGGACTGGTTCGACGGCCAACGGTTGACGCTGGTGGACGATCCGTATGCTGCGCTGGCCGGCGCCGAGGCATTGATCCTGGTGACGGAATGGAAACCCTATCGGCATCCGGACTTCGCGCGCATCAAACAACTGCTGAAGCAGCCGGTCATATTCGACGGCCGCAATCAATACGATCCGGCGCAACTCAAGCACCTGGGTTTCGAGTACCACGGCGTCGGTCGCCGGTCATAATCACGGAAGGTATTCTTGGCGGGCGCAAGGGCACCATCCCTCCGTTATTTCCATCCCCTAAAATAATCTGTTGATCCTGCTACGACTCATGTAGTATTCGCTACATGAAGCCGATAGAGGAAAACCGCTGGGCGATGCTGGTCATCAGCCTGCCCGGCCGCAGCGCCACGCCGCGCATGCGCGTGTGGCGCGCCCTGAAGGCGCTGGGGACGGCAGTGCTGCGGGACGGTGTCTACCTGCTGCCCGACGGCGAATCGACCCGGCCTGCGCTGGAGGCGCAGGCGCGTGAGGTGGTCGGCGCCGGCGGCACGGCGCATGTACTGCGCGTCGACGGAGTCGATCCGGAGCAGACCCGGCGATTTCGCGCACTGTTCGATCGTGACGGCGACTACTCCCGTGTGACCGAGGCGGCGCGCCGGCTGCGATCGCTGCGCGACAGGCGCAAGCTCTCTGCCTCGGTCCGGACGCTGAAACGGTTGCGGCGCGAATACCAGGCGATCCGCGCGACCGACTATTTCGCCGGTTCGGCCGCCGATCAGGCCGCGCAAATGCTGACCGATGCCGAGGCGTCGCTGAACGCGCAACTGTTTCCCGGCGAGCCGCGGATGCAGACCGGCCGTATCGAACGCCTGGCCATCAAGGATTACCGGCACCGCACCTGGGCGACGCGCGCGCGGCCGTGGGTCGACCGGCTGGCGTCGGCCTGGCTGATCAAGCGCTTCATCGATCCGCCCGCCAGGATTCTGTGGCTCAAGGACATCAAGCGCTGCCCCGGGAGCGCCCTGGGATTCGATTTCGACGGTGCGACGTTCAGCCACGTCGGCGCGCGCGTGACGTTCGAAACCCTGCTCGCCAGCTTCGGACTCGAGGACGATCCGGCACTGCAACGCCTCGGCCGTCTGGTGCACTGTCTCGATGTCGGCGGGGCGCCGGTGCCGGAGGCCCAGGGGCTGGCGGCGATCCTCGCCGGCGCCCGCGCGCGCCTGACCAATGACAACCGGCTGCTCGCGGAAGCGAGCCGCCTGTTCGATCACCTTTACCGTTCCTATCAGGAGGAGTAAACCGATGTCATCCACCATACCCACTGCTCCGCCCGCGCCGGTGCCGTTCTGGGAGGCGTTCAAATACTGGCTCAAGCTCGGCTTCATCAGCTTCGGCGGGCCGGCCGGGCAGATCTCGATGATGCACCAGGAGCTGGTCGAGAAGCGTCGCTGGATCAGCGAGCACCGTTTCCTGCACGCGCTCAATTACTGCATGGTGCTGCCCGGGCCGGAGGCGATCCAGCTCGCGATCTACATCGGCTGGCTGATGCACGGTGTGCTCGGCGGCATCGTGGCCGGGATGCTGTTCTTTCTGCCGGCGCTGGTGTTGCTCACCAGCCTGTCGTGGATCTACATCGCCTTCGGCGATCTGCCGGTGGTGGCCGGCGTGCTGTACGGCATCAAGCCGGCGGTTACGGCGATCGTGGTGTTTGCCGCCTATCGCATCGGTTCCAAGGCACTGAAAAACGCCGTGTTGTGGGCGGTGGCGGCCGCGGCCTTCGTGGCCATCTTTGTCTTCGATGCGCCGTTCCCGGCGATCGTGCTGGCGGCGGCGATTCTCGGGGCGATCGGCGGACGGCTGGCGCCGGACAAGTTCAAGGCCGGCGGCGGACATGGCGGGTCCAACAAGACCTATGGCCCGGCGCTGATCGACGATCACACCCCGGTGCCGGAGCACGCACGCTTCAGCTGGGCGCGCGTGACGATCTTCCTGGCCGCCGGGCTGGGTATCGGCCTGGCCGTGTTCGCGTTGCTGCTGACGCTGTACGGCTGGCAGGGCACGCTCACGCAGATGGGCTGGTTCTTCACCAAGGCGGCGTTTCTCACCATCGGCGGCGCCTATGCGGTACTGCCGTATGTCTATCAGGGCGGCGTCGAGCAGTATGGCTGGCTCACCGGCCTGCAGATGATCGACGGCCTGGCGCTCGGCGAAACCACGCCCGGTCCGCTCATCATGGTCGTGACCTACGTCGGCTTCATCGGAGGCTGGACCAAGCAGGTGTTCGGCGGCGAGCTGTTGGCGCTCGGCGGCATCGCCGGCGCGCTGGTGGCGACCTTCTTCACCTTCCTGCCGTCGTTCCTGTTCATCCTCGTCGGCGGTCCGGCGATCGAGGCCTCGCGCCACGACATCAAGCTCTCGGCGCCGCTGTCCGCGATCACCGCCGCGGTGGTCGGTGTCATCATCAACCTCGCGGTGTTCTTCGCCTGGCACGTGTTGTGGCCGCAGGCCACCACTACCGCGCCGCTCGCCGGAGGCTTCGAATGGTTCTCGCTGGTCGTCGGCATTGCCGCATTCCTGGCGCTGTGGCGCTACAAGCTGGACATCATGAAGGTGATCGGTGTCTGCGCGGTGGCGGGACTCGCCTGGGTGTTTGTACTGAAGCCGCTGTTTGGCTGAGGACCGGCCATGACCTACCAAATGAAACCTCTAGGGTGCGATCCGACCAGGCTCAAAGGATTGTCGGAAAAACTCATCGTTTCGCACTACCAGAACAACTACGGCGGAGCGGTGAAGCGCCTCAACGCCATCAGTGAACAGCTGGCGGCGCTGGATTTTTCCAAGGCGCCGGTATTCACCATCAACGGCCTCAAGCGCGAGGAGTTGATCGCCACCAATTCAATGATTCTGCACGAACTCTATTTCGACGGGCTCGGCGAGTCATCCGGTCCGGGCGGCAAGCTGCTCGATGCGCTCAAGCGCGGCTTCGGCGGCTTCGAGCGCTGGCAGGCCGAATTTTCCTTCATGGGCAAGGCCCAGGGCGGCGGCTCCGGCTGGGTGCTGCTCGCATACTCGCCCCGGGATGGCAAACTGGTCAACCAGTGGGCCGGGGATCACACCGGCAATCTCGCGGGCGGTACGCCGATTCTGGCGCTCGACATGTACGAACACTCGTACCACATGGACTACGGCGCCAAGGCCGCCGCCTATGTCGATGCCAGCATGAACAATATCAACTGGGCGAACGTCGCCCGCTTATACGAGGAGTGTGTGAAATGAGCCGTACCATTACCCCGAATGACCTCAAGCCGCTGGTCGAGAAACAATCCGTGACGCTGCTCGATGTCCGGCGTCAGAATGATTTCGATGCCGACAAGGTCAAATTGCCCAGTGCCCAGTGGAAGAATCCCGAACAGATGGCCGAGTGGAGCAAGGATCTGCCGAAAGGAAGCGAGGTCGTGGTCTATTGCGCGCGCGGCGGCAGCGTCAGCAACTCAGTGCTCGATCATCTTCTTGGGCAGGGTCTCAAGGCACGCTTCATCGAGGGCGGCATCGAGGCCTGGAAAGCCGCAGGCGGCGCCACGACGGCGAAGTAGCCATGAAATGGGTCACGCGCGAACGCCCGAAGATCGACCGCATTGCCTGTCCGTGGCTGATCGCGCGGTTCATCGACCCGCCGGCGGAGTTTCTGTATGTGCCGGCGGCGGACGTGATGCGGGTCGCGAAGGAGCAGGGCGCCACCCCATATGACATTCCGGGCGTGGAATATGGACATGTCGGTGAGCTGTGTTCGTTCGATGCGTTTCTGAACAAGCACAAGCTGACCGATCCGGCGCTGTTGAAACTCGCGGCGATCGTCCGTGGTGCCGATACCGGCCAGCCTGACCTGACCCCACAATCGCATGGGTTGCTGGCCATCTCGCTCGGTTTGTCGCGCACGATCCCGGACGATCACGAAATGCTGCGCGCCGGCATGATCATGTATGACGCGCTCTATGCCTGGTGCCAGTCAACGGCGGGTGAGCGTCACGGCTGAATTGTGATGGGCGACCGCCGCCTGTTGTATGCCAACGCCTTCCTGCGCGCGCTGGCGACCGGCCTCATCGGCGTATTGCTTGGCCTGTATCTGGCGCAGCGCGGGTTTCCGGCGTCGGCTGTGGGTCTGGTCATCGGCAGCGGTCTTGCCGGCGCCGCGCTGTCGACACTGATCGTTACATACCTCGGCGACCGCCTCGGTCGCCGCCGCACGCTGGTGGTGTTGTCGCTGCTGTCGGCAGCGGGTGGTGCCGGTCTGATCTTTTCGGATCACATTCTCATTGTTTGTGTCGTCGCCTTCCTCGGCATGGTCAACGGCATGGGCCGCGATCGGGGCGCGTCGCTGGTGCTCGATCATGCCATCCTGCCGTCAACACCGGGCCCGCGCGAACGTACCCGTGCCTTCGCCGATGGGAACGAGGCGAGGGGCGTGGTGCAGGGACGCACCGTCTACGCCTTCGCCTGGTACAACGTGTTGCAGGATATTGGCCACGCCCTCGGCGCCGTGGTCGCCGGTTTGCCCGTTTTGCTCCGGATGGCCTTCGATGTGCCGGAGCCATTGGGCTATGCCGTGGCGCTGGGGTTGTATGCGCTGCTCTTGCTGACGACGGCCGTTCTGTATTCCCTATTAAGCTCGGCGGTGGAGGCGAATGGCGGTGTTCCGGTGTTGGTCCCGGTCACCGTCGCACCGGAAAGTCGTCGCATGGTTCGGCGCATCTCCGGACTGTTTCTGATCGATTCATTGGCCGGCGGATTTTTGGGTACCGCGCTGCTCTCCTATTTCTTCTTCGAACGCTTCGGCGCCGGCGCGGGTGCCATCGCCATGCTGTTTTTCTTCGCGCGCGCGGCCAATGCCGTGTCGCATTTTGGCGCGGCGTGGCTGGCGGCGCGCATCGGCCTCGTCAACACCATGGTTTTTACCCACATCCCGTCCAGTCTCATGCTGGTGGTGGTCGCGCTGGTGCCGGAATTCTGGATGGCGGCGGTGTTGTTCATCATGCGCGAACTGCTGGTGGAGATGGACGTGCCCACCCGCCAGTCCTATGTCATGGCGGTGGTGCGACCGGATGAACGCACCTGGGCCTCGGGCGTGACCACGCTGGTGCGCATGGGCGGCTGGGCGGTGGCGCCGTTCGCGGCCGGGTTTCTCATGCAGGGCGTGGCGCTGGCCGTGCCATTGCTGATCGGCGCCGGCATGAAGATCGGTTACGACCTGCTGCTGTGGAAATCCTTCCATGACCTCATGCCGCCGGAAGAGCAGGAAAAGTAAACCGCAGCACGGCCTGGTGTTATATGATGCGCTCTATGTCTGGTGCCGCAGTTGCCAAAACGAAACCCATGGTTGGCCTCCGAAAGGCTGACATTCTCGGCTCATTGGCGGCCTGGTTGCTTTTGGGCGCGGCCGGCGGGCACGCGGCCGACGACATCACCGAGGCACCCGATGGGCGACGCGAATACCGCGGCCAGGGACTGGTCATGTCGGTTACCGCGCGCACCCTCGGACAGCAGTTCGCGTTCTATTCGGCGCGCGGATTTCCGGAGGACGCCGTGCGGCGCATCACGCAGCGCTGTTTTCTGACGATCGGTATCCGCAACGAGCGCAACGACATCGTCTGGCTGGAACTGGATGGCTGGCGCTTTATCGACGACCAGGACCGCGAACACAAGCGCATCCGGCGTGACGAATGGAACGCGCTTTGGAAACGGATAGCTCTCCCGCCCGCCTATCGCGCTACGTTCGGCTGGACGCAACTGCCCGAACGGCGCGACCTCCACCCCGGCGAATCGGCCGGCGGCAACGTGACCCTGGCGCCGCCGCCCGTGCCGTTTACGCTGGCGGCGCGCTTCCGTACCGGCGACGACGGCTCCGGCCCGGTGTTGCAGGTGCGTTTCGACAACCTGGTTTGCCCCAAGGGTGAGACGCTATGATACGAACGGCGGTATGTAGTTTGTTGCTGCTTGCCAGCACCACAGTATTCTCGGCGTCGCTCCCGAAAGGGCTGCTCGAACAAGACGGTCGTCCGGCGCCGGCGTTGCGGCTCGCCACCATGGAGGGCAAGAC
Organism: Gammaproteobacteria bacterium; assembly: GCA_016218345.1. Taxonomy (GTDB): domain Bacteria; phylum Pseudomonadota; class Gammaproteobacteria; order Acidiferrobacterales; family UBA6901; genus JACREH01. The sequence continues at coordinate 3,832 of JACREH010000067.1, read as the reverse complement.
CACCGACATCGCCGCGTTGCGCGGCCAGTGGGTGTTGGTGCACTTCTGGGCGAGTTGGTGCGTGCCGTGCCGGCGCGAGATGCCGACTCTGCAAGGCTTGGCCGCCGTTACCCCGCCGTTGCCGGTTAAACTTCTCTTGGTCAACACCGCCGAGACCGACGACGAGGTGTTCGCATTTTTGAACATCATTGCCCCCGATCTCGAAACCCTCATGGACCGCGACGGCCAGGTGACCGAGCGGTGGCAGCCGCGCGGCCTGCCGGCGAGTTTCCTGGTCGACCCCGCGGGCCGCATCCGCTACCTGGCGCTCGGCGGGCGCGACTGGCTGTCGCCGGACTATCAGGCGTTTCTGCGGTCCCTTGCCGTGTCCGCCGGGCGCTCGCCCGATGTGCCCCGAATCAACCCTAATTAACCTTCCTTTCCCGGGTATTTCCAGGTAGAATCGCCAGCCTTGAATGGTCGTCTGATTCCTTGTCGACCGCGTCCGTAACCCCAAGAGGAACCTGAAATGGTCACCATACGTCTCGCCCGCGGCGGCGCCAACAAGCGCCCGTTTTTTTCAATCATCGTCGCCGATCGGCGGCGCGCCCCGAACGGCTCGAACATCGAACGCATCGGCTTCTACAACCCGCTAGCGACTGGCGCCGAAGAACGCCTGCGCATCGACCTGGAGCGCTATCAGTATTGGCTGAGCAAGGGCGCCAAGGCCTCGGAGCGCGTCGCCAGCCTCGTCAAACAAAAGGCCAAGGTCGCCGCCTGAGCGAGGCCGTGACCGCACCGTCCACCGCTGACGAGTGGGTGGTGCTCGGTCGGGTGGCGGGGCTGTACGGTGTGCAAGGTTGGATCAAGCTGGTTTCGTACACGCGCCACCGCGAGGACATTTTTAACTACCCGCGCTGGCGACTGAAACGCGCTGACGAGTGGCATGAATTCACGCTGCTTGAAGGCCGCGCCCAGGGCAAGGGTCTGGCCGCCCACCTGGAAGGGTTGAACGATCGCGAGCGGGCGAGTCAATGGATCGGCGCCGACATCGCGGTTTTGAAGACCGAATTGCCGGCGCTCGGGCCCGGCGTGTATTACTGGTCGCAACTTGAAGGATTGAAGGTCGTGAATATGGACGGTATCGAATTCGGACGGGTGAGTCATCTGTTCGATACCGGGGCGAACGATGTGTTGGTAGTGACGGGCGAGCGCGAACGCCTGATCCCCTACACCCGCGCGACGGTGCACGAGGTCGATCTTGCGGCCGGCGTCATCCGGGTCGATTGGGACGCGGACTTTTAGCGGCCGCCGAGGGCGCGATGCGCATCGACGTCGTCAGCATCTTTCCGCCGATGTTCGAGGCCGTGACCGGTTTCGGCGTCAGCGGCCGGGCGATCGAGCGGGGGTTGCTGGAATTGCGAGTGTGGAATCCGCGCGATTTCACCAATGACAAACACCGCTACGTCGACGACCGGCCGTACGGCGGCGGCCCGGGCATGGTGATGCAGGCCGCGCCGCTGGCGGCGGCGATCCGCGCGGCGCGCCAGGAGGCGCCGGCGGGCCGCAAGGTGATGTATCTGTCGCCGCAGGGACGCAAGCTCGATCAGGCCGGGGTGCTGGAACTGGCGGCGGGCAACGGATTTATCCTGGTCGCCGGGCGTTACGAAGGCGTCGACGAGCGCGTGCTCGAGGCCGAGGTCGACGAGGAATGGTCGATCGGCGATTATGTGTTGTCGGGCGGCGAGCTGGCCGCCATGGTCGTGATCGACGCGGTGGTGCGGCAACTGCCCGGCGTGCTGGGCCACGAGGATTCGGCGCGCCAGGACTCGTTCGTCGCGGGATTATTGGAGAGCGCGCAGTACACGCGCCCCGAGGAATTCGAAGGGCGCCGGGTGCCGGAGGTGCTGTTGTCCGGCGACCATGAACAGATCCGCCGCTGGCGCCTGAAGCAGGCGCTCGGGCGCACCTGGCGCAAGCGCCCCGATCTGATCGCGCAACTGGCGCTCGATCGGGAGATGCAAGAGTTGCTCGCCGAGTATCAGCGCGAGCAGGACGGATCGTAAAGTTTTTTTTGATTTTATTTGGAGCATACGACATGAGCACTATCATTCAACAACTGGAAGCCGAGCAGCTCGACCGCAAGTTCCCGGAGTTCGCGCCGGGCGACACCGTCGTGGTGCATGTCAAGGTCGTGGAAGGCGAGCGTGAGCGCCTGCAGGCGTTCGAGGGCGTGGTGATCGCCCGTCGCAATGCCGGCGCCAACTCCGCGTTTACGGTGCGCAAGGTGTCCTACGGCGAAGGCGTGGAGCGCGTGTTCCCGCTGTACAGCCCGACGGTCGCCAAGATCGAGGTCAAGCGCAAGGGCGACGTGCGCCGCGCCAAGCTCTATTACCTGCGCGACCTGGCCGGCAAGGCCGCGCGCATCAGCGAAAAGCTGTAAGCCTGTAAACCTGCTGTCCGACCCAGGGCAGGCGCGACCTGCCCTGGGAAGACCCCGGCTCGGGCCGGGTATACCAAATAGCCGGGTCTGTCTTTACACTACTGAACATCGCCGGGTCGCCGGCTTTCAGGAGGACAGTGCCCATGGCGCGCGACAACTACGACGCAGTCATTACCTCCCCGTTCGGTGCGCTCGGCATCCATGCCCGGGACGCGCTGACCTGCATCGATTTTCTGCCCCGCGGCGCGCGGCCGCGACCGGCGCGCACCCCGTTGGCGCGTGAGGTCGGCGCGCAATTGCGCGCGTATTTTTCCAATCCCCGGCATGCCTTCGACTTGCCCATCGAGAGCGACGGCAGCGTCTATCAGGAGCGCGTGTGGCGGGCGTTGCGCGCCATCCCGGCCGGCCGGGTGCTGAGCTACGGGCAACTGGCCGCGAAATTGGCCAGCGGAGCACGCGCCATCGGCAGCGCCTGCCGCGCCAACCCGGTGCCGATCGTGGTGCCCTGTCATCGCGTGATCCGCGCCGGCGGCGGGCTGGGCGGGTTCATGGGCAGCCAGGCCGCCACGCAACTGGCCATCAAACAGTGGTTGCTGGCGCATGAGCGCAGCCGCTGAGGTCGACAGCCCCGACGCGCCGCTCATCGAGCGGTTTCTTGACGGCCTGTGGATGGAGGCGGGCCTGAGCGACAACACGCTCGCCGCCTACCGCAGCGATCTCGGTGCGTATGCGGCGTGGCTGGCGCACCGCCATGTCCGGCTCGCGGCCGCCGGGCGCGGCGAGTTGCTGAATTATCTCGCCGAATGCGTCGGGCGCGGCGTCCGCCCGCGCACCACCGCGCGGCTGCTGTCGAGTGTGCGCCGATTTTACCGCTATCTGGTACGCGAGGGCGTGGTAACAACCGATCCGAGCGCCGAGGTCGATTCGCCCAAGCTCGGGCGGTCGCTGCCCAAGTCGCTCACCGAGGAGCAGGTCGATAAGCTCTTGCAGGCGCCGGATACCGCCGGCGCGCTCGGGTTGCGCGACCGCGCCATGCTCGAACTGCTCTATGCGACCGGCCTGCGAGTGTCCGAGCTGGTGGGGCTCGGGCTGTCGCAGCTGAATCTCAATGCCGGTGTGGTGCGGGTGGTCGGCAAGGGCAACAAGGAACGCCTGGTGCCGTTCGGGGATGAGGCGCTGACCTGGCTCGGGAAATATCTTTCGCAAGGGCGGGGCGAGTTGTTGGGCGAACACCTGAGCGAGGCGCTGTTTCCGACCGCGCGCGGTGCGCCCATGACCCGCCAGGCGTTCTGGCACGCCATCAAGCGCTATGCGCGCCAGGCCGGCCTCGAGCGCGCGCCGTCTCCCCATACCCTGCGCCACGCCTTCGCCACCCACCTGCTCAATCACGGCGCCGATCTGCGCGTGGTG
>JACREH010000066.1 GCA_016218345.1 Gammaproteobacteria bacterium | reverse complement strand
AACCAGGCCTTATAATAAGAATCCACCGTCCGGTCGAAACCGGGGGCACCCTGGCTCATGCCCGCCGCCTCCGTGAGTGTAATAGTTTTTGCCGCAGAGACGCAGAGAACGCAGAGAAAACCAAGAATGGCGGCGCTACGCGCCGAGAACCAAAAACCCAAGGAAGCCACGCAAAGACACAAATTAATGTTGAATTTCCGGCGCGCAGCGCCGTCGGTTGCGATTTTCTCCGCGTCTCTGCGTCTCTGCGGCGAGAAATCATAGATTGCCTTTCGCAGCCGATCTGGGAGTAATACAACACCAAGACGCGCGTCATATGTCGATAATCTCGAAATCGTGGGTGATTTCGGCGGTCTTGCCGAGCATGATCGAGGCCGAACAGTATTTCTCGGCCGACAACGCGATGGCGCGCTCGACCTGCGCCGGGTTGAGGCCCTTGCCGGTCACGGTGAAGTGCAGATGGATGCGGGTGAAGACCTTGGGATCGGTCGCGGCGCGCTCGGCGTCGAGCGCGACCGTGCAGTCGCGGATATCGGCGCGCGCCTTGCGCAAGATATGCACGACGTCGAAGGCGGTGCAACCGCCAGTGCCGAGCAGCACCAGCTCCATCGGGCGCGGGCCGCGGTCGCGTCCGCCGTGCTCGGGCGCGCCGTCCATCATGACCGTGTGGCCGGTCTCGGACTCGCCGGCGAATCCGACCTCTCCGACCCATTTAACCGTGGCTTTCATACCGTCCCCTGCTCGTGTGGGCCGACAGTATATTCGAGTGGCGCGCGCCTGGCATGCGCCAGTGCCCCCGGGATGGCCGAACCTCCCCGACGTGCGCAAGCTGACGAGCTTTTCTCGGCGACATGCGCAGGTCCGTGCACACACGACCGGACCACAGTCGTGTTGTTCATCCGGGCAAAGAAATGGGCCCCGGAGAGCCCATTCAAACTGAACCTCAAACAACCGCATAGAACTATTACCGGCCGGCATCCGGGGTGATGGCGCAGAATGACGCCCAATCCGGCTGGCCATAGATCGCGGTGCGCGGGGATAGGTCCATGACCGCGGTGGCGATCTGTATCAGTACCGCGCCCCGTCAATAGCGGAAGAACGTCTGGTTCATCAGGTCCTTAAACGCCAAGTGCCAATCGTCGTCGATCCAGATCCACTCCTGGACGGTTACCTCGTCGCGCTTAGGCACATTGTGAATTTTTCCCTGCAAATCCAGTTCGGGGATTTCCATGCTGTAGTGAACGCGCACCTGGGCGACGCTCCCCGCGATATCGACCTGCTCGATTTTGAAATCGTGATACTTGACGGTTCCCTGAGTGCCCACATAGGCCTCGCGCCGCACCTGGGCGCGATAAAACGGATCGAAATAATCGTAACTTTTCAACCAGTCGCCGGCGGTGCGGGTTTTCCAGAACCCGGCGGCGCGCGCTTCCAGGCGTCCGCGGTCCGGCTTGCCGCCGGAATCGGGTTTAAGCAGGACGGCGCGATCGATATCGGCCTGCACCACCTGGGATTTCTGGAAACGGTCGCTGGTATACCGCACCCAGACGGCGTGGAACCGGCCCTGTCCATCCACAGCGCCGCGCGGAAAGTACGCCGGGTACTTGCCGGGCTGCTCTTCCAGACAACGATCGGTTTTCGCCCAACTGCGGCCGCCGTCCTCGGATAGGCGCGCGCACACCGTGCTGCGGATGTAGCGCGAATCCTGCCACATCACCAGGACGTTACCCGCGGGTCCGAACACGATCTCTGGAAACAGCGAGGTCGTGCTGTGCGCGGGTTTGTCCGGCAGATGCTTCGGCGAATCGAACTTTTTTCCGTCCGCGGACGCCATCGCGTATAGCGCCGGCCGGGAATCCTGCGGAAAGTGCGTGTACGCCAGCACCAACCCGCCCGAATGGGCATCGGCCGCGACGCTTAGGCTCGCGATATCCGGCAGCACCGGTAGGTTTTCCACCCGCATCCATGTGCGGCCGTCGTCGCTGGAGGTCATCGCCTGGATGCCGTCCACGTCGTACCAGAAGAGAAACAGTTTCTCCTTGGCGCGCACCAAGGTCGTGCTGCCGGGCTGGTGCCGAAGATAGGCGGCCGTCACCGGCGGCTCCCAGGTTCTGGCGCGATCTGCGGAGCGACGCACGACCAGGGCGAAGTTCTTGCCGCCGTCCGGCGCGGGCCCGGCGCGCCTGGCCTTGGATTTTTCCACATTGGAAAGGGGTGCGGTCTCGCCGGCGCGCGCACCCTGCGTCCAGGCTACCCATACCTGTTCACCCGCGGCGAGCAGCGCCGGATCGAACGCACCGCCCCGGCCGGGCGGCAATACGTCGAGCTTGGTGTCCTGCGCCTGCCAAGAGCGGCCGGCGTCGCGCGAGGCGTTCAGGAAAACGTGATAAGGCCCGTGGCGCTCATCCACCCAAACCGCGTACACCGCGCCGTCACCGTTGCCTGCCGCCTTCGGCTCGAACGCCCCGTCACCGCTGCTCAGTTGCCGCGCCGGCCCGAAGGTTTTGCCGCCATCCTGGGAGGAGCGCACGTACACGAATTTATCTCCCGGCTTGCCCAGTCCCTCGATGCGCGCGCCCAACTTGGTGCGCCAGAAGACATGCGTCCCGGAGGCGTCGGCCTGCAGCGCCGGCAAGCTGATGCGGCCGTGCTGGGCGCGCGGCGCGGCCAAGACCTGCTCCGATCCGTCGCGGGCGAAGACCACCTCGCCCTTGGCGTTCAGCCGCAGCACCGCGGCTTGGTCCTGCACGACCGCCACGCGCGGGGTGTTCGCCGGCACGACGGTACCATCGGGATGATCGAAGGTCAGCCATGCCCCGCGGGCGACCCCGGGCAGACCGAGGCAGAGCGCGAAGATGAAAAATAACCCATGCGATCCAGGTAGAGACTTCATGCCGTTCCTCTCGTTAATAATCAAAAACCACATTCATAAACATCCATAGTAGATGCAGCCCGGGTGCAGGCCCGAAGGGCCGTAATCCGGGGAAATCCCCGGGGAAACCCCTTAGAGCCCAATGGCACTTAAACTACTTAAGCGCCGACTCCGTGGCAACCCAGCAACAAGGTAGTCGGATGAAGCCTTCGACTGAGCTCAGGACAGGCTCCGCGGTCGCTCTCGACTCCTCGGCCGCGGGCCGCTCTTGCGCATCCTGCGCTCGCGGCATTGGTGCGTCCCTGCACGGCACACTTCCCACTTTTCGGTTTCGCTCAAGCTCCGCCGAAAAGTCGAGGGCGTCCGTCCCTGCACGCCCGTTCGGCGCTCCGCGCCTCACCCCTGTGGGGCGGAATCCGGGTGCACATGGCAAACGCCGCTTATGTTTCCTGGATTCCATTGCATTTCATCCAGGCTACGCTGTATCGATAAAATACATTGCGCCACATGAAAAAAGTGAGGGCCCTTGCGGGCCCTCAGCTGTTACCTCATGCCATCAAACTAAACCGAATACGCAAAACCGCTTACGGAGTAAGAACCACTGCATCGAAGTCGTTATGCGACGGCTCGCGGTTGATGGTGGTCTTGGCCGCTCCGAGCGCGGTGGTGGTTTGGACCTTGAACAGCAGGTAAGGACCGGTGACGTACGAGCCGCCCGGATCCACCGCGTCGGCGGGTGCCAACGTGAGACTGGTGGAAACGGTCGACAGCCAGCCGCCGCCAGCGGTGGCGGCGTCCGTGGCCGGTTGTAGCAGGTCGGCACGGCTCATGTTGCCGAAGCAACGGATCGGCACGTTCCGGCCGCCGGAGATGAATTGCTCGTCCAGATCGAACGCACCGGCCGTGCCTGAGGTGGCCACGCCCGCGATGGTGTGGTCCACCGACGAGATGATGCCGCGACGGATGCCGCCGCCGGCGACCGGAGACATGGCGTCGCGCGTGCCGAGCGGCACGACCACCCAACTGGTCGGGACGATCGTCTGCGGGTACCAGCTGGTGAATTTCCGCTCGCTCCCGTCGATCGGACTGAAGTCCGCGCTCGCGCCGGCGGTGCCGCTGTTGCCCCTGGTCAGACCGGAGGTGGAATAGGTCCAGGTCAGACCCGAGGCGGAATCGACCACCGACGCCCAGCCGAACAGGAAGGCGTCGTTGCCGGCGGGCTGATTCACGATCAGAAAGCCCTGCTGGCCGGAGAGCGGATAGATCAACGGGCCGGAGGTCACGGGCGCGGTGCTGCCGCCTTCGAACAGCGCGCCGCCCGGTTCGCTCACCTTGCCGTTCACCTCGAAGATCATCATGTCGCCGAGGGTGGACGGGGCGTCGCCGTCGAAATGCTGGCAACCGGCCTTGGCCACGACCGGCGCCGGCTTCATACCGTAAGTGAAGTGGAGGTTGCCGGGCCCGGGGGTCGAACCGTCGTTCAGAATGGTGATGAAGGTAAACTTGCCGGTCTCGGTGGTGATATACGGAAACAACAGATCGCGCAGCGCGTGCGCCGGCGGGGAAAACATACCGCTCGCCAACAGCATGCCCGAGGCCGACAGCGCCATACTGACTTGCTTGAGCTTGAATTTCTTCATTTCGTTATCTCCTGGCAAATAGTTGTTTGAAAAAGCTTCCAATACATCCGGAATTGCCCGCGACAACCGCCGGAACATGAGCGGGCCGGCGCCGGGCACCGCAGATAAAAGTTGGACTGCCCCTACCCTGTGACGCGTATCAGACTAGCATGGAGCAGCGGAAAAAAGCCACGGCCAACGAACAAAATCAAGCATGAATTCTGGCCCTGGTTCTGTGAAATAGGTCACATATTTTCGCTGCCTCCGGCGGTCAAATCAGCGTGGGGTTCCTCCGCCCAGCATGGACATATCCGCGCATTTCGTTGATTCGCTTGGGAAAATCATCTCGCCCGGCCCTTCCATGGACGATTCTCTTATATAGAACGTCAATCAATGAGATACGCCGCCCTCCCTCCCTTTCCCTGGAATGGGGGTGGGGTGGGGGTCGAGAGAATGGCGACGGCCTCCTACGCGGCCTGATTTCCCCGCCAGTCGAGCGAAACACTCCTGTTATACTGGGCGACCGGTCTTGATCTTCCGAGCCATCGTCCTGCAATGAACCCCGGAACCGCCGGCTCTCGAAAAGACGCCATCCGCGGCCTATTACATGCCCAGCGCCTGAGCGAGGCCAAGGCGCTCGCCCGGGGGGAATGCGAGGCCACCCCCATGGACCCCGAGGCCTGGCAACTGCTCGGGACGATCCACCGGTCGCTGGGCGAAAATGCCGAGGCGGAGCATTGCCTGCGACAAGCCCTGGGCCTGCGGCCTACCGCCGACACCCATTTCTTTCTCGGCAACGTGCTCGCCGCCCAGAACCGGTTCGAGGAGGCGGTGACGAGCTATCGCGAGGCGCTGGCGCTCGACCCGCAAAATCCCATGGCCCATAACAATCTGGGACGCGCGCTCTACCGTCTCGGCCGCCACCAAGAGGCGGCCGAGGCACTGCGCGAGGCATTACGCCTCAGGCCGGACTTGGTCGAGGTCCGCTTTAACCTCGGGGTTTTGCACGCCGAGCAACATCAACTGGAAGAGGCGGTCGCCAGCTTCCGCGAGACCTTGCGGTTGCGGCCGGACAGCGTCGAGGCCTATCAGAGCCTGGGCAATGCCTTGGGACAAATGGGGCGCTACGACGAGGCCGTCGCCTGCTACCGGCAGGCGCTCCGCCTGCGGCCGGACAATGTCGATGTGCTGTGCAATCTCGGCCAATACCTCGTCAAGCAAGACCAGTTCGACGAGGCCGTCGCCTGTTTTCGCCGGGCCCTCGCCCGGCGGCCCGACCACGCCGATGCCTATGTATATCTCGGCAATGCCTTTGCCAACCAAGGACTGGTCGAGGAAGCGGCGGACGCCTACCGCCGGGCGCTCGAACGGCAGCCGAGCGACGCGGTTCGCATCAAGCTCGCCACCCTCATGCCGGTCATCATGGAATCGACCGAGTCCATCGCGCGCTGGCGGGCGGTCGCCGAACAGCAGCTACGCGCGCTGCTGGCCGGCGATCTCGTCGTGCGCGACCCGCTCAAGGAGGTCGGCGTCACCAACTTCTATCTCGCTTACCATGGCCTCAACGACCGGGAATTACAGGCATTGACTGCGCGCGTCCATGAAAAAGCCTGTCCCGCGCTGATCTGGACCGCGCCGCACTGTAAGAAACCGGCCGCCCGGCGTGACGGGCCGTTGCGCGTCGGTTTACTCTCGAAGCATCTGTATACCCACAGCATCGGCCGGGTCGCCCGCGGCCTGTTCGCGCATCTGTCACGCGACCGGTTCCGCGTCTATGCGCTGTTCGTGCCGCCCGTGGCCGAGGACGAACTCATGCGATCCATTCGCGAGTCGGCCGACGAGGCGCACGTCCTGCCGCCGGAGTTGCAGGCGGCGCGCGAACGCATCGCCGCGCTCGAACTCGACATTTTGTTCTACCAGGACATCGGCATGGAGCCGTTCAGCTATTTTCTGGCGTTCTCGCGTCTGGCGCCGGTGCAGTGCGTAACCTACGGCCACCCCGACACCACCGGTATCGGCAATATCGACTATTGGGTATCGAACGACCTGTACGAACCGGAAGGGGCCGAGGCACACTACAGCGAACGGCTCTATCTGCTGCACGACCTCGCCACCCTGGCCTACTACTATCGCCCCCGGGTGCCGGAACCGCTCAAGGACCGCGCGGCCCTCGGATTGCCGGAGGACGCCCACATCTATTTATGCCCGCAGACGCTGTTCAAGCTGCATCCCGACTTCGATCCGATTCTGGCCGGGATCCTGGGCGCCGACCCGCGCGCGCGGATCGTGTTCCGCTCGCCCATCTCGCAGGGAATGGAACTGGTGCAAAAACGCCTGGCGCGCGCGCTCGGCGCGGACATGAAACGCATCCTGTTCCTGCCCTATCGCGACAGCTTCGTGGATTACTTCAGCCTGCTGGCCGTGGCCGACGTGGTCCTGGACACACCCCATTTCAACGGCATGAATACCAGCCTCGAGGCGTTCGCGGTCGGCGCACCGGTGGTGACCTGGCCGGGCGCGTTCCAGCGCGGCCGGCACACCTATGCGATGTATCGAAAGATGGCGATCGAGGAGTGCGTCGCCCGGGATCCGGGGGAGTACGCGCGCATCGCCGTACGGCTCGGCACCGACCCGGCCTTCCGGCAGGCGACACGAGCGAAGATCCTGGCGCGCAATCACGTGCTGTTCGAGGACATGGCGGCGATACGGGAGTTCGAGCGTTTCTTCCTGGATGCCGCCGCCAGGACGGCGCCCTCCTGACAACTGTTAATGACTGAAAAAAAACGCCCCTCCCAAAAGATTCTCATGGCGGAAAAACTGCTCCTGCGTTTTCGCCGATGGGATCGAGGCGAGGGCCGCGGACCAAGGATGGCCCATTTGTGGTTTCCGCACTTTCGTCATCCATGGCGGGCGTAGGGTGGGTCAAGCGCAGCGGACCCACCGAAATAGTATGATTTAATGTCGCCCTACTTCGCTTCGCTCGTTCGTCTGGTCATTCTAGTTGGGTTCGCCACTTGCGTGGCTTAACCCAATCTACCTGCAACCTTTGTCGAGGGCGGTCAGTATTCTTATAGGGATCAATAGTAGCCAGGATAAAGCCCTTCGGCTGCGCTCGGGACAGGCCCCATGGATCCGGGGTGAGCAAGACCATCGCCATTTCTGTTCCCTGGATTCCATTGCATTCCATCCAGGCTACATCTCGAAAAACCCGCTAGCACGTAGGATGGGTGAAACCCATCGCGGTCGTTCATTCGTTTAAAAAACCCGATGGGTTTCAGCCATCCTACTGCCGGCATTAAAAAAGTTGCGTAGGATGGGTGAAACCCATCGTTCTCCGGCCATCCAGGAAAAAACCCGATGGGTTT
>JACREH010000065.1 GCA_016218345.1 Gammaproteobacteria bacterium | reverse complement strand
TTTTGTTAAGATAACTCCCGCAGCACCTGTAAATCATTAAAGGAGAATAACGGTGAAAAAATTTGCGTTAGTCTGGGCCGTCCTCGGCCTGTTGGCGGCCCCGGTTCAGGCCGAGCCGCTCGAGGGCGTCGAATACCTGCAACTCGGCCGGCGCCTGCCGGTCGAGACCGGCGACAAGATCGAGGTGCGCGAGATCTTCTGGTACGGCTGCCCGCACTGCTACAATCTCGAAACCCCGTTGGCCCGCTGGCTAAAGACCCTGCCGAAGAACGCCAAATTCATCCGCACCCCCGGCGCCACCTGGGCCTCGACCTGGGAACCGCATGCCCGCAGCTATTACGCCTTCGAGGCCATGGGCCTGGTCGATAAACTTCATCTGGCGATGTTCGCCGCCATCCACGCCCAGAATCGCCCGCTGATCGACGAGAACAGCATCGCCTTCTTTGTGGCCGAAAAGGGCGTGGACGAAAAGGCATTCCGCAACTATTACAACTCGTTCGCGGTCGGCGCCAAGGTCAAGGCCGCCAAGAATTTCTCCGAGCAGGGCGGCATCAAATCGGTCCCGACCCTGGTGGTGGACGGACTGTATGTCACCACCGGCACCATGAGCGGCACCCACGACGATATGATGAAGGTCGTGGACTTCTTGATAAAAAAGGCCGCCGCCCAGCGCAAACCACCGGCCAAGACCGGTTAGAGGAAGAGAGTTTGTAATAGTTTTTGCCGCGATTATGTCGCCCTACTTTGCGTTCGTCTGGTTATACGATCATGCAGAGAACGCAGAGGTTTAACCATTAACAAATGCTTTTCTCTGCGTCTCCGCGTCTCTGCGGCGAAAAATCATAGATTACCTTTACATCCACACTTGAATTTCAAAAGAACCAGATATGAACGTCCTATTTATCGTCAAGCTGCTGGTGTCGGCGACGCTGATCGCCATCGCCACCGAGGTCGCCAAGCGCCTGCCGTTCTGGGGCGCGGTGATCATCGCGCTGCCGCTGACCTCGATTCTGGCGATGAGCTGGCTTTATTTCGACACCCGCGACAACGCCCTGGTCACGCGCTTCGCGAAGGATATCTTCACGATCGTGCCGGTGTCGCTGGTGTTTTTCCTGCCGTTCTGGCTGGAGAAAAAAACCCAGTTCGGGTTCGTGATCAACCTGCTGCTCGGGCTGGCGCTGCTGGCGCTGGCGGTGTGGCTGCTGCGGCGGTTCCTGCCTTAGAACTTCCAACCAAAAAAATTAACCGCCAAGACACCAGGTTTTTTATTTGAACCTATCTCAAGATTCCCGCTGATTTCCGAGTCGCCCCGTATGTCATTCCCGCGAACGCGGGAATCCAGTATTTTCAGGAATTTTCTGGATGCCCGCGTCCGCGGGCATGACGAACAAATTACCAGGTACCGAATTTGCGATAGGTTCCAGAACCCATCTCAAAAACCCGGGGTAGGTTGGGTTGAGCGGCCGCTCTTGCGCATCCATGCGCTCGCGGCATTTGTGCATCCTGCACGGCAAAGCGAAACCCAACAAATCGTCGGGTTACGGCGCGTTGCGCCTAACCCAACCTACATTGAAAGCAGTATTGAGATAGGTTCTACTGAAAATTGGTGTTTTTGGCACCTTGGCGGTTCAAAATATTTTTTGAAATTCTCAGGTCGGCTCGTCGGCCAGCCGTTCGGTCACCGTCAACCGCTTGCCGTCCTCCAGCAAGCGGCTGATGTCGTCGGCGGATGCAGGCCGGCTGAAGTAATAACCCTGCATGGCATCGCAGCGGTTTTTCCGCAGGAACGCCAGTTGCTCGCGGGTCTCGACGCCCTCGGCGATGGTCTGGATGCCGAGCGCGTGCGCCATGGTGATGATCGCCCGCACGATCGCGGCGTCGTCCGGGTCGACGGCGATGTCGCGCACGAACACCTGGTCGATCTTGAGCACGTCGATCGAAAAGCGCTTGAGATAGCTCAGGCTCGAATAGCCGGTGCCGAAGTCGTCGATCGACACCTGCACCCCCAGCCTCTCCAGGCCGGCGAAAATCGCCGCCACCCCGGTCGGGTCGTGGACGATGGTACTTTCCGTCAGTTCGATGTCGAGCCTGTCCGGATCGAGCCCGGTCTCCTCCAGCACCCCGCGGATGAGTTCGTCCAGTCCCGGCTGGCGGAACTGTCGCGCCGACAGATTGACCGCCACGCGCAGCGGCCAACCCGCCGCCTGCCAGGTGCGCGCCTGGGCACAGGCCTCGCGCAACACCCATTCGCCGATCGGCAGGATCAGGCCGGTCTGCTCGGCGAGCGGGATGAACTTGGCCGGGGAAATCATGCCGTGCTGCGGATGCCGCCAGCGCAGCAGCGCCTCGACGCCGGTGATCGCGCCGCTCGCCAGGCTCACCTGCGGCTGGTAGTGCAACAGCAGCTCGTGGCGTTCGAGCGCGCGCCGCAGGTCGTTTTCCAGCGCCAGGCGCTCGGCGGCGCTGGCGGTCATGTCCGCGGAATAATACTGATGGTCGTCGTCCCGTTCGCGCGCACGGTACATGGCGATGTCGGCGTTCTTCAGCAGCGTTTCGGCGTCCGCGCCGTCGGACGGGTAGAGGCTGATGCCGAACGTCATGGACAGATGCAGCTCCCGGTCGTCGACCCGCAGCGGTTGGGCGAATTCCGCGCGGATCTTTTGCAAAACACGCGTGACGTCCTCGTGGTGCGACACGTCGGCGAGCATCATCCCGAACTTGTCGCCGCCCAGGCGCGCGACGGTATCGCCCGGGCGCACGCACGTCTGCAAGCGCTCGGCAACCGCCTGCAGCAGGCGGTTGCCGGTCTCGTGGCCGAGGGTGTCGTTGACGGTCTTGAAATCCCGCAGGTCCAGGCATACCGCGGCCACGCCCCGGTCCTGGCGGGCGGTCTCGAGCAGCCCCTGGCGCAGCCGGTCGAGCAGCAGCGCCCGGTTGGGCAGATCGGTGAGCTCGTCGTGGTAGGCGAGATGCTTGAGCTTGGCCTGCGCCCGGACGCGCTCGGTGATGTCGCGGTCGATGCCGCGATAGCCGGCGAGCCTGCCGTCGCGGTCGAAGATCGGAACCCCGCTGGTTTCGAGCACCACCCGGCCGCCGTCCTTGCGGAGATTGACGTTCTCCAGCCGCTCGAACGGTCGGCGCGCCCGCGCGAACTCGGTAAACTGCCGGCCGACGCGCGCCGCCTCGTCCGGCGGCATGAAATCGAACGGCGACTTGCCGACGATCTCTTCGGGCGTGTAGCCCAGCAGCTCGACGACCTTGGGACTCGAATAGGTGTACATGCCGCGCGCGTCCACCTCCCAGATCCAATCGCTGGTGGTTTCGACCAGCGACCGGAAGCGTTCCTCGTTGTCGCGCAGCGCCTCCATGGCATGCCCGAGTTCGGCGCCGCGGATGCCGAGCGCGGTGGCGGTTTCGTCGAAGGCGCGCGCCAGTTCGCCGAGTTCGTCGCGCCCATGGGCGAGGCCGCTGCGCGCCGACAAGTCGCCCTGCGCCAGCCGCCGGCTGGCGCTCACCAGCGCCCGGATCTTGCGCAGCAGAAATACGTCGCCGCCGTACCAGGCGGCCGCCAGCACCAGCAGCGCCACGAGCGCCAGTCCGGCGAAGGTGTGGACGAAGATCCGGTTGACATCGGCGAACGCGATGTCGCGCGGGATGCCGACGCTCAGATACGCGCCGCCGCCCGCGACTCCGGCGAGCAGCGGCGCGAACGCGTACAGGCGCGGCACGTGGTCGAGCCCGGCGGTCTCGATCGTGCCTTCGCTGCGGCTGGCCAGGATGGCGCGCATCAGCGGCGAGTCTTCCGGGGATTTTCCGATCCAACCTTCCGATTCGGGATAGCGATGGAGAATCACGCCCCGGCCGTCGAACAAGGTGACCCGCGAGCCGTCCGGCAGTTGCGCCTTGGCCGCGAGCTGGTCGAGCCAGGCGAGGTCGAGCGCGGCGAACACCACCGCGCGCAACCGGCCGTTGGCTTCGTAGTCGGGATAGCTGAACACCACCACCGGCCGGCCGGTGATCCGGCCGATCTGGAAGTCGCCGATCGCGAAGTCGCGCGTCTCCAGGGCGCGCTTGAAATAGGCGCGGTCGGTTACGTTCACTCGCTGGGCGGTCGGCACCGCGCTGCAAAATACCCAGCCGTCCGGACCGATGACACCGAGGTTGAGGTATTGGCCGTAGCCCGATTTGATGCGGGCCATGAGCGTGTGACAGCCGGCGGCGTCGCGCCCGCGCACCTCCGGCAGGAGCGCCAGCGTGCCGAGCAGCTCGCGCGAGTTCGCCACCAACCGCGCGTAGTCGGCCGCCGCCAGCCGCACCAGCAGTTGCGCCTCGTCCACCGTCTGGCGCGCCGCCAGCCGGCCGCTCTGGTGGGCGGTATAGAGAATCAGCCCGAGCGCCGGCAGCACCGCCAGCAGCACCAGCCACAACAACCGCGCGCGCAGCCCGGAAAACGTCCCCACCTCGGTCGCGCCCTGGGAGGGGCCACCCTGAATTGAGTTCGAATCCATGAACGATCCTTTGTTTTCACCCGATCAGACTAGAAAGTATAGGACTCTCCGCCGAATACACCAGATCGCGCCGGCCCGCGCGGCGGGACCGCCGACCCGCTACTCAACTCGTTGTTTAAGGGGTCCTTCCGGCTTTCGCGTGGGTCAGGATCAACCATGGCTTCCCGATTCCGGTAACTGCTCCCGGCGTTGCTCTACCTTCCACCATCCCTGGCGGTCGCCGGCGATGAGTGCGTTTGCGGATTCCGCACCTCCGCCATCCATGGCGGGCGGCGGAAAAACTGCTCCTGCGTTTTCCGCACTTCCGCCATCCATGGCGGGCGTCTGTAGGGGCGGGATTTATCCCGCCCGTGGGCGCGATGAATCGCGCCCCTACCTGCAGGTCAGGCAGGGAATAGGAACACCAAGGCCCACGCAAGATCCTGAAGGACCGTTTAAGGAAGCTCTGAATAAGCCCTCCGTTCGTGCTGAGCCTGTCGAAGCACGAACGAAAGAAGGCGCGATATCAAGAATTTGTATGTATCGCCCTTCGACACGCTCAGGGCGAACGGTACTTGTTCAGAGGTTCCTTAACAGGCTGGAACCGCGACTTTTCAACAGCTCCCCGGGGCGCCGGGTTTTCCATCAGAAAAAGCCCT
This sequence comes from Gammaproteobacteria bacterium, assembly GCA_016218345.1. Taxonomy (GTDB): domain Bacteria; phylum Pseudomonadota; class Gammaproteobacteria; order Acidiferrobacterales; family UBA6901; genus JACREH01. The sequence continues at coordinate 21,978 of JACREH010000065.1, read as the reverse complement.
TCTTGGCGTTCTTGGCGATTCAATAGTAATTACTTCGCCTTAACCTTCTCCTCGTGCCCCTCGAACCCCAGCCGCCGCCCCTCGCGCAGCAGCCGCGCGAACTCCGCGGCCGGCACGGCCTGGCTGAAGTAAAAGCCCTGCATCGCGTCGCAGCGGTGGGCGCGCAAAAACACCAGTTGCTCCTGGGTCTCCACGCCTTCGGCCACGACCTTGACGTTGATGCTGTGGGCGAGCGCGATGATCGCCGCCACCAGTGCCGCGTCCGCGGCGCTGGTGGCGACGTCGCGCATGAAGCTTGGACCGATCTTGATCGAGTGGATCGGCAAGCGCTTGAGATAGTTCAGCGAGCTGTAACCGGTGCCGAAGTCGTCGATCGCAAAACGCACGCCCAACGCGCTCAGTTCCCGAAGCGCGGCGGTGGTCGTCTGGGCATGTTGCATCATGATGTTCTCGGTGAGCTCCAGCTCCAGGCAACCGCTTTCCAGGCCGCTGTCTGCGAGCAGGCGCCGCACCGTGCCGGAAAAATCCTGCTGGATGAACTGGCGCGGCGACAGGTTGACGGCGATGGTCACCGGCTTGAGCCCGGCCGCCCGCCACGCCCGGTTCTGGGCGCAGGCGGCGCCCAGCACCCATTCGCCGATCGGCACGATCAACCCGGTTTCCTCGGCGAGCGGTATGAACTGATCCGGCCGCACCAGCCCATGTTCCGGGTGTTGCCAGCGCAGCATCGCCTCGACCCCGCAGATCTCGCCGCTCATGAGGTCGACCTGCGGCTGGTAATGCAGCAGCAGCTCGTTGCGTTCGAGCGCGTGGCGCAACTGATTCTCCATGGTCAAATGCTCGAGCGCCTTGGCGTTCATCTCGGCGGTGTAGTATTGATAGTTGTTGCGCCCCTGTTCCTTGGCGCGGTACATGGCGATGTCGGCGTTCTTGAGCAGGCCGTCGACGTTGTTGTCGTCGAACGGATAAAGGGTGATGCCCATGCTGGCGGTGACGAACAGGTCGCGCCCGCCGATATGGAACGGCCGGCCGAAGCTGCCCTGGATTTTTTCGGCGATGCGCGAGACATGGTCGACGTGGGTAATGTCCGGCAGAACCAGGGCGAACTCGTCGCCGCCCAGGCGCGCCACGGTGTCGCCGGCGCGCAGGCAGTCGGAAAGCCGCCCGGCCACGGCCTTGAGCAACTGGTTGCCGGCCTCGTGCCCGAGGGTATCGTTGATGGTCTTGAAGCGGTCGAGGTCGAGAAACAACACCGCCGCCAGGTGCTCGTGGCGGGTGGCCTCGATCAAGGCCTGGCTCAGGCGGTCGTTGAACAGAATGCGGTTGGGCAACCCGGTCAGAATATCGTGATGCGCCAGGTGGCCGAGGCGCTGCTCGGCCGATTTGCGCTCGCCGATTTCCCGCACCAGCTTGCCGGCGAGCGGCGTGATCTGCCAGCGCAGCAGCAACAGCGCGCCGAACACCAGCGTCAGCAGCAGCGGCAGCATGGCCTGAAACTGGCTGCGGATCGGCTGATACAACTCCGCCGCCCGCGCCCGCACCACCATGCCGAGCCCGAGCTTGCCGATCGGACCGTAGGCCGCGATCACCTTCCGGCCCTGGGCATCGAGCGCGCTGATCACGCCGGTCTTGCCGTCCAGCGCATGACTCATGGCCAGTGGCTGGCCCTGAATGTCGCGCTTGAACGTGACCACCTTGAAATTGTTGATGCGGTTCGGGAAACATTGCATCAGTTCGCCGAGCGGCGCGCACACCGCCATCGTCCCGGTCTTGCCGAGACCGGTGACATCGTGCGTCAAGCGGTCGAGCGCGGGCAGCGGTATGTCCACGCTCAGGATGGCGACCAACCGGTCCTGGTCGAGCATCGAGACACTGACCTTCAGCATCACACCCTCGTGCCAGAACAGCGTCACCTGGTGCACGCTCGGCAACCGCGCGCGTAGTTCGGACTCGGTTACAAAGCTGCCTCTTTCTCCCACCAGCCTGGCGGCGGCGTCGTGCAGCGCGACCGCCGACACACCGGTGGTTTGCTTGATGTTGTCGAGGATCGCCTCGACTTCGCGGCGTTCGGCCGCGCTCAGCACGCCGCTCGATGCCTTGGCCATCAGCGTCTTGAGCCGCGGCCGCTGGCCGATGAGTACCGCGTCGTCGATCGCGTCCTCGATCCCCGCCTGGTAGTTGCGCAGCCGGTTGGCCAGCGAAATCCTCAGGCTGTCGGTCAGCACCTCCTCGGTCTTGACCGCCATCAGGCTGAAACCGGCGAGCGCGGCGCTGAGCGCCACGAACAACACGATAACCGCGGCGATCAGGGTGATTTTGCGATCCTCGCGGTCGCCGAAAAATCGCGCCAGCCATTCGCTGCGCAACGCCATCGCCCACAGGCCCGCGCTCAACACGGTAACGCCGGCGGCGGTGGCGGCCGACATGCGGGCGTATTCGTACCATGAATAAATCGTGTCCAGCCGCAACAGGTTCCCGGCCAGGTCCAACAGCGCGAGGCCGGTGATGCCGATCAATAACACCAGCACCAGCCCGCCGCTCCATTTCGATCGTGCCTGCGCGCCGAGCGCCAGGATCAACCCGCACAGCAGGAACACAGTCGCCGCGTTCGGCGACATGCCCAACGGGTGCGGCCCGGCCACCGGCGGTTGGGCGGGAAACAACAGCTGGAAGGTATTGTGCGGCAAACCGGCGATGTCCTGAACCAGCGCCGCGGCCGCGACCAGGAAGATGATGACGCCCGCGAGCGACTGGCCGCGGCGCAGCAATACCGGGCGCGCGGCCGGGACCAGCAGCGCCGCGCCGGCCAGCAGAAAGCACAGCGCCGAGAGCGCCGGCGGCACGAACTCGGGCCGGGGCACGAACCAGTCGGCCTGTTGACCCCACCCGCCGAGCAGGCCGGCGGCGCCGAGCGCCACGCTGGCGACCCCGATGACAGTGATAAACACCGATTTCATCACACCCAGACCCTTAACGTAGTGCCCCGACTATTAACGACTTATAGGTTTTTTGAACCGCCAAGAACGCCTATAAAAATGAGATACGCCGCACCCCCTCCCTCTCCCTCCCCCTGGAAGGGGGAGGGTTGGGGTGGGGTTCGATTGCCGAGTTCGGTTCATTTTGTTAGGCGTTCCAAGAAAAACAACTTTTCCCGGATAAATCAGAGGAACCGGAGCAATTGCCATGCCAGCATTGGGGTTTTGCGCGGAGGCGGCGGGAAATGAGTGGCACGCAGCCCGGCCGCAACGTCGCTGAGACCGGAACGGTCAGCGCGCGCCGCTACCCGCCTTGGCGTGCTTGCCGGCGCGGGGCTTGCCCTTGCCCTGCTTGGTGGTTTTTTTCAGCAGCGCCGTCAGCGCCGCGGCATCGACCGGCTTGCTGAAGTAATAGCCCTGCATGACGTCGCAACCGCGCGCCCGCAGGAACGCCAGTTGTTCCTCGGTTTCGACGCCCTCGGCCACGACCTCGATGTCGAGGGTGCGGGCCAGGGCCATGATCGCCGTGACGATCGCGGCATCGTCCGGGTCGGTGGTGATGTCGCGCACGAACGAGCGGTCGATCTTGAGCACGTCGATCGGGAAGCGTTTCAGGTAACTCAACGACGAATAGCCGGTGCCGAAGTCGTCGATCGAAAACCCGACGCCGGCCGCGTCCAGCACGCCCATCACCGCGATCGCCGCGTCCACGTTGCGCATCAACACGCTCTCGGTCAGCTCCAGGTTGAAGCACTGCGGCTCGAGCCCGGTTTCGGCCAGCACCGCACCCACCAGCACCGCCAGATTCTGCTGCTGGAATTGGCGACCGGAAATATTCACCGCCATGTGCAGGCCGCAGAAACCGGCGTCATGCCAGGCCTTGGCCTGGGCGCAGGCGGTGCGCAACACCCATTCGCCGATCGGCACGATCAAGCCGGTCTCCTCGGCGAGCGGAATGAAATCGAGCGGCGGCACCAGGCCGCGTTGCGGATGCCGCCAGCGCAGCAGCGCCTCCACCCCCTTGAGTCGGCCGGTCTTCAGGTCCATTAGCGGCTGGTAGTGCAGCAGGAACTCGTGGCGCTCGAGCGCGTGACGCAGCGCGGTTTCCAGCTCCAGGCGCTCGGCGGCGCGCGCGTTCAACTCGGCGGTGAAGAATTGGAAGGTGTTGCGGCCCGATTCCTTGGCGTGGTACATGGCGGCGTCGGCGTTTTTCAGCAGGTTGTCGATGTCGCGGTCGTCGTGCGGATAGAGGGTGATGCCGATCGACGGGCTCACGAACAACTCGCGCCCGGCGATCGTGAACGGCTGCACGAAACTCCCCAGGATTTTCTGGGTGACGAACGCCACGTCGTCCACCCGCGCGACGTTCGCCAGCACCACCGTAAACTCGTCGCCGCCGAGGCGCGCGACCGTGTCGCCGTGGCGCACGCAGGCGGTGAGCCGCTCGGCCACACCCTTCAGCAGCGTGTCCCCGGCCTCGTGGCCGAGGGTGTCGTTGATGAACTTGAAACGGTCGAGATCGAGCAGCATGACCGCCGCCACCCGGCCGCTGCGGTCGGCCTCGAACATGGTCTGGCGCAGGCGGTCGCGCAGCAACTGGCGGTTCGGCAGGCCGGTGAGGGTGTCGTAATAGGCCAGGTAACTGAGGCGCTCCTCGGCGTGCTTGCGCTCGGTGATGTCCTGAACGATGGCAACGAACACCGGCGGCGTCTCGTTGCGTGACAACTGCAAACCGATCTCCACCGGATAGAGGCTGCCGTCCTTGCGCCGGTGGTTGGTGATAAACGAGATCGCCTCCTGCGCCCCGCTCTTCAGCGGGGCGATCAGTTGTTCGAAGCCCTCGCGGCTGAAATCCGGCTTGATGTCGAGCGGCGTCAGGGCGCGCAGCTCGGCCAGGCTGTAGCCGAGATTTTTCTGGGCGCCCTGATTGACCTGCTGGAAGCGCAGGCTGTCGGCGCAGAACACGTAGATCTCATTGGTCGAGTTGTCGAGAATCCGGCCGAGACGCTGGGCGGTGTCCTCGGCCTGGACGCGCTCGGTGATGTCCTCGGAGATGCCGAGCAGGTACAGCGGCCGGCCGCGTTCGTCGAGGATCGGGATTTTTTGGGTGTGCAGCAGGCGCGTGCCCCGCCGGAGGGTGTGTACCGGTTCCCGCGGGATGTCCATCAACTCGCCGGTCTGCAACACCTCCCGGTCCATGGTGGTGAAAAAATCCGCTTCCTCCTTGGGGAAGAAATCGCGATCGCTCTTGCCGAGCATCTCGCTGCGCGCATAGCCGAGCAGCTCCTCGGCGGCCTTGTTGAAGCGCACGAACGTGAGGTCCTTGGCGTCCTTGACGAACAGCATGTTCGGCAGGTTTTCGACCACCGAGTCGAGGAAATGCTGCATGCGCCGGGTCTCCTGCTCCGACTGCATGCGCGCCGTGATGTCCTTGCCGGTCGAGACGAAATGGGTGATGGTTCCGCGTTCGTCCTTGAGCGGGGTGATGGTCTTTTCCTCGTAATAGAGCGCGCCGTGCTTGGCGCGGTTGATGAACACCTCCCGGAACGGCTGGCCGGCGCGGATGGTCTGCCACAGCAGTTGGTAAAAACCCTGGTCGTGCATGCCGGACTTGACCAGGTTGGGTTTTTTTCCCAGCGCTTCGGCGCGCGTGTAACCGGTGGTGCGCTCGAACGCCGGGTTGACGTACTCGATGACACCCTCGCGATCGGTGATGATCACGGAATCGGCGGTCTGTTCGATGGCACTGGCCAGTGTATTCGCCTGTTCTTCCGCCTGGTGCTGGGCGCTGATGTCGGCGATGTAGCCCTCGAGCGCGACTAGCTCGCCGCCCGGCGAGAAAATACCACGGCCCTGCTCCCATACCCATTTTTCCCGGCCATCGGCGGCGTGGATGCGGTACAGCAGTTGAAACGGCCGGCGCTCGGCCACTGCCGCCTGCACGTCGTTCCAAACCTTATCGCGGTCGTCGGGGTGGATGAGATCGCCATAGGCGAGCTTGTGGTCGAGAAACTCCCGGGGCGCATGGCCGGTGAGCGCGAGCGCGCCGTCGCTCGCGAACTCCAGGGTCCAGTCGGGATCGTTGCGGCAACGGTAGACCATGCCGGTCAGATTCGAGAGCAATGTCTCCAAGGTACGGCGCTGTTCGGCCAGCGCATGCGTCGCCTGTAACCGCTCGCGGATATCGCGCACGAACACCAGCCCGGCGGGTTGGCCCTGCCAGACGGTCTTGGCGGCGTTCAGTTCGACCGGAATGGCGGCGCCGTTCTTGGCGACCAATACCGTTTCGTACTGCGCGGGAACGTTCTCGCCGGCCATGCGCGCCCGGAAACGCGCGGCCACTTTCGGGTATTCGTCCGGATGCACCAGGTGCTCGATGTCGGTGGCGTGCAATTCTTCCAGACTGTAGCCGAGCAACTCGGCCAGCCGCCGGTTGGCGAACACATGCCGCCCGCCGCTGTTCACCAGGATGCCGTCGTTGGCGTTCTCGGCCAGCGCCCGCAGGTTCTGCTCGCTCCGGCGCAGCGTTTCTTCGTCATGCCGGCGCTCCAGTTCGGCCGCCAGGCGCGATGCGCTGATCTGGAGGATGGACTGGATCTGTTCGACGTTCGTCAGCGGCCGGCTGTGCATGACCGCAAGCAACCCGAGGACCTGGCCGTCGGAACCGAGCAGCGGGTGGCCGATGAAGGCCTCGACCCGGAACTCCTTGAGAATCTCGTCCTCGGGATAAAGTCTCCGGGCGCCTTCGGGGAAATAGCACGTCGTTTTACCTTCGACACTCCCGCAGACCGTGGCCGGCGCGAGCTGGTATTCGATGTTGTCGACGATCTTGCCGTGATCGCAGAACGCGATGGTTTCTATGATCCTGGCATCGTGCGGACTGACCTCGCCGATGAAGGCGTAGTCCACGCCCAGGATGTCCGCGAGCTTGAGTACGAGTTTGTGGGACAGGGTTTCGGTGGCCGAGCCGGCGGCCAGCAGCCCGGCGATGTCATGCAGCGCCTGCTCGGCCTGGCGGCGCTCGCCCTGCAAACGGTGATGGGCGAGGGTCAGCGCCATGGCGTCGGCGGAACGCGCCGCCAGTGATTCATCGACGGCGTTGAACGGCGTGGCGTCGTGTTTGTCGCTGAAATACAGCCGCCCGTACACCCGGCCGGCGTGCGAGATCGGCACCGCCAGCAGGCTCTTCATCGGCGGGTGATGCGCCGGGAACCCGGCCGAGCGCGGGTCTTTGCTCATGTCGTCGAGGCGCAGCGCATGATTCTCGTGAATCACCGCGCCGAGCAGCCCGCGCCCTTGCGGCAATTTCCCGATGCGCGCCGCCTGCTCCGGCGGGATGCCGGTGTGCACGAAGTGTATGAGCCCGCCCTGGTCGTCGACGATACCGATCGCACCGTAGCGGGTCTTGAGCAGGGCGGTCAGGGTTTCGATGGATTGTTGCAGCAGCTCGGTTTCGAGCTCGTGCGTGGTGAGCAGACCGAGCAGGCGCAGGGTCGCGTCGTGCAGACCCTCGGCCGGCGCCGCTTGCCGTTCGGTCAACTCGCCGCGCAGCAACGCCGACAGCAGGCTGGCGCGCGTCACCGCGCCCAGGAATACGCCGCGTTCCTCGACCGCGATCGCCTCGATATTCTCCCGGTCGAGGCGCACGATCAGGTCGTCCACCGGCGTGCCCGCCTCGGCCGGGACCGGTACGCGGCGCGCCAACAGATCGGCGAAGATGCGTTCGGGATACGGGGCGATCTGGTTGCGCGTTACCACACCGAGAAAACCGCCGCCGGCCCGGGCCGGCTCGTCTTCGGGGGCGAACACCGCGTAGACCGCCGCCTCCGACGCGGTGGACGATGGGTGCTGGTCGGCCGTGACGCGCGCGACCCACGGGCAGAGGGCGTCACGAGCCGTCAACATGACTACGGAGCTTCTCCTTCGACTCCCACCTCGACCTCCAGGTCGAGATGCAGGATTTCGCTCGCGGCCATGAGCGGCTTGATCTGGGAGAGTACGAACGCGATCAGCTTTTCTTTAGGTACACGCCGGATGATCGCGCTGCGCACGATGATGTCGCTGATCACGTCGTCCTCGAACTCGAGATGATCGAACGGGCTCGCCACCAGATACTCGATCGCCTTGCGGATGGCGGCGCAGCCGATCGCCGACTGCTTGCCGAGCACCAGCACGTCGTGAATCGGCGGCACGCCGAACTCGCGCACCCGCGCCTTGAGGGTGTATTTCATAGTCGCCGCTGCCGCCATCGCCACTCTCCTTTTAGTGGTGGATTAGGGTTCGGGGCCGAAACGCGCCCGGTTTTTTTCTGCCATGGTTGGTCACACCCCAATCGGAAACGCCGGTTGCCCCGGTCTGAGCGGCTCTGGACCGCCGCCTTTCATTGTCGAAAACCGGTTAGCGGCTCTGGCCGCCCAAAACCGGCGATAACTCCTTGATCTGTAGAATGAGTATAGATAGTGGCGGTTGAAACACTAGATCCTATCCCAAATTCGATATGTGGCAGTTCGTCATGCCCGCGGACGCGGGCATCCAGAAAATACCTGAAAATGCTGGATTCCCGCGATTGCGGGAATTACGCCCGGGGGGACACGAACACCTGCGGGAATTTTGAGATAGGTTCTAGGAATTGCCGGGTCCGGCGAAAGGAGCAGGGGAAAACCATACAAATTGAGGTGGGATAAAATCTGCGTGTTCTAAGGGGGCTCACCCCTCGCCGCCACGCGACTCGGGGCCGCGCTGAAGCGCGTCCAATTTTGCTCCAGGAAAAATTGTCGAACCTCTGACCTGCTACCGCAGGTTCAGAGGTTCTGAAATCTCTCCGAGACATCAACTTAGCAAAAGGGGCCCTTAAAGGGCCCCTTTTGCTAAGTTGGCGCGCCCTAGAGGATTCGAACCTCTGACCTTTGGAATCGGAATCCAACGCTCTATCCAGCTGAGCTAAGGGCGCAAAATCTGTGGTTTAGCGTGGGGGTCCGCACGGACGGAATCCAACGCTCGTTTTCGCGCGTCGCGCCTCCTGCGCGAAATGCCGCGCTCAAACCCTCACAAAAACCGCCGGGGCTCGGCGCGCGGGACGGCAAGCATACCGAGCGGAGCGAAACACGTCCATCATACCCGCCCGGGGTGCCTGGTTTTCCGGGTATATTAGGTTATACTAATACGGTTTTTTCGGGGTCCGCCGTTCCGGCGGTTTAACAACACTATTGATAGCTTCGCAGGGTAAACCATGACTGACCGTGAATTTTTGAAAATGTTCTCCGGCCTGCTGGCCGCGCTGGTGGCGCTGACCGTCGTGCTGTTCGTACTCGCGCAGATGGTAGTGGGCGGTTCCGCTCTCAAGAAAACCAAGACCGCGGCCGCCGACAAGGGCGTGGCCGAGCGCATCAAGCCGGTCGGTGAGGTCACCGTCGGCGCGCAGGTGATGGACAGCCTGATCCCGGCCGCCAACGCCGCCGGCGACAAGGGCAAGTCCACCTACGATGCCAGTTGCGCCGCCTGTCACACCGCCGGGGTCGCCGGTGCGCCGAAGTTCGGCGACAAGGCCGCCTGGAAGGACCGCATCGCCAAGGGCAACGACGCCCTGTACACCAACGCCATCAAGGGCTTCCAGGGCAAGGCCGGCTTCATGCCCGCCAAGGGCGGCAACGCCGCGCTCGCCGACGCCGACGTGAAGGCCGCCGTGGATCACATGGTGAAGGCCGCCAAGTAAGCTTCAAGCATTTCATGTCGTAAAAAAAGCGGCCTCCGGGCCGCTTTTTCATTGGCTCGTGGTGGGAGTGTAAATGCACTTTTCGTCATTCCCGCGGAAGCGGGAATCCAGAGTTCCACCTTGCTCTCTTGTGTAATTGCCCCCTCAAAGAATCTCTTCCCAAAAATCCCTCCATCCAGGATTCTGCTTCTCAATCAGCTCCAGCTTCCAGGCCCGGTTCCATTTTTTCAGTTGTTTTTCCCTGTTTATAGCGGACTCCATATCCTCATGCAATTCGTAATACACCAGGAGTGTGGACGTTGTATCTCTTGGTGAAACCCGCGACTATCGTTTTTGTGTTCCCATACACGCTTGAGGAGGTTGCTCGTCACTCCGATGTAAAGCGTGCCGTTTCGCTTATTGGCGAGGATATAGACCGCGGGCTGTTTGGACATCCGTATTCCCTGGATTCCGCGTGCGCGGGAATGACGATACAAACATTACCGTTGTGTTGCCCCGACATGTCCGCAATGAGTCTTCGTTTAGTATTTATCCGCGGGATGCCTGGACCCTATAAGAAAAATTACTGCCCGCGATCTTGTTGCCTGTGGCCGTCATTCCCGCGCACGCGGGAACCCAGTGTCTTCAGGTCTTTTTGAAAGCCGCGGTCATGGTGAACAATTTGCAACGAAGCTTGATTGGGATAGGTTCTAAAACCGTGGTTTTAGTCTATCGCGCGATGCCCCGTGTTCCCCGTAGTTGAGAGTTCTTGTTATTGGCTGTCCCACTGCGCCCGGCGATCCAGGCAGCGGTATTGAATCGCCTCGCCGACGTGCGCCGGCGCGATGCGCTCGCGGCCGTCGAGATCGGCGATGGTGCGCGCCACCTTCATGATGCGGTGGTAGGCGCGGGCGCTGAACCCGAGACGTGCGCCGGCCTGTTCGAGCAGCGCCCGGCCTTCGTCATCGAGCGCGCACATGGCCTCGATCTGTTTGGCGCCGAGCTGATGGTTGGCCACGCCGGCACGCGCCAGTTGCCGCTGGCGCGCGGCCTCGACGCGGGCGCGCACGGCCTGCGAGCTTTCGGCCGACGGCGCGGACGCCGACAGGAGCTCGGCGCGCGCCACCGCCGCGACCTCGACGTGCATGTCGATGCGATCGAGCAGCGGCCCGGACACGCGCCCGCGGTACTGGCGCACCCGCTCGGGCGTGCAACGGCAGCGACCCGAGACATCGCCGAAGTAGCCGCACGGGCAGGGATTCATGGCCGCGACCAGCTGGAAGCGCGCCGGGAATTCGGCCTGGCGGGCGGCGCGCGAGATGGTGATGGCGCCCGACTCAAGCGGCTCGCGCAGCACCTCGAGCACATGCCGGTCGAACTCGGGCAATTCGTCCAGAAACAACACACCGCGGTGGGCGAGCGAGATTTCGCCCGGCCGCGGATGGCTGCCGCCGCCGACCAGCGCCACGCCCGAGGCGGTGTGATGGGGCGCACGGAACGGCCGCTGCTTCCAGGCCGCCAATGAAAATCCCTTGCCGCTAACCGATTGCACGGCCGCCGCTTCGAGCGCTTCGTCTTCCGACATGGCCGGGAGGATTCCGGGCAGGCGGCAGGCCAGCATGGTCTTGCCGCTGCCCGGCGGGCCGATCATCAGCAGACTGTGGCCGCCGGCGGCGGCGATCTCCAGGGCGCGCTTGGCCTGGTATTGAGCGCGCACTTCGTTCAGATCGGGAACGACCGGCGCATCGTTGGTCGCGCCGTTGGCGGCGTGCAGCGTCAGGGTGTCGATGCCGCGCAGGTGTGCGCAGAGATCGAGCAGGTTGGCGGCCGCCAGCACGCGCGCGCCCTTGGCCAACGCCGCTTCGTCGGCGTTGGCCGGCGGCACCACCAGGATGCGTTCCCGGTCGCGGGTCTGGAGCGAGGCGATGAGCGCGCCGCGCACCGCGCGCAGTTCGCCGGTGAGCGCCAGCTCGCCGATGAATTCGTAACGCTCCAAGACCTTGAGAGGCAGTTGGCCGGACGCCGCCAGGATGCCGATCGCGATCGGCAGATCGAATCGCCCGCCTTCTTTGGGCAGGTCGGCAGGCGCCAGATTGATGGTGATACGCCGCGCCGGAAACTCGAAGCGCGCGTGCAACAGCGCGCCGCGCACCCGGTCCTTGCTTTCCTTGACCTCGGTTTCCGGCAGGCCGACGATCGACAGACTGGGCAGGCCGTTGGCGAGATGCACCTCGACGCTCACCGCCGGGGCGTCGATCCCGACCTGGGCACGGCTGTGAACGACCGCAAGCGACATGGCATCCGTTCCAATCGAAAAGTTATTTTTTGGCGAGGCGCTGTTCGAGTTCCGCCACCAGTTGTTCCAGGCGCTCGAGGCGCTCGCGGGTGCGCTGCAACACCGCTTCCTGCACCTCCAGCTCCTCGCGCGAGACCAGTTCGAGCCGTTCGAGCGCCGCTCGGATCGCGGCGCGCAGGTTTTTTTCGGCACCGGCGGCCAAGCCCTGCGGCAAGGCCGCGCGGATCGCGGCGCTGATCTCTTCGAAGGTTTTGGGATCGCGCATGGTTAATTCGCTCGTGAAGGCCACATTCTAAACAAAAACCCTCCGCGCGCCGTGGCGGATGGTTGCACAATCTTAGTGCATGACGATCCCGTTGGTTTCCAAGTTAGTGCACCCAATCCCCGCCCAACCCCCGTCAGTTTACCTAACCCGTTGATCCAATATATGAAAACTTGTTGGCACAAAAACTGCTCTTCGATGGCCATCGGAGCGTGACCGGCGTCGTCGTGCGGTTTTTTTCCGTGCGCCGCCGTGGCGGACGCAAACGCTACCGGTAACCCATTCAACCCACATTGTGAGGAGAACAACCATGCAACTCAATAAAACCGTACTGGCGGCAAGTCTGGCGCTGGCCATGCCGGCCGTGTCCATGGCCGCCGAAACCCCGACCCATGCCTTCACCGGCAATGTCGGCGTGTTCAGCAACTACCTGTTTCGCGGCGTGAGCCAGACCTCGAAGGAACCGGCGCTGCAGGGCGGCTTCGACTACGCCCACGCCAGCGGCTTTTACGCCGGCGTCTGGGGATCGAACATCAGCTGGCTGAGCGACCTGGCGCTGTACACCGGCTCCAGCCTGGAGCTCGATGTGTACGGCGGTTACAAGGGCAGCTTCGGCGGCGACTTCGGTTACGACGTCGGCGCGATTTACTACTACTACCCCGGCAAAAAACTCCCGGGCGTAATCAGCGCCAATACCGCCGAAATCTACGGCGCGTTGTCCTGGAAGTGGCTCAGTGCCAAGCTGTCGTATGCCACCACCGACTACTTCGGTTACGCCAAGAGCGACGGCAGCACCTATGTCGACCTGTCGGCGACCTACCCGATCGGCGAGACCGGTGTCAGTGTGCTGGGTCATGTCGGTTTCCTCAAGGTCGAGGGCAACCCCGGCGGCGTGAGCAACGACAAGCTATTCGGCTACAACGACTGGAAGGTGGGTGCGACTTATGCGCTGCCGAAGGATTTCACGATCGGCGCCTACTACTCCGACACCGATGCCGTGAAGGCCTCGTACACCGTCAACAGCAAGAACTGGGCGGGCGGTCAGGTGGTGGCCTACCTCCAGAAGACGTTCTGAGCCGCGGTCGGGATGACGCATTCACGAACCAGAGTTCGAACCAAGCGTTAAGGAGACTATATGAAACTCGTAACAGCCATTATCAAGCCGTTCAAGCTCGATGACGTGCGCGATGCCCTGGCCGAGGTCGGCGTGCAGGGCATCACGGTCACCGAGGTCAAGGGTTTCGGCCGCCAGAAGGGTCACACCGAACTGTACCGCGGCGCCGAATACGTGGTGGATTTTTTGCCCAAGGTCAAACTGGAGATCGCCATCGACGCCAAGCAATTGGACAAGGTGGTCGAGGCGATCGTGAAGGCTGCCCGCACCGACAAGATCGGCGACGGCAAGATCTTCGTCTACGACCTCGAGCAGGTGGTCCGAATCCGCACCGGTGAAACCGGCAAAGACGCACTCTGAGAGGAGACATGCAAATGACAAGTCAATCGATCTTCAAGAAACTCCTGGGGGTACTGCTGGCGGTCGCCATTGTGGCGCTGCCGGTGCTGGTCTCGGCGGCCGACGCCGCCGCCGACGCGGCGGCGGTCGCGGCCCCGGCGGCCGCGGCGGCGGCTGCCCCAGCCGCGGATGCGCCGGTGCCGAACAAGGGTGACACCGCCTGGATGCTCATTTCCACGGCGCTCGTCATCCTTATGACCATCCCGGGTCTGGCGCTGTTCTACGGCGGCCTGGTGCGCACCAAGAACATGCTGTCGGTGCTCACCCAGGTGTTCACGATCTTCTGCCTGATCGCGGTGCTGTGGGTGGTGTACGGCTACAGTCTGGCGTTCACCGCCGGCGGCGGTTGGAACAACTTCATCGGCGGCCTCGACCGGTTGTTCCTGAAGGGCCTGACCCCAGACTCGGTGGTCGAAACCTTCAGCAAGGGCGTGGTCATTCCGGAGATGGTGTTCATGGTGTTCCAGCTGACCTTCGCCGCCATCACCACCGCGCTGATCGTCGGCGGCCTGGCCGAGCGCGTGAAGTTCTCGGCGCTGCTGATATTCAGCGTACTGTGGTTCACGCTCTCCTACCTGCCGATGGCGCACATGGTGTGGTTCTGGGGCGGGCCGAGCGCGTTCGGCGATCCGTCCGGCTTCCTGTTCGGCAAGGGCGCGCTCGACTTCGCCGGCGGCACCGTGGTGCACATCAACGCCGGTATGGCGGCGCTCATGGGCGCGCTGGTGCTGGGCAAGCGTCTCGGTTTCCCCAAGACCGCGATGCCCCCGCACAGCCTGACCATGACCATGATCGGCGCCTCGCTGCTGTGGGTCGGCTGGTTCGGCTTCAACGCCGGCTCCAACCTCGAAGCCACCGGCACGGCGGTGCTGGCCATGGTGAACACCACGGTCGCGACCGCGGCCGCGGCGCTCGCCTGGATGTTCACCGAGTGGATGTTCAAGAGTAAGCCGAGCCTGCTGGGCGCGGCCTCCGGCGCGGTCGCCGGCCTGGTGGCGATCACTCCGGCCGCCGGCTTCGTCGGCCCGATGGGCGCGATCGTGCTCGGCGCCGTTGCCGGCGTGGTCTGCCTGTGGGCGGTGACCGGCCTGAAGCGTGCGCTCGGCTACGACGACTCGCTGGATGTGTTCGGCGTGCACGCCGTGGGCGGCGTCATCGGTGCGATCGGCACCGGCATCCTGGTGAACCCGAAGTTCGGCGGCACCGGCGTGTTCGACTACGCCACCAACGCCGTCGGCGCGTTCGACGCCAATGCCCAGATCATCAGCCAGTTGTGGGGCGTGGGCACGGCCGTGGTCTGGTCGGGCGTGGTGAGCTTCGTGCTGTTCAAGGGCATCGACTTGGTCATGGGCCTGCGTGTCAGCGAAGAAGCCGAACGCGAAGGTCTGGACCTGGCCTCGCACGGCGAGAAGGCCTACAACAGCTGATCGAAGAATTAACCTCCGCAGTGATGTAGTTTTCGCGGGCGCCTCTGGCGCCCGCTTTTTTTCGCCCTACAGGAACGTAGTGCGCCCGGGAACGGGAGCTGCACGGGACGTGCTTAAGGGAACATCTAGATAATTTTCAAATGTGGGGTGGGTGGAGCGGCCGCTCTTGCGCATCCATGCGCTCGCGGCATTTGTGCATCCTGCACGGCAAAGCGAAACCTGCCGATCAGTATGATTTTGTTGGGTCCGCCGCAGGCGCGGCTTGACCCAACCTACGCCCGCCAGGAATGGCGGCCGCTTCGGGCTCCTGCCCTCACGCGGCATTACTCCATCCATGGAGGGCGGAAGTGCGGAAAACGCAGGAGCAGTTTTCCGCCATGAGCAGCAATTTTTTAGAGCTTCCCTTAATTCAATTCGGCAGGCGCAACGGCTTGTCGAACGGCTTGCCGTTGACGGTCAACTGACCCTGCTGGAACGCCAAGGTGAACTTGTAATCCGCTTCGTCGGGCACCAGCCACAACCCCTCGGCGGTCGCCTGCATTTCCTTGGGCAGGGCCTGTTCGACAATCGCCGTCATGCGCTCGGGCGTGAGCTTTTCGGCCTCGGCGGCGGTGAGCTTGCCTTCGAGCTTGTAGGTCTCGAGACGGGTGCGGATGGCCTTCTCGGCCCGCTGCTTCACCACCCCGGCCGGCAGCTTGAACTCGGCGTCGCCTTGCAGGGCGGTGACGAACAACGCCGGGTTTTCGACCAGATTCAGATCGGTGCCGTTCAGCACGAACTTGGCCTTGCCGGTGATCTCGCCGCCGCCGGTCTTGAGGCTGAATTTGCTGAGCTCGAACTCGGGCGCCTTCTTGGCCAGGTTCGCCAGCAGCTCCATGAACTTGCCCATCGAGGCCATGCCGGTTTTTTCCGGGTTCTTCTGTTTCTTGAGTTCGCGCATCTGGGTTTGATAGGCCGAGAGCGCGGCCATGTCGAGCTTGCGCAACTGCACGGCCAACGCGCCCGGGCCGTGGCTTACGTCGCCGTCGCGGAACGCGCGCACCTCGGTGTTGAAATTGATGGCGAGCAGATTGCCGCTGCCGATGTCGTTCTTCACCGCCACGCGCAGACCGTCCATGCCGCTGCCGGGGTTGTCGCCGCCCATGCCGAGCTTGTCGACGGTCAGGTTGAAATCGACCAGGCTCGCCCCGGAGGCGTGCTCGTGCTCGTCGACAGTGATCGCCAGCTTGGTGATCGTCGGTTTGCCGAACGGCGTGGTCATGCTGATCTCCGGCACCAGAAAGCTGGATTTGCTTTTCTTGCGATCGGCACTGATCGCGATCTCGCCCGTGATCGGCTTCCACTCCACGTCGCCCCACGGGGTCTTGTGGGCCGGCAGCGTCACCTGGGTGCGGCTGGCGCCGTCGAAGGCGATCGCGGTCCGGCCGTCGATCGGCGGCAGGGTCTTGAAATCCGGGATGCTGGCCTGGCTCTTGATGAACGCCATCATCGGCTCGAACGACAGCTCCTCGATCTGCGGAAACGGCCCGTGATGGATTTTGCTGACGATGGCGACGCTGATCGGAAGGCTGTTCGAGGTCAGGGTCATCTCGGCGGTGGAACTGAACCAGCCGCGTTCGTACTGCGACTGGCCGATGCTGACCTCGCCGTCCTTGGCCTTGGTGATGCGTTGCACCACCTCGTTGTAAGCGGTCTCGGCCTGCATGCCGAACCAGTACGGCAGGCCGGCGAGGGCGCCCACCAGAATCAACAACACCACAACGATCAGACCGGTTCTTCGCATTTCATTCTCCCTGTTCCATTGTATTCGTCACGGCCAAGGATATAACGCGGCCCCGGGGTTTTCCATAATTACCGGGGCGGTTCGACGGGCGGCGCCCCCCGCGCGGCAGGGTCTCGGCGCCGATTCACGGGGTCGGTCGCCGGCCGGCGCGGACTGCCGGGAAAACACCCGGAAACACCGGGCGCGGGCGCGATCACCCCAGCGTCTGGCGCAGGAACTCGGGCGCGGCCGTGGCGGCGGCGTGGATGGCGGGATTGTAGTAGCGCGTGGCGAACGGCCTGGCAGCCGCGGCCTCGCGCCGGAAGGTCGCGAGGCTGCCGTCCTTGCTCGCGAGCGTGGCGCTCCACCAGCCGGACGGATAGGTGCACTGCGGGAAATTGAAGGTCGCGGCGTCCGTGAAGCCGGCGGTGCGCAGCGCCGTGTGCATCGACCGGATGAGCGGAGCGTGAAACAACGGCGATTCGCTTTGGCCGGCGACGATGCCGCCCGGGGCCAGCGCCCGGCGGCAATTGGCGTAGAACTCGGCCGAGAACAGGCCGGCCGCCGGCCCGACCGGATCGGTGGAATCGACGATGATGACGTCGTAACTGGCGGGCGCGGCGTCGGCCACCCATTTAATGCCGTCGGTGAAGCGCAGGCGCGCGCGCGGGTCGTTGTTGGACTCGCACAGCGCCGGGAAAAACATTTCCGCCACGCGCGTCACGCGCTCGTCGAGCTCGACCTGCTCGGCCAGCTCGACGCCCGGGTGCTTGAGCACCTCGCGCAAGGTGCCGCAGTCGCCGCCGCCGACGATCAGCACGCGCCTGGGGGCGGCGTGGGTGAACAGCGCCGGGTGCGACATCATCTCGTGATAAATGAAATTGTCGCGGTCGGTGACCATCACCAGGCCGTCGAGGGTCATGAGCGTGCCGAAGGTTTCGGTCTGGTAGATCTCGATGCGCTGGTAGGCGCTCTGCTCGTCGTGCAGCTTCTTTACGGTCTTGAGGGAGATGGCCGAGCCCTGACCGGCCCATTCTTCGGTGTACCAGCTGTGGTCGAGTGACATGGCGAAAAAGTGGCGAACGGAAAGTGGCCAGATTGTATCCGGTCCGTTCACCCCTTGCTACTTGCTACTTGCTACTTGCTACTCGCTACTTGATACTTCCCCGCCATGACTTGGACACTTCAGAACGCCCGCGACACCTACAACATCGCCCACTGGGGCAATGGCTACTTCGACATAAACGAACACGGCCATGTGCTGGCGCGCCCCGACCCGCGTAGCGAGCACCCCGGCGTGGACCTGTATGCGCTGACCCAGGAATTCGCCGGCCAAGGATTGACCCTGCCGGTGCTGGTGCGGTTCTCGGGCATCCTGCACCATCGAATCGACGAGTTGTGCGACGCTTTCGGCACGGCCATGCAGGCCGATGGTTTTCGGGGCCGCTACACCGCCGTCTACCCGATCAAGGTCAACCAGCAACGCAGCGTGGTGGACGCCATGCTCGCGCACGGCGGCGAACGCATCGGTCTGGAGGCCGGATCCAAGCCGGAGCTGCTGGCGGTGCTGGCGCGCTCGCGCACCGGCGGGACCGTGGTGTGCAACGGTTACAAGGACCGCGAATACATCCGCCTGGCGCTGCTCGGCACACGCTTGGGGCTGCGTGTGCACATCGTGGTCGAGAAGCTCTCCGAACTCGAACTGGTCTTGCAGGAAAGCAAGGCGCTCGGCATCGCACCGCTGCTCGGGGTGCGCGTGCGCCTGGCCTCGCTCGGCGCCGGCAAGTGGCAGAACACCGGCGGCGAAAAATCCAAGTTCGGGCTGTCGGCCGACGAGGTGCTGGGCGTCGTCGAACGGCTGCGCGCCGCAAACCGGCTCGACGCCCTGTGCATGATGCATTTCCACATGGGCTCGCAGATCGCCAACATCCAGGACATCCAGACCGGCATGCGCGAGGCGGTGCGCTACTACGCGGCGCTGCGCGCCGCCGGCGCGCCGGTCGCGACCGTGAACGTCGGCGGCGGCCTGGGCGTGGACTACGAGGGCACGCGCTCGCGCTCGTTTTGCTCGATGAATTACAGCGTCGCGGAATACGCCCACAACATCGTGCACGCGCTCAAGGAAATCTGCGACGAGTGCCAACTGCCGCACCCGGACATCGTCACCGAATCCGGGCGCGCCATGACCGCGCACCACGCGGTGCTCATCACCAACGTCACCGACGTCGAGCAGGCGCCGGGCGCGACGCCGGCGGCGGCCGGGGCCGACGAGCCGCAGGTCATTCAGGATCTGTGGCACGGGCTGCAAAACCTGGCGAACCAGCCGACGCTCGAGGCCTGGCACGACGCGGTGCGCGGCCTCGAACAGGCCCAGGGCATGTTCGCCCACGGCCTGCTGACGCTCGCCCAGCGGGCGCGCGCCGAGCAGCTGTATTTCGCCACCTGCCGCGCGGTGCGCGCCAAACTCCAGCCCGGCACCCGCGCCCACCGCGAGGCGCTGGACGCGCTGAACGAGAAACTCGCCGACAAATATTTCTGCAACTTCTCGTTGTTCCAGTCCATGCCCGATCACTGGGCGATCGATCAGATCTTCCCGGTGCTGCCGCTCAACCGTCTGGACGAACGCCCCGACCGCCGGGCGGTGCTGCAGGACATCACCTGCGACTCGGACGGGCGCATCGACCTGTACGTGGACGGCGAGGGCGTCGAGACCACCCTGCCGCTGCACGCGCCGACACCCGGCGAGCCCTACCTGCTCGGCATTTTCATGGTCGGCGCCTATCAGGAGATTCTGGGCGACATGCACAACCTGTTCGGCGACACCGACTCGGTGCACGTCGAGCCGACCGCGGACGGCGGTTACCGGCTCACCCAGGCACGGCGCGGCGACACCGTCGGCTCGGTGTTGCGCTTCGTGCATTTCGACGCCGAGGACCTGCTCGGCGCCTTCCGCGAGAAAATCGCCGCGGTGAAGGAGCTCGATTCCGCGACCCGCAAGGCCTATCTCAAGGAAATCCAGGAAGGCCTGGACGGCTACACCTACCTCGAAGATTGATGCGCCGCGAGTCGCGGCCGCCTGAGCGATACGCACACAGTCAGCGGATTTTCACACCCTCGTTGGCGCGCTCCTGATCGTCGCGTGGCGGTGCTTCCTTTCTGGGCGTCTGAACCGGCGCGGCCTTGCGCGGCGCCGACTCGCCGGCCGGGGCCTCCGGCGGTTTCCTGATCTCGGGCGGGCGCTCCGGCACAACCAGCCGTTTTTCAGTCGGCGCGGGTGGCGGTTGCTGCGGCGGCGCGCGCCACTCGCGCGGCGGTGCGACCGACGGCGCGGGCGCGGGCCGCGGCTCGACCGCGCGCGGCGCTTTCGGTGGCGGCACCTCGCGAACGGTTTCGGGGCGGCGCTCGACCGGCGCGGAACGCAGTTCGCGCTCGGGCGGCGGCGCAAGCGTTTTCGGCTCGCGCGGTTTCGCGGCGTCGGCCGGCGGGGCGACAAACGGACGCAGCGGTTTCGGTTCTCCGCCGCCCGGGCGCTGTTCCGGCGGCTTTTGAATAACGGCCGGTGCGCGCGGCGCGACCGGCGCGCTGCGCTCGCGCGCCTCGCCCTTCAACACCGGCTGCGAGCGGTCGCGCACCAGCGGCCGGCTTTCCTTCAGCTCGCGCACCGACAGCTCGCGTATCCCGGACGGCGGCAATTGCTCGCGCGGGACGTCGCGCACGATCGGCCGGAGGGTGGCGCGCTCCGGCTTGATCTCCGGCCGGCCGGGATGCGGCGGGTGGGTTAAGAACGGGTTTTCCTTGAGGCGCAAGTCCACCGCGCGACCGGTCAGAAAGGTGTCGTGATGCCAGACCGTGACACCGCCGCCGACCTGGATATTTTTATAGCGCTGCGTGACCGCGGTCTTGCGGACGTCGGCGTGCAGCAGGTTGACGCTGTGCGGGCCGTAGTGACCGTAGCCGTAATAGATTTCACCGGGCGCGAGCGGCACCCAGCCGACGTACGGATGGGTATGCACCCAGCCGACGTAACCCGGACCCCAGTAGACCGCGCCGCGCCGCGGCGGTACCCAGCACCAGCCGTGGTGCGCGACGTATGCCCAGCGTCCGTAGTGATACGGCGCCCAACCCCAGGGCTCATAGCCGATCCACACGTAATCGCCGCCGATCCACACCCAGCGTCCATCGCGGTACGGCGCCCAGCCGACCGAAATATACGCCGACGGTATCCACACGTATCCGTAATCGCTGGTGTCCACCCAACGGCCTTGCGCGTCGAAATCGGCCGCGTAGGTTTCGAGTTCGTCCGGCAGATAGCGGGCGCTTACGCGGCGCTCGTAGAGGTAGCTGTCGCGGGCGCGGTTCCAGCGCTCCCAGTCGTCGGGAACACCGGCCGCCGTCTGTTCCGGGCGGGCGTCGGCGTACAACCGCAGCGTCTTGCCGGCGGTCAGGCGCCGGCGCTCCCAGCGGTTCTCGGCCTCGAGCACGCCCTTGACGACGGTGACCCGGCTCTCGCCGTCGGCGGCGACATCGACGCGGAACACGACCGCGTCATAGGCACGCAGCGCCGCAACCGGAGTGTCGAGTTGCAGAAAATGATCGCGCCGGCCCTTGAAATTCACGTACGCGCGCCCGGCGGTGAGATAGAACTGATGGGAATCGGGTTCGAGCGTGAGAATCTCCAGCGCCGACTGTTCGTCGAGGCGCAGATAGCTGCCGTCGCGCAGTTGCAATTCGACCCGCGCGCGCGCCGGCACCCACAGCCGGTCGCCGCTCACCACCGGCATGTTGATGGCGGCGGCCGCCCACTCGCCGCTCTCCTGAATCTTGACCTGCACGTCGCCGTCCAACAGGCTGACGCGTGCTTCGCCCAGGTCGGCGGCGGACACGGCCGCGGACACCGGCCCGAAAGCCAGGAGGAAGAACAGGGTAATAAGGCGGGTCATGCGTACACCTCGGGCCGGACGGCAGAGCGAGTGTTGACGTTACCGGTTATCAACGCGCGGCGCGCAAAAAAGGTGACGGCCGCGGCGCGGCGGCGGCCGAATCGCTAGGGAA
>JACREH010000064.1 GCA_016218345.1 Gammaproteobacteria bacterium | reverse complement strand
GCCGCAGTCGGACGCAACCCGGGAAACGGACGAATCAACGACATGGAAATCCCCTGCAAGGCCGAAATGGCCGCTCATTCAAATACAGTTGGGAGTTCAGGTCAAACGCGGCGCCGGAGCGCGCCGCTCGGAGCGCCGAATTGAATTATAACGAATCGCTGGTTCGCAGGCCAGCCACGGCCTGGACGGCCCGCTCGGCGACCGCGCAGAGATCGAGCGGTTTGCCGGCATGGCTCAGGCCGACCGTGGCCTGTACCAGCAACTTGGCCACCTCGGAGTGAGCGGTTGGATCGCCGCTGGCGAAGAGTATCGACGCGCGCGCCACGGCGCCGACGCGCCGGGCGTCGTCGGCTTTTTTTTCCGTGACATGCCGGTCCTCTTCGGAAACATAGCCGAACGCCTCGAGGTCCGTCAGGGTCTCGGCCGACTCGACCCGCTGGACGGCGCCCTGCTCGATCTCGTACGCGGGGATCGGGCCACGGTCCGCGCCCGAGAGCCATTTGTCGGCCCATTTCCGATACCTGGGTTCGTGGTAGACCTCGGCCAGCGCAAGGATGGCGAACGCCAATTTTTGCACGGGGGTGACTTCCGGCAAGGGCAGTTCCTTGACCACGGTGTAAACGTGCGGCGGATCGGTGTCTGTCAACCCCTCCCATTGATGGATCTCGAACAGGCGCTGCCCGGGACTGGCGGTGTAAGACGGATTTTGCAGGGCGGCGAGCAACGGGGAGTCCGAGCACAACGCGGCGGTGTGAAAATAGATGTCGTTCGGCGCGCCTATCCTGTGGGTGATCTTGCCGACCGCGACTCGCTTGCCGTTGGCGGCCACGCCCAGCGCGTCGGTGATGACGAATTTACGCATGCCTGACCTCTTCCCAACTGAGCGTAGAACTGCGTCTTCGAATTTATCCCGCTGACCGCGCCGGAAATCGCCGGCGAATCTCGAACCGCTCTCCGTTTAAAAAGGACGTTCCATACAAGCTCAGTGATTTCGTGCCCGCTTCCGTTCGTGCTTCGACAGGCTCAGCACGAACGGAGGACTTATTCAGAGCTTCCTTAGTTGCAGAGACCGTAACCCCGGCAGCCGGGATAGAAGTGCATCGAAACGCCGGGCTATGCGCCGGCCGTGGCCTTGATCGCGCGCTCGGCGACCGCACTGAGATCGACTCGCTTGCCGGCCTGGCTCAAGCCGGCCGTGGCCATGGCCGCCAGCTTGGCCACCTCCGCTTGCGTGGCCGGATCGTCGTTGACGGAGAGTTGCGCCGCGCGCGTCACGGCGATGACGCGCTTGGCATAATTAGCCTTTTCCCCGGTGGCCTGCAAGTCCTTTTGCGAAATATCGCCGTGCGCCTGGAGCGCTTCCAGGGTGTCGGCGGCGGCGATCTCCTTGAGCGCCGCCTGCTCGATGACATGTGCGGCGTTCGCACCGCGATCGGCGCCCGACACCCAGGCGTTGGACCATTTTACATATAGGGGGTCGCCGTAGACTTCGCCGAGCGCCAGGATGGCAAACACCAGTTTTTGTTGCAGGCCGACGTCCTGGAAGGGAACCTCCTTGATCACGGTGTAGGCGCGCGGCTGGTCGCTCGTCACCGACACCTCCCACTGATCGACCTGGAACAGGCGCTTCCCGGCATCCGTGCTGTTGGATGGATTCTGCAGGGCCGCGAGCAGCGGCGAATCGGCACACAGCCTGGCGACGTGCGAATAGACATCGTTCGACGCCCCGACCGTATGAGTGTATTTGCCGGCTTCGATTTTCGTGCCGTTGGCGGTGACGCCGTGGGCATCGGAAACAACGAATTTACGCATGGTCAGCCTCTTGCCAACGATTTGGCGATACGCCGTTTAATATTTGTTTCACCGCAGGCGGCGCGTCAGACACCGGCGATGGTTACCGCTCTCCACTTTAAAGCGTAGACCACCGCCGTCGCGATGCAAACTTTTTGCGGCTGTTATGTTACGCGCCTTGGCGAGGGCGCGAAGCCGGGCTATCATTCCCCAAAATTCCCATACAGTTTCTGACAATTTTCCCGCATGACCCCACCACGCCCATCCGCCGACGCCCCGCCCTGCCGCCAATACCTGCCGCCGGAATGGTCGCCGCAAAGCGGCGTGATGCTCACCTGGCCGCACCCCCACGGCGATTGGGCCGCGCGCCTGGCGACGGTCGAACCGGTATTCGTCGCGATCGCGCGCGCTGTAAGCCTGCGCGAGCACGTGCTGATTGGTTGTTACGACGACGCCCACCGCCAGCACGTGGCAGGCCGGCTGCGCGCCGCTGGCGTGGAATTATCGCGGGCGATTCTGCGCGTGGTCGCCTCGAACGACACTTGGGCGCGCGATCACGGGCCGATCACGGTGTTGTGCCGGAACGAACCGACCTTGCTCGATTTCAGATTCAACGGCTGGGGCGGCAAATACCCCTGCGATCTCGACGACGCCGTCACCCGCCGCCTGTACGAGAGCGGCGCCTTCGGCGCCACGCCATTGCAAACCGTCGACCTGGTGCTGGAGGGCGGTTCGATCGAGGTCGACGGATCCGGCACGCTGCTCACCACCAGCCGTTGTCTGCTCAGCACCACCCGCAACCCCGCGATCGGGCGCGAGCGGCTGGAGGCGTCGCTCAAGGAATTGCTCGGGCTGAACCGGATTCTGTGGCTGGACCGCGGCTATCTGGCCGGCGACGACACCGACAGCCACATCGACACCCTGGCGCGGTTTTGCGACGCCCGCACCATCGCCTACGTCGCCTGCGACGATCCGGCCGACGAGCACTACGCGGAATTGGCGGCAATGGAACAGGAGCTGCGAAAATTTCGCGCCGCTGACGGCACGCCCTATCGGCTGGTGGCGTTGCCCTGGCCGCGCGCCAAAACCAACGAGGACGGCGAGCGCCTGCCGGCGACCTATGCGAATTTTCTGGTTATCAACGGCGCGGTGCTGGCCCCGACCTACGACGACCCGGCCGATGGGATTGCGCTCGCACGGCTAAAGGAATGCTTTCCAGACCGCGAGATCGTCGCGATCGATTGCCTGCCGCTGATTTACCAATACGGCAGCCTGCACTGCGTGACCATGCAGTTGCCGATGGGCGTGCTTTCAGAAAGTTGACTGACCCCCGGCAAAGCCGGGGGCTTGTTTTGTGAGCGCCTCGGCAACTGCTCCCGGCGTTGCTCTACCTCCTCGGCTTTGATTCCCGACGCCGCTCTACCTCCTCCATCCTTGGAGTCGTGCATCCACGCAGTCGTCGAAGGCGCGAATAGCACCGTGCGCCGCCTGAAGGCGGCCAACTTTTTTTCTCCTTCCCCCTTCAAGGGGGAAGGCGGGGATGGGGGTGGGCATTCTCATCGCTCGTGCCGGCGGTAATGGCGGCACCTCCTCCCTCGCCCTCCCCCTTCCAGGGGGAGGGAAATATTTATTTGGCGAACGTCGCATAGGTCTGAACCTCGGTAAACCGCCCCGGCGGAGCCGGGGGGGTTTACCTCAAACTGAATTATTTTTTGGCCGGCGCCTCTTTCCCGCCCTTGGTTCCGGCATCGGGCTTGGCGTCCTTGACCTCGATGCTGGTCGCGGTCATCTTGTACTGCACCGTCACCTTGTCGCCCTTCTTCACCTTGCCGGCGCCCTTGGTGTCCTTGGTGACAGCCATCTCATGCTTCTCTCCATCCTTGTCCACGACGATCTTGGTATCGGTGACCTCGACCACCGGTCCGGTCACCTGATAGGCGAGAGCGGCGGGGGCGACGAGCAACAGCGCGGCGGCCAATGCAAACGAACGTTTCATGATGCTTCTCCTCTAGGTTGATGGCGAAACGGTAACGATAAAAAAACCTGCTCAAAACCGCAAGCACGCCGTCCCTAGCGCGCGGTCCTCGCCTCGGTCCGATCGGCGAAACCGCAAGCACGCCGTGAACACGGGGCATGCTCGCGTGCTACCATTGCGCCATGAACTCCACCCTCACTGTCGGGCTGGTGCAGCAGGCCTGTGGCGAAGACCGGACGGCCAACCTGACGGCGTCGATCGCCGGCGTGCGCGCGGCCGCCGCCCAGGGGGCGCGGCTGGTGCTGCTCCAGGAACTGCACACCGGCGTGTATTTCTGCCAGACCGAAGATACCCGGCGCTTCGACCTGGCCGAGGCCATTCCCGGTCCGACCTGCGACGTCTTAAGCCGGCTCGCCAAGGAACTCGACGTGGTCATTGTCGGTTCGGTCTTCGAGCGGCGCGCGCCGGGCGTGTACCACAATACCGCTGTGGTCCTGGACAGCGACGGCCGGCTCGCCGGCCAGTACCGCAAGATGCACATCCCGGACGATCCGGGCTTTCACGAAAAATTCTACTTCACCCCCGGCGATCAGGGCTTCGCGCCGATCGACACCTCTGTCGGCCGTCTGGGTGTATTGGTGTGCTGGGACCAGTGGTACCCGGAGGCGGCGCGCCTCATGGCGCTGCACGGCGCGGAGCTGCTGCTCTATCCGACCGCCATCGGCTGGGATCCGCGCGACGACGCCGCCGAAAAGCACCGCCAGCACGACGCCTGGCTCACCATCCAGCGCGCCCACGCGGTCGCCAACGGCCTGCCGGTGGTGGTGGGCAACCGCGTCGGCCTGGAGCCTGACCCGAGCGGCCACGGCCCTGGCATTCAGTTCTGGGGGTCAAGTTTCATCGCCGGCCCGCAGGGCGAGATCCTCGCGCAGGCGCCGGACGACGCGCCGGCCGTGCTGGTCGGAGAGATCGGCCGCCAACGCTCCGAGGACGTGCGGCGCATCTGGCCGTTCTTCCGCGACCGGCGCATCGACGCGTATCAGGATTTGCTGAAGCGATATGGAAAATAAATACTTTAGCCGCAGATGAACGCAAATACACGCGGATAGTTGAAAACCAAATCATTCTTGGCCAGTCGTTCGGTTTGTGTTTATCTGTGTTCATCTGCGGCTAACGAGTTTCTTTTTTTCCTGTGATTTGAATATTCATGTCGAAGCCCATCTATCTCCAACCGGCCGCCGAGCTGCTCAATGCTATCCTCACCGGCACCCTTCCGGCCGACAAGCAGATGGAAAGCTATTTCCGCGCGCACCGCGAGATGGGCGTGCGCGACCGCGGGGCGGTGGCCGAGATGGTCTATGCCTGCCTGCGCCGACGGCGGGTGCTGGAGCACATCGCCGGCGGCGAACGGCCCGATCCGCACGACATCGTCGCGGCCTACCTGCTCACCCAGGGGTTGAGCGCACGCGCCTTGGCGGCGGGCGGCTATCGCGGCGATGGCGTGGCGCTCGCCGGCCGGGCGCGCACGCTCGACCCGGACAGCCTGGCGTTCAACGTCCGAACCAATCTGCCCGACTGGCTGGCCGAGCGGCTATGCGCGCAATTCGGCGAGGCCGAGACGCTGGAACTCGCCGAGGCGCTCGCCCGGCCGGCGCCGGTCGATCTGCGCGTCAATACCCTGAAGGCCGACCGTGCCCGGGTGCAGGCACGCCTGGCCGAAGAAGGATTCCCCTGCGAACCCACGCCGTACTCGCCGGTCGGCCTGCGCCGCCGGGAACGCACGCCGCTGTTTAACACCGGCAGCTTCAAGGACGGCTGGTTCGAGATCCAGGACGAAGGCAGCCAGCTGTTGACGCTGTTGCTCGAACCGAAACGTCAGGAAATGGCGGTCGATTTCTGCGCCGGCGCCGGCGGCAAGACCCTGCATCTCGGCGCGCTCATGGCCAACACCGGAACCGTGTACGCCTTCGATATCTCGGCCAAGCGCCTGGAGAAACTCAAGCCGCGGCTGAAACGTTCCGGCCTGCAAAACGTCCGGGCCGTGGCGATCGCCCACGAAACCGACGAGCGCGTCCGGCGGCTGGCCGGCAAGATCGACCGCGTGCTGGTCGACGCCCCCTGCTCCGGCACCGGCACGCTCCGGCGCAACCCGGACATCAAGTGGCGGGCCGTCGATCTCGCCGCGCTCGCCGCCGACCAGACCAAAATCCTCGCGGCCGCGGCCACGCTGGTGAAGCCCGGCGGGCGGCTGG
>JACREH010000063.1 GCA_016218345.1 Gammaproteobacteria bacterium | reverse complement strand
CGGCGTGGCTGCTGGCGCGCCTCCAGCAGGCCTGGCCGCAACACTGGCAGGCGATTCTCGCCGCCAACAATGAACGTCCGCCGCTGACGCTGCGCGTGAACCTGAGCAAACTGGCGCGCGCGGACTATCTCGAAAAATTGACCGCCGCCGGCCTGGCGGCCAGGCCGCACGCGGGTATCGACAGCGCGCTCACGCTCGCCACGCCCTGCGCCGTGACCGACCTGCCGGGATTCGCCGCCGGCGAAGTGTCAGTGCAGGACGGCGCCGCGCAACTGGCCGCCGTCTGGCTCGATGCGCGCCCCGGCGAGCGCGTGCTGGACGCCTGCGCCGCGCCCGGCGGCAAGGCCTGTCATGTGCTGGAGCGCGCCGCGGTCGAGCTGGTCGCGGTCGATCGCGATGGCGCGCGTCTCGAACGCCTGCGCCAGAACCTGCGGCGCCTGCACCTCGCCGCCGAGGTGATCGCGGCCGACGCCGCCGAACCCGCCGGCTGGTGGGACGGCCGGTCGTTTCAGCGCATCCTGCTGGACGCGCCCTGCTCGGGAAGCGGCGTGATCCGTCGCCACCCCGATATCAAGCTGCACCGCCGGCCCGGCGACCTCGAACGACTGGCGTGCGGCCAGGCGCGGTTGCTGGCCGGGCTATGGCCCTTGCTCGCGCCCGGGGGTAAGCTTCTCTATGTCACCTGTTCGATCCTGCCCGAGGAAAACGACGATCCAGTCGCGCGTTTTTTGGTCGAGCATGCCGATGCCGTGCCGGTAGCGCTCGCCGCGGACCTCGGTCACGCGCGCCCGATCGGGGTGCAACTGTTGCCTGGCGAACACGAGCTGGATGGTTTCTATTATGCCTGCCTGCAAAAACGATCATAGCGTCCGTCCGTCCGCCGCGCGGCGCGCGCGCCTGCTCGGACTTCTGTTAACGCTCAGCGCGGCGACGGCGCACGCGGATTTCCTGGTGCAGGACGTGCAGGCACAGTTCACCGAGGAGGCGTTGCTGCTCGACACCCGCATCGAACTGGCGCTCACGCCCAAGACCGAGGAGGCGCTCGCCAAGGGCATCCCGCTGGATGTGAACATCGAGGTGCAGTTGATCCGCCGCCGCACGCTGATGTGGGACAAACGCGTCGCCGACTGGGTGTTGCGCCGGCGCATCCAGTACCACGCGCTCTCGAACCAGTATCTGGTAAGCGGCCTGCATCCGGACGTGTACGATCTGGCCAGTTTCGATTCGCTGGCGTCGGCGCTGCGCCATATCGGCACCTTGCAGGAGGCCAGCTTGCCGCTCGGCAAGAAGAAGAATATTTCCAACGACGGCGATTATTCCCTGGAGGTGCGGGTATTCCTCGACCTCGAGGCATTGCCGTCGGTGCTGCGGCCGGTCGCCTATACCTCGCCGTCCTGGCATCTCAACAGCGGATGGACTACGTGGATAGTGCAACGCTGAACCGCTACGTCACCGGCGTCAAACCGCTGGCGGTGCTGTCGCTGCTGCTGGTGATGGCGCTGTACATGCTCGGCGCCGCGCTGCAGAACTCCGAGATGTTCGGCCATCTGTACGCCTCGCTGCTGGTCATCAACGTGCTCGGCCTGGTGCTGCTGCTCACGCTCATTCTGGTCAACGTCTACCGGCTGGTGGCCCAGTACCGGGCGCGGGTGATGGGCTCGCGCCTGACGCTGCGGCTGCTCGGCATGTTCGTGCTGCTGGCGGTGCTGCCGGTGGCGGTGGTGTATTTCTTTTCGATCCAGGCGCTCCACAAGGGCATCGACACCTGGTTCGACGTGCGCATCGAGCAGGCGCTGAACGACGCCATGACCCTCGGGCGCGCGTCGCTCGACGCCGTCAAGGACGATCTCGCCCAGAAGACCCGCGGCATGGCGCTGGAACTCGAGGACCGCCCGGACAAGGGCCTGGTCGCGGCCCTGAGCGAGTTGCAGGATCACTACGGCCTCTCCGAGGTCACGTTGTTCGCTGCCGACGGCAAGATCATCGCCTCCAGCGGCCCGGCGGCGCTCGGTGCGCGCAGCCTGGTGCCGGACCGCCCGAGCGAGACGCTGCTGGCGCAGGTGCGCCAGGGGTTGATGCACGCCGCCATCGACCCGGCCGGCAAGAGCGGCCTGCAGATCCGGGTGCTGGCGCCGGTGCACTCACGCGCCGCCGGCGCCTCGGTCCGCATCCTCCAGGTGCTGCAACAACTGCCGGCGCGCTACAGCAAGCTCGGGCAGAGCGTGCAGGACACGTTCGGTGAATACGAAAAGCTCGTGTACCTGCGCGAACCGCTCAAGTTCGGCTTCAGCCTGACCTTGAGTCTGGTGGCGCTGCTCACCCTGCTGATCGCGGTGTGGGCGGCGATGTTCTCGGCGCGCCGGCTGGTCACGCCGCTGCGCGATCTGGCCGAGGGCACCCAGGCGGTCGCGCAAGGCAATTACCGCAAGCAACTGCCGGTGCCGGGCAACGACGAGCTCGGCATCCTGGTGACGTCGTTCAACGACATGACGCGGCGCGTGTTCCGCGCCCAGAACCAGCTGAAGCGCAGCCAGCTCGAGGCCGAGACCCAGCGCACCTATCTGGAGACCGTGTTGACCCATCTTTCCTCGGGGGTGGTGTCGTTCGACGCCCGCCAGCGGCTGCGCACCCACAACGTCACCGCCGATCAGATACTGGGAACCGAACTGGGGCGCGGCGACGGCCGGTCGCTGGTCTGGATCGCCGACACCTACCCTGCGCTGGCGCCGTTCGTGGAGGCGATCGAAGCCGGCTTCAATCAGGGGCGCGGCGAATGGCAGGCCGAGATCAGCGTGCTCGGTCCGGCCGGCCGGCGGGTGTTGATCGTGCGCGGCACGTTGCTGCCCGGCCTGACCGGCAAGCACGGCGGCTATGTGGTGGTGTTCGACGACGTCACCGCGCTCATCCAGGCGCAGCGCGACGCTGCCTGGGGCGAGGTGGCGCGGCGCCTGGCGCACGAGATCAAGAATCCGCTCACGCCGATCCAGCTTTCCGCCGAGCGCATTCGCCATAAGTGCATGGACCGGCTGCCGGACGCCGAGCGCAACACCCTGGACAGCGCCACGCGCACCATCGTCCAGCAGGTCGAGGCGCTCAAGGCCATGGTCAACGCGTTCTCGGACTATGCCCGGCCGGCGCCGATGCAGGTCCAGACGGTCGACCTCAATCTGCTGATCCGCGACGTGGTCGAGCTCTACAAGGGCCGGCACAATCCGGTGCGCATGCAGCTCGATCTCGATGCCGACCTGCCGACGCTCAGCGCCGATCCCGGGCGGTTGCGGCAGGTGATGCACAATCTGGTGCTGAACGCCGCCGACGCGCTCGCCATGACCGAGCAACCGACCTTATATATAGACACGCGGCGCGTGCAGGAGCACGAACGCGTTTATATCGAGCTCACGGTGCGCGACAACGGCCCGGGCTTCGCGGCCTCGGTCATCGAGCGGCTGTTCGA
Organism: Gammaproteobacteria bacterium; assembly: GCA_016218345.1. Classification (GTDB taxonomy): domain Bacteria; phylum Pseudomonadota; class Gammaproteobacteria; order Acidiferrobacterales; family UBA6901; genus JACREH01. Next base: position 20,952 of record JACREH010000063.1, on the reverse strand, counting down.
GCCGTACGTCACCACCAAGGAAAAGGGCACCGGCGTCGGGCTGGCGATCGTCAAGAAGGTGATCGAGGAGCACGGTGGCCAGTTGCGCGCCGAAAACCTCGCTACCGGCGGCGCCTGCATCACCATCCGCCTGCCGGCCGGCGCCGAGGCGCAGGCCGGCGAGCCGGCCGGGGAACTCAAGGAAAAGAGCGCATGACCTCCGATCACATCCTGGTGGTCGACGACGAGCCGGATATCCGCCGGCTGGTCCAGGAAATCCTGCAGGACGAAGGTTACGAGGTGGCGGCCGCCGAAAATGCCGCCGCCGCGCGCGCCGCCTTCAAAAAACGCCGGCCCGACCTGGTGCTGCTCGACATCTGGATGCCGGACACCGACGGCATCAGCCTGCTGAAGGAGTGGGTCAAGGCCGGCGGCGAACTGCCGCCTGTGGTGATGATCTCCGGCCACGGCACGGTCGAGACCGCGGTCGAGGCGATCCGGCTCGGCGCCTACGATTTCATCGAAAAGCCGCTGTCCACCGCCAAGCTCCTGGTGACGGTGCAACACGCCCTGCAAAGCGAGCACCTGCGCCGCGAGAACCTGCGCCTCCGGCAGCGCGTCGAGCCGGCGCCGGTGCTGATCGGCAAGAGCAAGCACATGCAGGCGCTGCGCGCCGACATCGAACGCATCGCCCAGCACGACGCCTGGGTATTGATCACCGGCGAGCCGGGCAGCGGCAAGGAGATCGCGGCGCGCATGCTGCACAGCCTGAGCGCGCGCCGGCAGCGGCCGTTCGTGGAGATGAGCCTGGCGGCGGTGCCGGCCCAGAACATCGCCATGCAACTGTTCGGCAGCGAGCAAGGCGAGGTGATCCATCCCGGCAGCTTCGAGCAGGCGAGCGGCGGCACGCTGTTGTTGAACGAAATCGCCGATCTCGATTTGGCCACCCAGGCGCGGCTGCTGAGCGCGCTCGAGGACAAGCGCTTCCTGCGCGTCGGCGGACGCGAGCCGGTCGAGACCGACCTGCGGGTGATCGCCGTCACCAGCCAGGATCTCAAAAAGGCCGTGGCCGAAGGGCGGTTTCGCGAGGACTTGTACTATCGCCTGAACGTCGTGCCGCTGCACATGCCGAGCCTGCGCGAGCACCGCGAGGACGTGCCGGAGCTGGTGAATTATTATCTCGACTGGCTGGTCGAGGGCGAGCACCTGCCGTTCCGCAAATTCTCGAGCGGCGCGCTCAACCTGTTGCGCAACTATTCCTGGCCGGGCAACACCCGCGAACTCAAGAACCTGGTGCAACGCCTGCTGATCCTCAATCGCGGCGAAGAGGTGAGCGAGGACGAGATCGCCCAGGCGCTCGGCGGGTCGCACGCCGAGAGCGAGGCCTATCCGGAGGCGCTGTTCGAGATGCCGTTGCGCGCCGCCCGCGATCGCTTCGAGAAGGCCTATCTCGAACACCACTTGCGCCGGGTCGGCGGCAATGTCAGCGATCTCGCCCAGGTGGTCGAGATGGAGCGCACCCATCTGTACCGCAAGCTCAAGGGCCTGGGCATAACCCCCAAGGCCGACAAGGACGACGAATAAGTCGGCGGTGGCGCTGATCGAAACGCTGGAGCGGTTATTGGCGTCCGGCCAGGACAACGCGCTGCTGCGTTACGGACTCGGCAACGAATATCTCAAGGCCGGCCGGTTCGACGCCGCCGCCGACCAGCTGCGCCGGGCGCTGGCCCACGACCCCCGCTACTCGGCCGCCTGGAAACTGCTCGGCCAGGCGCTGGCCGCGGCCGGCCGTACCGACGACGCCATCCAGGCGTATGAAAACGGCCTGCGCGCGGCCGAAGAAAAGGGCGACCTGCAGGCGGCCAAGGAAATGACGGTTTTTCTTCGGCGGCTGCGGAAAGCCTAAGGAAGGTCTGAACAAGTCCATCCCTGGCTTGTTCAGACACGGCCGCTCCCGCGCATCCTTGCACCCGCGGCATTAGTACATCCTGTACGTCACAAAACGAAAAACGTGGTTTTCGTTTTGCTTCATTTTTTCAAACACTTGTGTGTTTGAAAAATGCCCGGCCCTCCTGGCCGGACGGGAACCTCTGAGTTAATCAGAGGTTCCCTAACGCTCCTTGTCGCTCCGGCGTTCGCCGGAGTCCGGGAATTTTCCGGCCGTGTCGTAGGCGATCCCGTGTTCCGCCATTACAATAGCCGGCAGCGACTACCCCGCCCGCATGGCCAAGCAAACCCCCCCTCCCGCTGCCGCCGAAAAACCCGAAACGCTGGTATTGGTCGACGGCTCGTCGTACTTGTACCGCGCGTTCCACGCCCTGCCGAGCCTGAGCAATTCGCGCGGCGAACCGACCGGCGCGGTGTACGGCGTCGTCAACATGCTGCGCAAGCTTATCGCCGATCACGACCCGGCGTACATCGCGGTGGTGTTCGACGCCAAGGGCAAGACCTTTCGCGACGAGCTGTTCGCCGCCTACAAGGCCCATCGCCCGCCGATGCCGGACGAGTTGGCGAGCCAGATCGAGCCGCTGCACGCCATCGTGCGCGCCTTAGGATTGCCGCTCATCATGATCGAGGGCGTCGAGGCCGACGACGTGATCGGCACGCTGGCCGCGCAGGCCGGCGCCGCCGGCCTGGACACGCTCATCTCGACCGGCGACAAGGACATGGCCCAGCTCGTCACCCCCGGGGTGACGCTCATCGATACCATGAAGGACGCGCGCTACGATCGCGCCGGCGTCGTTGAGAAATTCGGTGTGCCGCCCGAACGCATCGTCGACTACCTGGCGCTGATCGGCGACAGTTCCGACAACATCCCGGGCGTGCCGGGCGTCGGCCCGAAGACCGCGGTGAAATGGCTCAATGAATTCGGCTCGCTCGACGACATCGTGACGCGCGCCGCCGACATCCCCGGCAAGGCCGGCGAGAGCCTGCGCGCCGCGCTGGCGAATCTGCCGCTTTCGCGCCAGCTGGCGACCATCAAATGCGATGTGCCGCTCGCGGTCGGGCCGCGCGAACTCCAACGCCAGCCGCCCGACGAGTCGCGCTTGCGCGAGCTGTACCGCCGTCTGGAATTCAAATCCTGGCTGGCGCAATTGGGTGGGCTCAATTCTCCGCCGCCTATGGCGGTGCCGACCGAGTCAAGCGCTGCCGGTTACGTCACGATCCTGGATGAGGCCGCGCTCGCCGCCTGGCTGGCGCGCCTGGAGCGCGCCACGCTGTTCGCGTTCGACACCGAGACCACCGCCATTAATGTCATGAACGCCGAGCTCGTGGGCGTGTCGTTCACCGACCGGGCCGGCGAGGGGGCGTATCTGCCGCTCGCGCACGACTATCCGGGCGCGCCGCCCCAGCTCGATCGCGCCGCGGTGCTGGCGCGGCTCAAGCCGTTGCTGGAGGACCCGCGCCGCAAGAAGGTCGGGCAGAATCTCAAATACGACATGAGCGTGCTGGCCAATTACGCCATCGAACTGCGCGGCATCGAGTTCGACACCATGCTCGAATCGTACGTGCTCGATTCGACCGCCTCGCGCCACGACATGGATTCGCTGGCGCTCAAGTACCTGGGCCACAAGACCGTCAAATACGAGGACGTCGCCGGCAAGGGCAAGAGCCAGATCAATTTCCGGGAGGTGCCGATCGAGCAGGCCAGCCACTACGCCGCCGAGGACGCCGACATCACCTGGCGGTTGCACGCCGCCCTGTGGCCGCGCATCCAGGAGCTGCCGGCGCTCGAACGGCTGTTCCGCGAGATCGAGATGCCGCTAGTGCCGATCCTGTCGCGCATCGAGCGTCACGGCGTCAAGATCGACGCCGACATGCTGCGCCGCCAGGGCGGCGAACTGGCGCAGCGTCTGATGGAACTGGAACGCGAGGCCCACGACCTCGCCGGCCAGCCGTTCAACCTGGCGTCGCCGCTGCAAATCCAGGAGATCCTCTATCAGAAGCTGAAGCTGCCGGTGCTCAAGAAGACCCCCAAGGGCCAGCCGTCGACCGCCGAGGAAGTGTTGCAGGAACTGGCGCTCGATTACCCGCTGCCGCAAATCATCCTCGAACACCGCGGCATCGCCAAGCTCAAGTCGACGTACGCCGACAAGCTCCCGGAGATGATCAATCCCCGCACCGGGCGGGTGCACACCTCGTATCATCAGGCGGTGGCCGCGACCGGGCGGTTGTCGTCGTCCGACCCCAACCTCCAGAACATTCCGGTGCGCACCGCCGAGGGCCGGCGCATCCGCCAGGCGTTCGTGGCCGAGCGCGGCTATAAAATCTTGTCGGCCGATTATTCGCAGGTCGAGTTGCGCATCATGGCGCACCTGAGCCAGGACGACGGCCTGCTCAAGGCGTTCGCGTCCGGCGCCGACGTGCACCGCGCCACCGCCGCGGAAGTGTTCGGGGTGCCGCCGGAGCAGGTGAGCGACGACCTGCGCCGCAACGCCAAGGCCATCAACTTCGGGTTGATCTACGGCATGTCGGCGTTCGGACTCGCCCAACAGCTGCGCATCGAGCGCGCCGCCGCCCAGCAATACATCGATCTGTATTTCGCCCGTTACCCGCAGGTGAAGGCGTTCATGGACCGCACCCGCGAGCAGGCGCGCTCGCGCGGCTATGTCGAGACCGTGTTCGGCCGGCGCCTGCACCTGCCGGAGATCAACGCCGCCAATCAGGCGCGCCGCCAATACGCCGAGCGCACCGCCATCAACGCGCCGATGCAGGGCACGGCCGCCGATCTCATCAAGCTCGCCATGGCCCGGATCGACGCCTGGCTGGGCGAGAGCGGCGCGGACGTGAAGATGATCATGCAGGTGCACGATGAACTGGTGTTCGAGGTCGCCGAGGCCGAGCTGGCGCGCGCCGAGGACACGATCCGGCGCTACATGGTCGAGGTCGGCGGACGCTCGCCATTGTTGCCGCACGGCCTGTCGCTGCCGCTGGTGGTGGATATCGGGGAGGGCGACAACTGGGATCAAGCCCACTGATTCTGTAGGGTTTAATACCTGCGGTCGGAACTTTTTAAAACACCACTAGTCTACGAGGTCAGGACGGTTGGATAATCGTCCTACCCGCTCCTCCTCCCTGAGCGGGGACGGTCTCGGCCCCTATGCCGGGACCTCTTCTGGGCCCCGGACTCTTTCCCCTTGTTTCCGGGGCTTTTTTTTGCCGGTCGGGAAGGGAGCTTCAGCCACTCGGCGATGCGCGCGCGCGCCGGGTCCACGCCCTGCCGATCCACCGCCGAAAACAATTGCACGTCGCTGCCCGGAAAGCGCGCGCGCAGCGCGGCCTGCACGATCTTGAGCTGGGCCGCCGCCGCCCCCTTGGCGAGCTTGTCGGCCTTGGTGAGCAGCACGTGCACCGGCAACTCCGTATGCTGCGCCCAGCCCAGGAGTTGGATATCGAAGTCGGTGAGTGGATGACGTGCGTCCATGACCAGGATCAGTCCCGCCAGGCTCCGGCGTTCCTCCAGGTAATAGGCCAGCGCCTCCTGCCAGCGCTCCTTTTCGGCGCGCGCCACTTCGGCATAGCCGTAGCCGGGCAGGTCGACCAGCCGATGACGGTCATCGAGCGTGAAAAAATTGAGTAGCCGGGTGCGCCCCGGGGTCTTGCTGGCGCGCGCCAGGCCCTTCTGTCCGGCGATGGCATTGATGGCGCTGGATTTGCCGGCATTCGAACGGCCGGCGAACGCCACCTCCCGGCCCTGGTCGGGCGGCAGTTGCGCCGGCGTTTGGCTGCTCAGCAGAAACGCCGCGGCGCGGAACCAGTCCTCGAGGAATTGACCGGACAAATTGACCTCACCGCGGGCTCTTGATATAAGGCGCCGCTCAATCGTAAGTATCGAATCGGGGTGGCCGGGGGCCGCCGCGAGTATAGCAGGCCGGCCGGTCCATCGGCCGCGCCGGGAAACCTCTAAGGGGACTATCATGCGTAAGCTGTGTGTTGCAGTTCTGGCCGTGTTCAGCCTGGCCCTGACCCAGTCCGCCCTAGCCGCGGGCAACGCCGCCGCCGGCAAGACCAAGTCGGCGGCCTGCGCCGGTTGCCACGGGCCCGACGGCAACAGCGCCAATCCGCTCTGGCCCAAGCTCGCCGGCCAGGATGCCCAGTACCTCGCCAAGCAACTGCACGACTTCAAGACCGGCAAGCGCAAGGACCCGATGATGGCGCCGTTCGCCATGGGCCTGAGCGAGCAGGACATGGCCGATATCGCCGCCTATTTCGCCGGCCAAAAGACCAGCCCGGGGGCGGCCCAGGCCGATGCCGAGGGCGTGAAACTGGGCCAACACCTGTACCGCGGCGGCAACGCCAAGTCCGGGGTGTCGGCCTGCATGAGCTGCCACGGGCCGTCCGGCCACGGCATCCCGCCGCGCTTTCCGCGTGTCTCCGGCCAGCAGGCCGCCTACACCGAAAAGCAGATGCTGGCGTTCAAGTCCGGCCAGCGCAACAACGACAACGAGATCATGACCCGCATCGCCTTCCGCATGTCCGAGGCCGAGATCAAGGCCGTGTCGCAGTACATGGCCGGGCTGCATTAACAGGCTGCGGAAAAAGGGCTGCGGAAAAAGCTCGTTTCCCGGCCGACCGGATAATCACCAACCCCCTGCCGCAATTCGGCCAGGGTGGGGCCGTGCCGCTACTGCCGTTCATCGCCCTACGGCTACCGTCGGTGACGCTGAACGGCAATAAATGGCCGATATTCGGCCAGACCCACTTCCCCCGTTGTTTCCGTTTTTATAAGAATCAATGAGTTAGCGCCTGTCGGCTGGCTTGGCACAGCCCTTGCTCGTTATTGACTGACGGTTGTTCCGACAGGTTCAGCCACCGGTAAAACACCCCCGGTCTTGCGAGACCCGGGCGGTACGAGGAGGGGCCAATGCTGAGTTTCATCGTGTCGCTGGTAAGCACCTACGAGACGCACCATGGGGAGCGTCCCAACCTGGTGTACATGAACGAGATGCATTATTCCTACCTGCGCGAGGAACTGCCGGGCGTGCGCGACCACGACGACGTGACCGCCATCCTCGGGGTCGATATCGCCCTGTCGGACGAGGCCCTGCACCCGCATGTGGCGCGCGTCAAATTCGGCGAGAACTACATCCTGTCGAGTTGAACGAACAACGAATACCTCACCGAACATAGAGTGAGGGGTGGTGAGTGGTACCGGCCGGGCGTCATGCCCGGCCTTTTTATTTCTGGCGCTTGAAAATCGATGTGATCGCGTGGATGCCACGGTCCGGCATGCGCGCGATCGGACTCGCCGGCTTACGCAAGTGTCGTGAACACCCGTGCGGCGGCGTCCAGGGTACTGGCGAGGTCGGCGTCGTTGTGGGCGCTCGACACGAACCCGGCCTCGAACGCCGAGGGCGCGAGGTACACGCCTTCCTTCAGCATGCCGTGGAAGAAGCGTTTGAAGCGTTCGATGTCGCAGGCCATGACCTGGGAAAACCGCTCGATCACCGGCTCGGCGCTGAAATAAAATCCGAACATGCCGCCGACTGCGTGCGTGGTCAGCGGAATGCCGGCGTGCTTGGCGCGCTCGCGCAGACCGTCCATCAGGGTTTTCGATTTGGCGCCGAGCGCGTCGTAAAAGCCCGGCTGGGAAATTTCCCTGAGTGTCGCCAGGCCGGCGGCCATGGCCACCGGGTTGCCGGACAGCGTGCCGGCGTGAAACACCGGGCCGTCGGGGGTGATGCGGTCCATGACGTCGGCGCGCCCGCCGAACGCGCCCACCGGCAGGCCGCCGCCGACCACCTTGCCGAGCGTGGTGAGGTCGGGCCGAACGTTATATAACGCCTGGGCGCCGCCCAGGGCGACGCGAAAGCCGGTCATGACCTCGTCGAAGATGAGCAGCGCGCCGTGCCGGGTGCAGAGCGCGCGCAACCCTTCCAAAAACCCGGGCACTGGCGGCACGCAGTTCATGTTGCCGGCCACCGGCTCGACGATCACGCCGGCGATGCTGTCGCCGTGGGCGGCGAACAGCGCGCGCACTTGCTCCAAATTGTTGTAGTCGAGCGTGAGCGTGAGACTGGCGAGCGCCGCCGGCACGCCCGGCGAGGACGGCACGCCGAGCGTGAGCGCGCTCGAGCCGGCCTTGACCAGCAGCGAATCGCCGGAGCCGTGATAGCAACCCTCGAATTTCACGATCATGTCGCGGCCGGTGAAGCCGCGCGCCAGGCGGATCGCGCTCATCGTGGCCTCGGTGCCGGAGCTCACCATGCGCAGTTTTTCGATCGACGGCACGAGCGCCGCGATGGTGTCGGCCATCTCGGTTTCGATCGGCGTGGGCGCGCCGAAACTCAGGCCCTTGGCGGCGGTGTCGGTGACGGCCTTCAGCACCGCCGGGTGGGCGTGGCCGAGAATCGCCGGCCCCCAGGAGCCGACGTAATCGATGTACTTCTTTCCGTCCACGTCCCACAGGTACGCGCCCTGGCCGCGCGCGAAGAACACTGGATCGCCGCCGACCGATTTGAACGCCCGCACCGCCGAATTGACCCCGCCGGCGATGTGCCGGCGGGCCTGCTGAAACATGGTCGATGAATTGTTGGTCATGATCGATATAAATTATATGAGTTTTTGCCGCAGAGGCGCAGAGGGTGAGGCGGAGCCCTCGCAAATGTTCAGTGAACATTCGCGCCGCCGAACGGGTGCAACCGGTTTTGTTGCACCCCGGCCGCAATACTTAGAAAACCTACGCATTCTCTGCGTTCTCTGCGCCTCTGCGGCAGAGATCATATTCTAAAAAAGCCGGGCGTAGCGCGCCGCCGCGGCGCGGATGTCGGGCTGGCCGAAGACGCCCTCGATCGCCGCCAGCGCGTCGGCGCCGGCCGCGATCAGCGCCGCGCCGTTTTCCGGGGTAATGCCGCCGATCGCGACGATCGGGACGCGCAGCGCGGCGCGCGCCGCGCGTAACAACGCCAGCTCGGCGCGCGCCGCTTGCGGTTTGGTGGGCGACGCATAAAAGCTCCCGAACGCGACATAGTCGGCGCCGGCGCGCTCGGCCGACCGGGCGCGCGCCAGATCGTTGTAGCAGGACACGCCGATCAGCGCCGGCGCGCCCAGCCGCCGCCGGGCACCGGCGATATCGGCGTCGTCCTGCCCGAGGTGCACGCCGTGCGCGCGCACCTGCTGGGCGAGCGCGGGGTCGTCATTGACGATGAGCGGGATGCCGTGGCGCCGGCACAGCGCCGCCAAGTCTCCGGCGATTTGTGCGCGCGTGTCGGCGGGATTGTGCTTGTCGCGGTACTGAATGACGCGCGCGCCGCCGGCGATCGCCTCCGCCACCGCCGGTCCGAACCGTTCCGGCGCCAGGTAGGCGCTGTCGGCGATCGCATACAGGCCGGCGATTGCGGGTTTGGCGGGCACGGCGGGCGCGACCTCAGTCATGGGTTTCCTCGTCGCGCCCGTCGCGCGCCCAGTACAGGCGGTCCGGCAGTAATTGTCCCATCCCCAGCCGCTGGGCGTGTTGCAGGGTGTGCCAGGTGAAATCCTGGGCCTCGGCCACCGCCTCGACCGGATCGAAACCGTGCGCGAGCGTCGCCGCGCAGGCCGCCGCCAGCGTGCAGCCCGAGCCGTGGTAATTTTCCGGCAGCCGTTCCCAGGTATAGGTCTCGAGCAGCCGGCGATTGCCGTACAGGCGGTTGATCACGCGCGCGCTGTTCTCATGAGTGCCGGTGACGAGCACGTACACGCAGCCGCTCGCCAGCAATTGCTGGGCGCAGGCGTCGAGCGAATCGGCGTCGGGCGCGAGCCTTCGCGCCTCCAGGCTGTTGGGCGTGAGCAGCGTGGTTTGCGGCAGCAACAGGGCGCGCAGCGCTTCCTCGAACGGGCCTTCGACGAGCGGGTCGCCCTTCCCGGAGGCCAGCACCGGGTCGACCACCAGCGGGATCTCCGGGTAATCCTCGACGATGGCGGCGACGGCCGCGAGGTTGGCGATGCTGCCGAGCATGCCGGTCTTGAACGCCGCCACCGGCATGTCCTCCAGCACCGCGCGCGCCTGGGCAATCACCAGCTCGGCGTCGACCGCGGAAAATTCCTTGACGCCGACGGTGTCTTGCACGGTGACCGCGGTCACCACCGGCGCCGGGTGACAACCCATGCTGGTGAGCGTCTGGATGTCGGCCGCCAGGCCGGCGCCGCCGGTCGGGTCGTTGCCGCCGAACACCAGCACCACCGGCAGCGGACTATCGGCCATACAGTTCCCGGTCGGCGCTCAGCACCAGTTGCGCGAGCGCGCGTATCAGCAGCGGATGATCGTTCAGGGCCGGCACCACCCGATAGTGCGCGATGCCCTGGGCGCGCGCAAGCGCGGCATAGGTCATGCCGAGTTCGTAGAGCGTTTCGATATGATCGGACACGAATGCGATCGGGTACACCAGCATTTGCCGGGCGCCGGCCGCGGCCTTTTGCTTGATGACGTTTTCGGTATAGGGTTGCAACCACTTGAGCGGTCCGACCCGGCTCTGATAACAGAGCGTGGTGCGCGGCCAGCCGAGCTGGGAGCGCACCGCCTCGTAGGTGGCGTGGATCTGCCGCTCGTACACGTCGCCGGCGTCGACGATCTTCTGCGGCAGGCCGTGCGCCGAGAACAGCAGCTCGACCTCGGCCGGGACGGGCGCCGGCAGCCGGGCGAGTTCCGCCTGGATGGTCTCGATCACCGCGCGCTGGTAGTCGGGCTGGTCGTACCACTGACGGATCAAATGCACGCGCGGCCGGTAGTCCTGGCGCCGGCACTCGCGGGTGAATTCATTGTACGAGCTGCCGGTGGTGGTGAGCGAATACTGCGGGTAGAGCGGCAGCAGAATCACCCGCTGGTAGCCGCCCTGCTTGAGGCGGCCCACGACCTCGGCGGTCAGCGGGTGCCAGTAGCGCATGCACACGAACACGTCGAACCCGCCATGGTGGGCGAGCGCCGCCTGCAAGGCCTCGGCCTGCTTGCGGGTATTGGCCAGCAGCGGCGAGGCGCCGCCGAGCGCCACGTAACCGGCGCGCGCCTCGGGTGCGCGCCGGCGCGCCGCCCAACGCGCGAACAACCTCTGGGTAAAGAAGGCGAGCGGAAACTTGAAGATATCCGGGTCGGAAAAAAGATTGAACAGGAACGGCTCGACCGCCGCCGGCGAATCCGGTCCGCCCAGGTTGAACAACACGACGGCAGTGCGTTTGTGCGTCATTGGAGGATCGGCGGGGAGGGCGAAAACATTTTACCCGCGCGCGCCGCGCATTTCACCCGGGCGCGAAACATGCGACTATTCGCGGCGCCATGGCCATTAGCCCCTATCGAACCTACCTGTGCGTGGTCTGCGGCTTCGTCTACGACGAGGCCCAGGGCCTGCCGGACGACGGCATCCCTCCGGGCACGCGCTGGGAGGACATCCCGGCCACCTGGAAATGCCCGGAATGCGGGGCCGGCAAGGACGAGTTCGAGATGATCGAGATTTAAGCTCTATCCGAAAGACAGGCAGGACAGTTGCTATGCCTGTTTCACTATTCTATTCGATGTAGACCCACACAACATCTACCGCGCCATGGCCGCGGATCAGAGGACGATGCCGCTCGACTACGTTCCGGGCGGGCGGTAGGCGATGGTCCGTGCACGACCAAGGGCGTCCAGGGTCTCCTCGACTGTGAGCAACGGCGTCGTCTCGAATTTCGACAACGCGCCGCCGCCGCCGATTGCAATCGCAACTGCGGCCATCGAAACGTGGTCAGGCGCTTCCCAGAGGGTATAGCCGTCGTGCGCGCCGAACGCGTACCAGAAGCCATGCAGCTTCCCGCCGACCGACTCGATGTACTTGCGTGCGGCATCGCGGCGGTCTTCGGGTTTTTTCGTCAATCGAGCCCAGGTTTCCGGCGTATAGCTGAAGCGTGTTAAATAGAAAGCCATGGCCACAACCCTCCTTTCTATTTGCGAATAGGAAGTATAAAGCCCCGTTTTTCAGAAAACCATCTTCCGTGGTCCGGGTTCAGAAACCCGTGATCGCGTTCCTCGCCCGGAGCATAGGAAGAATAAACATCTCATTGGAAATATGGCAAATTTCGGCGATAAAACTCTCAAATCCCTGTCGCTTCGGCTTCGCTACCCTGGATGCGCAGCGAACGCGTATACTAAAAAAACAACCCTGACACCTACAGGAAGCTCTTAACGAGCACCGTTCGCCCTGAGCCCGTCGAAGGGCGAACCGCACATGTTCTTAGGGAAACTCTGAATAATTCCATCCTGGAATTCTCAGAGCACGGAAAGCGAAAAACGCGGTTTTCGCATTCCTTCATTTTCAATGGCTTATCGCCATTGAAAATGGCGACACATCCATGTGCCGCAGGAATCTCTGAATAAATCAGAGCTTCCTTAAGTTTTATGTCTTCTTCCGTTCGTGCCTCGACAAGCTCAGCACGAACGGGGGATTTATTCAGAGCTTCCCTGAAAAAAATTAAGGGACGAATGCCATGATCGGATATTGGTGGAGTGTGGCGATACTGTCGGCGGCCGGTGCGCTGGCCTATTGGCGCGCGCCGCTTTGGCTGTGGACCGGCGCCGCGGCTGCGGCCGGGATCGTGGCACAGGTCTACGGTGCGCCCGGTGTGGCGCTCGGCATGGCGCTGCTCGTGGTGTTGTTTCTACAATTGAGTTTACTGTCCTTGCGCCGTGCCGCGCTTAGCGCCCCGCTGTTGAAACTCTTCCGGCGCATCATGCCGGCGATGTCGAACACCGAGCGTGAGGCGCTCGAGGCCGGCACGGTATGGTGGGAAGGCGAGTTGTTCAGTGGCCGGCCGTGCTGGCCAAAGCTCTTCGCCCTGCCGGCGCCGGCGCTCACCCCCGCCGAACAGGCGTTCCTGGACGGGCCGGTCGACGAGTTGTGCCGAATGCTGGACGATTGGCGCATTAATCACGAGTTGCACGACCTGCCGCCCGAGGTTTGGAAATTCATCAAGGAGAACGGTTTCTTCGGCATGATCATCCCGAAGAAATACGGCGGCCTGGAATTTTCCGCACAGGCGCATTCCGCCGTGGTCTTGAAGGTGGCGTCGCGCAGCGTCACCGCCGCCGTGACCGTGATGGTGCCGAATTCGCTGGGGCCGGCGGAGTTGTTGCTGCACTACGGCACCGAACAACAAAAGAACCATTACCTGCCGCGGCTGGCGCGCGGTCAGGAGATCCCGTGTTTCGCGCTCACCGGACCGGAGGCGGGCAGCGACGCCAGCAACATGCCCGACCGCGGCGTGGTGTGCCGCGCCGAGTTTCAGGGCCAGCCGGACGTGCTCGGCATCCGCCTCGACTGGGAAAAGCGCTACATCACCCTCGGGCCGGTCGCGACCCTGCTCGGCCTGGCGTTCCACCTGTTCGATCCCGATCGGCTGCTCGGCACGGACGAGGACCTGGGCATCACGCTGGCGTTGATCCCGACCGACACCCCGGGGGTGAAGATCGGCACCCGCCACGACCCGCTCAACATCGCTTTCCAGAACGGCCCCAACTGGGGCCAGGACGTGTTCATCCCGCTCGACTGGATCATCGGCGGGCGCGCGCGTGTCGGCCAGGGCTGGCGCATGCTCATGGAGTCCCTGGCGGCCGGCCGGTCGATTTCGCTGCCGGCGCTGTCGGCCGGCGCCGGCAAACTGGCGGCGCGCGCCACCGGCGCCTACGCCCGGGTGCGCAAACAATTCAAGCTGCCGATCGGAAAATTCGAGGCGGTCGAGGAGGTGCTCGGGCGCATCGCCGGCTACGCCTACCTCATGGACGCGGCGCGCACGCTCACCGCCGGCGCGGTCGATCTGGGCGAGAAGCCGTCGGTCGCGTCGGCGATCGTGAAGTATCAGTTGACCGAGCACATGCGCAAGCTCGTGATCGACGCCATGGACATCCACGGCGGCTCGGGAATCTGCCTGGGGCCGCGCAATATTCTCGGCCGGGTGTATCAGGCGTTGCCGATCAGCATCACCGTCGAGGGCGCCAATCTGCTGACGCGCGCGCTCATCATCTACGGCCAGGGCGCGGTGCGCTGTCACCCGTACGTGCTCGCCGAGATGCACGCCGTGGCCGACCCGGACCCGGCGCGTGCCGTGAAGACCTTCGACGCGGCGATCTTCGGGCACATCGGCTTTACGATCAGCAACGCGGTGCGCGCGTTCTGGCTCGGCCTGACCGGCGCCTGGCTGGCGGGCGTGGGTGTGCGCGGACCGATGCGGCGCTATTGCCAGAAGCTCACCCGCCTGAGCGCGGCGTTCGCGTTCATCTCCGACGTCGCGATGCTGAGCCTGGGCGGCTCGCTCAAGCGCCGCGAAAAAATCTCCGGGCGGTTCGCCGACGTGTTGAGTCACATGTACCTGGCCTCGGCGGTGATCAAGCGTTTCGAGGACGATGGCAGGCCGGCGGCCGACGTGCCGCTGATGCGCTGGGCCTGCGACTATTGCCTGCACGAGGCCGAGAAGTCGCTGGTGGTGATTCTCAAAAATTTTCCCAGCCGTTTTCTCGAATGGCTCATGGGCGGACTGGTGTTTCCCATCGGGCGGCGCTATTACGCCCCCAGCGACGCCATGGGCCAGGCCGCCGCCCGCATCCTGCTGGAGCCGAGCGAGGCGCGCGAGCGCCTGACCTCCGGTCTGTATCATTCCGGCGGTACCCAGGATCCCTTGGGGCGCCTGGAAGACGCCCTGCCCAAGGTGATCGCGGCCGAGCCCTTGGAACGCAAGCTCTATAAACTGGCCGACGAACAACCGTTGTTGCACGGCGATCACGCCGCGCTACTGGCGGCGGCGTTAACAGCGAACCGTTTGACCGCCGCCGAAGCCGAGCTGGTGCGCGTGGCGCAGGCCGCGCGCCGCGAGGTGATCGCGGTCGATGATTTCGCTCCCTGAGCGTGAGAGGTCTTAAATGATTAATATCATTTGCCGCAGAGACGCAGAGAGCGCAGAGAAAAGTTTTATGGTTAAAGCCGTGCAGACTCGTTCCGTCTGTGTGTTGATTTTGGCCCACAGGCAAGTCTTGAGGTTTTTATCAGCGAAACCGGTTTTCTCCGCGCTCTCTGCGTCTCTGCGGCAGAAACTTATATGTTATTGGAGATTATTCACCTCTAAGGAGGTTGAGGCATGAATAAAGTCTTTGTAGTGGATGGCGCACGTACGCCGTTTCTCAAGGCGCGCACCGAGCCGGGCCGGTTCAGCGCCGCCGACCTGGCGGTGAATTGCGCCCGGCCGCTGCTGGCGCGCATGCCGTTCAAACCGTCGGAGATCGACGAGGTGATCGTGGGGTGCGTGATCCCGGCGCCGGACGAGGCCAACATCGCGCGCATCATCGGCTTGCGCCTGGGGCTGGGCAATCAGGTGCCGGCGTTCACGGTGCAGCGCAATTGCGCCTCGGGCCTGCAGGCGCTGGCCAGCGCCCGGGCGCGCGTCGCCGAGGGTTATTCGCAGCTGGTGCTGGCCGGCGGCACCGAGGCCATGAGCCGCGCGCCGATTCAATGGAACAGCGACATGACCGCCTGGCTCGGCCGCAGCCTGCGGGCGCGCAGCCTGGGCGCGCGCCTCGCGGCGCTGGCCGGTTTTCGGCCGGCGATGCTGAAGCCGGTGTACAGCCTGCTGCTCGGTCTGACCGATCCGCTGGTGAAACTCAACATGGGCCAGACCGCCGAGATCGTCGCGGACCGTTTCGCCATCACCCGCGAGGAGCAGGACGCCTACGCGCTGCGCAGTCACCGGCGCCTGGCGGCGGCGTTCGATAGCGGGCAGATGAAGATCGAGATCGAGCCGCTGTTCGACACCCGCGCCCAATACCATGCCGAAGACACCGGCCTGCGGCGCGACACCGACGCCGATCAACTCGCCAAGCTCAAGCCGGTGTTCGATCGCAAATACGGCTCGGTCACCTCCGGCAACAGCTCGCAGGTGACCGACGGCGCCGCCATGCTGCTGCTGGCGAGCGAACAGGCGGTCAAACAACACGGCCTGACCGTGCTCGGCGAGTTGCTCGGCGACGAATGGGCCGGCGTCGATCCCAGCCAGATGGGCCTCGGCCCGGTGCATGCGGTGGCGCGGTTGCTGACGCGCTTCAAGCTCGGCATGCGCGACATCGACCACATGGAGCTGAACGAGGCGTTCGCCGCCCAGGTGCTGGCCTGTCAGGCCGCCTGGGACAGCGCCGACTACGCGCGCGACGAGTTGGCGCTGGCCGCGCCGCTCGGCGCCATGGACCCCGAGCGCCTCAATCCCGAAGGCGGCGCGGTCGCCATCGGTCACCCGGTCGGCGCGAGCGGCGCGCGCATCACCCTGCATCTGCTCAAGAGCCTGGCGCGGCGCGGCGGCGGGCTGGGTGTGGCGACGCTGTGCATCGGTGGCGGCCAGGGCGGCGCGATGTTGGTGCGCGCGGCATGAGCGCGAACCTGAATTTCCAGCACTGGCGCCTGGAGGAGCGGCACGACGCGGCGCTCGTCAGCCTGGACGTCAGCGGGCAATCGGCGAACGTGCTGTCGGCGGCGGTGCTCGAGGAATTCGCGCGGGTGCTCACGCACCTCGAAACCACGCCCTACAGCGGCGCGATCATCCGCTCGGCCAAGCCGCACGGCTTCATCGTCGGCGCCGACGTCACCGAATTTCAAAAAATCACCGATGCCGACCGGGCCGCCGAGTTGGCGCGCACCGGCCAGCGGCTGTTCGATCGCATCGAAGCGCTGCCCTATCCGACCGTGGCGGTGATTCACGGCAATTGTCTGGGCGGCGGACTGGAATTGGCGCTTGCCTGTACGTATCGAGTGGCGCGCGAGGATGAAGGCACGCGGCTCGGTCTGCCCGAGGTGCGGCTCGGCATCCATCCCGGTTTCGGCGGCAGCGTGCGTCTACCGCGCCTGATCGGTCATCTGCCGGCGCTCGACCTGATGCTCACCGGCCGGGCCGTGAGCAGCCGGGCCGCGCGCCGCCTGGGCCTGGTCGACGAATGCGTGCCGGAGCGCCATCTGCTGCGCGCCGCGCACGCCTTGATCGACAAGGCGCCCGCGCCCCACCAACCGGGCGTGCTGGCGCGCGCGCCGGGCCTCAAGCCGCTGCGCCCGCTGGTCGCCAAGCTGCTGGCGCACAAGCTGCGCGCCAAGGCCAGCCCCGCCCATTACCCGGCGCCGTACCGGATCCTGGAATTGTGGCGCAACGCCGCCGGTTACGCCGACGAGGCGCAATCGCTCGGCCAGCTGTTGGTCAGTCGCACCAGCCACAATCTGGTGCGGGTGTTTTTGCTGGGCGAGGAATTAAAGCGTCGCGGGCGCAAGGCCGCGCATAGTATCGAGCGCGTGCACGTGATCGGTGCCGGTGTGATGGGCGCCGACATCGCCGCGTGGACGGCGTTCAAAGGTTTTCAGGTGAGCCTCCAGGATCGCAGCCCGGAGGCCTTGGCGCGCGCCATGAAAAAGGCGCATGGCTATTTCAGCAAGCGCCTCAAGCAGCCGCGCGCCGTGCAGGCGGCCATGGATCGGCTCATGCCCGATCCCAACGGCCATGGGCTGGCGCGCGCCGATCTGGTGATCGAGGCGATCGTCGAGAACGTCGAGGCCAAGCGCGGATTGTTTCTGTCGGTCGATCGGGTCGCGAAGGCCGACGCGTTGCTCGCCACCAATACCTCCAGTATCCCGCTGGAAGAACTGGCCGGCGTGTTGCGCGATCCGGGCCGGCTGGTGGGCCTGCACTTCTTCAACCCGGTGGCGCAGATGCAATTGGTCGAGATCGTGCGCGGCGCGCAGTCGAGCGCCCAGGCCTTGGAGCGGGCGCGCGGCTTCACCAGCGCCATCGAACGTCTGCCGTTGGACGTTAAAAGCAGCCCCGGTTTCCTGGTGAACCGCATCCTCATGCCCTATCTGCTCGAGGCCGTGACCATGGTCGACGAAGGCGTCCCGATCGCGGCCATCGACCGCGCCGCGGTCGAGTTCGGCATGCCCATGGGCCCGATCCTGCTGGCCGACACCGTCGGTATCGACATCTGCCTGTCGGTGGCCGAGGAATTGTCCGGCCCGCTGGGCGTGGCGGTGCCGACCGGGCTGCGCGACATGGTCGGGCGCGGCGATCTCGGCAAGAAAACCGGGCGCGGATTTTATCGCTATGACAAGCGCGGCCGGCCGCGGCCGCTCAAGGGCGAGGCCGCCGGCGTACCGATCGCCGAACGCCTGATCCTGCGCATGCTGAACGAGGCCAAGGCCTGCCTGCGCGAGGGCGTGGTCGCCGACCCGGACGCGGTCGACGCCGGCATGGTGTACGGCACCGGCTTCGCGCCGTTTCTGGGCGGGCCGATGCGCTACGCCGAGGCGCTGGGCGCGGCCGGGGTGCGCGAGAGCCTGACGCACCTGGCCGGGGAATATGGCGCGCGTTTCAAGCCGGATATAGGATGGCGGACGAGGGAGGACTAGCAGCCAACCAGAATAGCGGTCATAGAGTAAGGAGGAGCCATGCGTCTTACCATCACCGAACGATCGAATCTGTCGGACCTGTTTTTCGAGCGGGTCGCGGCCAGCCCGCGCGCGCCCGCCTATCGCCAGTTCCGGGATGGCGCCTGGGTCGACACCGCTTGGGAGCAGGTGGCGCAGGCGGTCGGGCGCTGGCAGGAGGCGTTACGCCGTCACGGCCTGAAGCGCGGCGATCGCGTGGCGATCTGTTCGCGCAACCGCCTCGAATGGGTGCTGTTCGATCAGGCCGCGCTCGGGCTCGGACTGGTGACGGTGCCGCTGTTTTACAACGACCGTCCGGACAACATGGCCTGGTGCCTGAACGATGCCGGCGCGCGCCTGTTGCTCCTGGAGGACGGCGCCATCTGGCCGGCGCTGAGTCCGCTGCTCTCGAGCGTCGAGCGTGCCGTGTGCTTGAATTCCCCTGCGGTGAGCGACGCCAAACTGGTCGGGATTGAACAGTGGCTGCCACGCGAGGACCATGCGCCGGCGCGCGCCAGCTCGCCGCCCGACGAACTCGCTACGATCGTCTACACCTCCGGCACCACCGGCCGTCCCAAGGGGGTGATGCTCACGCACCGCAACATCGTCGCCGACCTGCGTGCCCTGATGGAGGCGGTGCCGGAGATCTGCGACCGGCCGTTCCGGTTTCTGTCGTTCCTGCCGCTGTCGCACATGTTCGAGCGCACCGTCGGCTATTACATCCCGATGGTGATCAGCGGCGACACCCAGGTGGTGTTCGCGCGCGGCATCCCGGAACTGCCCGAGGACCTGGTCAGCCAGAAGCCGTCGATCATTGTGAGCGTGCCGCGCATCTTCGAGCGCGTCTACACCAAGATCGAGGAGGGCCTGCCGGTCGGCTCGCCGAAGCGCAAGCTGTTCGACTTGACCGTCGAGATCGGCTGGCGGCGTTTTAAAAACGAGGCCACGCTGAAGGATCAACTACTCTGGCCGGTGCTGAATATATTGGTGGCGAGCAAACTGCGCGCCCGTCTGGGCGGCGAGATCCAATATATATTCCTGGGGGGCGCGGCACTCGCGCCGCACCTGTTGAAGGTGTTCACCGGCGTCGGGCTGACCTTCATCCACGGTTACGGCCTCACCGAGACATCGCCGGTGCTGGCCGCCAACCGCCTGGCCGACAACGACCCGATGTCGGTCGGCCACCCGCTGCCGGGCGTGGAGACGCGCATCGCCGGCAACGGCGAGCTGCTGATCCGCGGCGCGATCATCATGAAGGGCTACTGGAACAACCCGACCGCGACGAGCGCGGCGATCGACGCCGACGGCTGGTTCCACAGCGGCGACGTGGTCGAGGTGCGCGAAGGGCGCATCTATATCCGCGGGCGCGTCAAGGACGTCATCATTTTGTCGAACGGCGAGAAGATCCCGCCGGGCGACGCCGAACAGGCGATCACCCAGGACGCGGCGTTCGAGCAGGTGATGGTGATCGGCGAAGGGCGCGCACACCTGGGCCTGATCGCGGTCAGCAAGGTCGCCGACGAGAAACAGCTATGTGAGCGCGCCAACCGGCAACTGCACGCCTTTCCCGGCTACGCCAAGATCCGCCACATCATGCGCGTGAGCGAACCTTGGACGGTCGAAAACGGCCTGCTTACGCCGACCCTCAAGCTCAAACGCAACAAGATCGAGGAAAAGTATGCCAAGGAGATCGAGGCCATGTACAAGCGCAACGATCAGTGTTCAGGTTGAGGAAGTCTTGATCGGATATGATTTCTCGCCGCAGAGACGCAGAGAGCGCGGAGAAACCGATTTCGCTGATAAAAACCTCAAGGCTTGCCTGTGGGCCAAAATCAATGCACGGACGGGGCGAGTGTGCTCGGTTTTAACCAAAAAGCTTTTCTCTGCGTTCTCTGCGCCTCAGCGGCAAAAATTATTATTATAAGTACTTGATCGCGAAATAATTGACCAGCAGGTGCATGGTGTTGTCGGTGATGATCACCAACCACACCGACATCCAGATCGGCGTCTTGTCGGAAAACCCGGTATAGGTCAGGTACTCGCGCCAGTGGATCGGGTCGCCGATGATGTTCTTGGTTATGACCAGGTAGTGTGCCAGGCGATAGCGGTCGATGACGGCGTGGGTGCCGGCGATCACCGCCAGCGCCGGCAGCGAGCTGGTGATGAGCGTGAACGGCAGGGTATAGACCAGCGCGTGCAGCACCGCGATCGGCATCGAGCGGATCTTGTTTTCCGCCATGTGGCTGGTCTGGAGGATGTAATCACCGACCAGGTGCGCGAGCAGTTGTTCCATGCCGGTTAATTATGCAAGTTTGATGCCCAGAATATCCGCAGTATAGCCCGGCCTCGGCGGGCCGTAACGGCGGAGCCGCGCGTATTACCCGGGTTTTCTGGGAGTTTTTAGCGCGGCCGCGAACAACGGTTGATGGCGCGTCAGGTCCTCGGCGCTCAGCAGAAATACGCTCTCGTCGCCTTGCGCATCGGTCAGCCAGGCGAACGCCACCGCCGGAAAGGCGGCCTGCAGCGCCGCGCGACTGTTGCCCACTTCCGCCACCAGGATGCCGCCCGGCGTGAGCCGGTCCGCGGCCTG
>JACREH010000058.1 GCA_016218345.1 Gammaproteobacteria bacterium | reverse complement strand
TGGAGCCTGCTGACGGTTGTCTGCATCCTGCTGTTCGTCGGCGCCATGGGTAAATCGGCGCAGGTGCCGCTGCACGTGTGGCTGCCGGATTCGATGGAAGGCCCGACGCCGATCTCGGCCTTGATCCACGCCGCCACCATGGTGACGGCCGGGATCTTCATGGTGGCGCGCATGTCGCCGCTGTTCGAGCTGTCCGAGACCGCGCTGTCGGTGGTGATGGTGATCGGCGCGATCACCGCCTTGTTCATGGCATTCCTGGGCGTGGTGCAGAACGACATCAAGCGCGTGATCGCCTATTCGACGCTCTCGCAACTCGGCTACATGACCGTGGCGCTCGGCGCCTCGGCGTACGCGGCCGGCATCTTCCACCTGGCGACGCACGCGTTCTTCAAGGCGCTGCTGTTCCTGGGCGCCGGCTCGGTGATCATCGCCATGCACCACGAGCAGGACATGCGCAAGATGGGCGGGCTGCGCAAGTACATGCCGGCGACGTTCGTGACCGCCTGGATCGGCACGCTCGCCTTGATCGGCTTTCCCGGGTTCTCCGGATTCTTCTCCAAGGACGCGATCATCGAGGCGGTGCATCATTCGCATCTTCCGGGCAGCGGCTTCGCGTTCTTCGCGGTCATGGCCGGGGTGTTCGTGACCTCGTTCTATTCGTTCCGGCTGTTGTTCATGACCTTCTACGGCCAGCCGCGCATGGACGCTCACACCCGCAAGCATCTGCACGAATCGCCGCTGGTGGTGACGATCCCGTTGATCCTGCTGGCGATCCCGTCGGCGGCCATCGGCTGGTTCCTGTTCGAACCGATGCTGTTCGGCAAGTTCTTCGGCGACGCCATCAAGGTGCTGCCGGCGCACGACGTGCTGGCCGAGATCGGCCGCGGCTTCAAGGGCCTGGGGCCGTTCGTCGCCCACGGCCTGCAGGCGCCGCCGTTCCTGCTGGCGCTGGCCGGTTTCGGGCTGGCGTGGGTGCTGTATATCCGCGCGCCGCACCTGCCGGACCTGATCCAGGCACGGGTGCGCGCCGTCCACACCCTGCTGATGAACAAGTATTACGCCGATGCCTTCAACGAATTCGTGTTCGCCGGCGGCGCGCGCCGCCTCGGCGCGGCGCTCTGGAAGGTCGGCGACGTGCGCGTCATCGACGGCCTGGCGGTGAACGGTACGGCGCGCCTGATCGGCTGGTTGGCGGCCGCCGTCCGCCACGTGCAGTCCGGCTACATCTATCACTATGCGTTCGCCATGATCATTGGGCTGTTCCTGCTCATGACCCTGTTCCTGCACCGCTAGCGCCGGACGATCCCGATCATGTTTATCAACTCCGCGCTGAGCCTCGCCATCTGGTTGCCGATCGTCGGCGGCATCGCCGTGCTCGCCACCGGCGACGACCGCAACGCGCCGCTCGCCCGGCGCTTGAGCCTGCTGATCGCGATCGCGAGTTTCCTGGCCACGCTACCGCTGTACACCGGCTTCGACATCCACACCGCGGCCATGCAGTTCGTCGAGCACCGCGTCTGGATCCCGGCATTCAACATCGATTATTACCTGGGCGTGGACGGCATTTCGCTGTTGCTGGTGTTGCTCACCAGTTTCTCGACGGTGCTGGTGGTGATCTCCGCCTGGCGGGTGATCGAAACCCGCGTCGCCCAGTACATGGCGGCGTTCCTGATCATGGAAGGCCTGATGATCGGCGTGTTCAGCGCGCTCGACGCCATCCTGTTCTACGTGTTCTGGGAGGCGATGCTGATCCCGATGTTCATCATCATCGGCGTCTGGGGCGGGCCGAACCGGGTATACGCGACCTTCAAGTTCTTCCTCTATACCTTGCTCGGCTCGGTGCTGATGCTGGTGGCGTTCATTTACCTCTATTACCAGGCCGGCCAGAGCTTCGATATCCTCGCCTTCCACGCCGTCAGGCTCGGCATGACCGAGCAGATCCTGATCTTCCTGGCGTTCTTGATGGCGTTCGCGGTCAAGGTGCCGATGTGGCCGGTGCACACTTGGCTGCCGGACGCGCATGTCGAGGCGCCGACCGGCGGCTCGGTGATCCTGGCGGCGCTCATGCTCAAGATGGGCGCCTACGGCTTCCTGCGCTTCAGCCTGCCGATCCTGCCGGACGCCAGCCACGAGCTGGCCTGGCTGATGATCGGCTTGTCGCTGATCGCCATCGTCTACATCGGCCTGGTGGCGCTGGTGCAGGAGGACATGAAGAAACTCATCGCCTATTCGTCGATCGCCCACATGGGCTTCGTGACCCTCGGGTTGTTCATCTTCAACGCCCAGGGCGTGGAGGGCGCGGTTGTGCAGATGATCTCGCACGGCTTCGTGTCCGGCGCGCTGTTCCTGTGCGTGGGCGTGCTCTACGACCGCCTGCATTCGCGCATGATCGCGGATTACGGCGGCGTGGCCGAGCGTATGCCGGTGTTCGCCTCGTTCATGATGCTGTTCGCCATGGCCAACGCCGGCCTGCCGGGCACCTCCGGCTTCGTCGGCGAATTCCTGGTGATCCTCGGCGCCTTCCAGGCGAATGTCTGGTACGCGGTACTGGCCGGCACCACGCTGGTGTTCGGCGCCGCCTACACGCTGTGGATGTACAAGCGCGTGATCTTCGGCGCGGTGCGCCATGAGAAGGTCGCGACCCTCGAGGATGCCAACGGACGCGAAATCCTGTTCTTGACGCTGCTCGCGGCCGCGGTGCTGGCCATGGGCCTGTGGCCGAACCCGTTCCTCGACATCATGCACGTGTCGGTCGAGAACCTGCTGAAACTCACCGCCGTGTCGAAACTGTCGCCATGAACCCGATCCTGACCGAACTCGCGCCGTTGTTTCCGGAGATCTTCGTGCTGGCGATGGCCTGCGCGATCCTGCTCATCGACCTGTCGCTCAGCCAGGAGCGCCGTCACGTGAGCTTCGGCCTGGCGCTCCTGACCCTGGCCGGGGCGGCGGCGCTCACGCTCTCCGATCACAGCGGCGCGGCGCGTAGCGTCTTTCACGGCATGTTCCTCGACGACCTGATGTCGGACGTGCTCAAGCTCGGCATCTACGCGCTCACCTTCACGGTGTTCGTCTATTCGCGCGCCTACCTGGCGGCGCGCGGCATGTACCGCGGCGAGTATTTCGTGCTGGGCCTGTTCGGCGTGCTCGGCATGATGGTGATGGCCTCGGCCGGCCACCTGCTGGTGCTGTACCTCGGCCTGGAGTTGCTGTCGCTCAGCCTCTACGCCATGGTGGCGTTCCAGCGCGATTCCTATCCGGCCACGGAAGCGGCCATGAAATATTTCGTGCTCGGCGCGCTCGCCTCCGGCATGTTGCTGTACGGCATGTCCATGCTCTACGGCGTGACCGGCAGCCTCGACATCGCCGCCGTGCGCCAGGCGGTGACCGGCGTGTCCGCCGCCAACAACGTGGTGCTGATTTTCGGGCTGGTGTTCGTGCTCGTCGGCCTGGCGTTCAAGCTCGGCGCGGTGCCGTTCCACATGTGGATTCCGGACGTCTACCACGGTGCGCCGACCTCGGTGACGCTGTACATCGCCACCGCTCCGAAGCTCGCGGCGTTCGCCATGGTGCTGCGGCTCCTGGTCGGCGGCCTGCAAGACCTGGCGGTCGCCTGGCAGGACATGCTGATCATCATGGCCATCTTGTCGATGGCGGTCGGCAACGTCATCGCCATCGCCCAGACCAACCTCAAGCGCATGCTGGCCTATTCGGCGATCTCGCACATGGGCTTCTTCCTGCTCGGCATTCTGAGCGCCGGCGCCAACGGTTACGGTTCGGCGCTGTTCTATATATTGGTGTACGCGGTCATGAGCCTGGGCGCGTTCGGCATGGTCCTGCTGCTGTCGCGCGCCGGCCATGAGGCCGAACAGCTCGACGATTTCCGCGGCCTCAACCAGCGCAGCCCCTGGTACGCGTTCCTGATGCTGCTGCTCATGTTCTCGATGGCCGGCGTGCCCCCGACCGCCGGCTTCTACGCCAAACTGGCGGTCATCCAATCGGTCGTCCAGGTCGATCTCGTCTGGCTGGCGGCCGTGGCCGTGCTGTTCTCGGTGATCGGGGCGTTTTATTACCTGCGGGTCGTGAAGCTCATGTATTTCGACGCGCCCGCCGACACCAACGCGATCCAGTCCGGCCTCGACATGCGCGCGTTGCTCACCGTCAACGCCTTGGCGCTGGTCGCCGTCACCCCGTGGCTGGGGGCGTTCCTCGATCTCTGCAGTCGGGCGATCCTGACGCTCGCCTGACGGCAACACCCCCGTTTCTCCTTGAAACCCGGCGGCCGGGCCGGTAGACTGCGCGCTCGCGTTGCGGGGTGGAGCAGTCTGGCAGCTCGTCGGGCTCATAACCCGAAGGTCGTAGGTTCAAATCCTACCCCCGCTACCAATTTATATTTATGCCCCCGCAGGCGGGGCCGGTGTGTGGATTTCGACGGGTTTGTTGAGTTCTGGGCAAAAAACCCTTATAATCCGCACAGTTGAGTTAAAAGAAAAGTGGGCCTTGCGCCCACTTTTGCGTTTTTGGGGCGGTTTTATGCGAACCAGCAGGACGGCGCTGCGCGCCATGTTCGAACCCGCGGTCCAGGCCCTGGGGTTCGAATTGGTCGACACCGAGATGAGTAGCGGCGCCGGCCATAGCGTGTTGCGGGTGTATATTGACCACCCCCGGGGGATCAACGTGGACGATTGCGCCAAGGTGAGCCACCAGTTGAGCGCGATCCTGGACGTGGAAGACCCGATCACGGGGAAATACCAGCTCGAGGTGTCGTCGCCGGGCCTCGACCGGCCGCTCACGCGGCGCGAGGATTTCGAGCGCTTCACGGGCGAGACCGTCAAGGTCAAGACCCACGCGCCGATCATGGGCCGGCGCAACTTCACCGGCCGGTTGACGGCGGTGGAGGGGGAGAGCGCGATCGTGGATGTGGATGGCGAGAGCTACGAATTGCCGCTGGCGGCGATCGAGCGCGCGCGGCTGGTGCCAAAGTATAAGTAGTCAGAGAGTTGTGGCGGAGGCTTTATGAGCAGTGAAATTTTAATGGTGGCTGACGCGGTCTCGCGCGAAAAGGGCGTGGAGCGCGAAGTCATCTTCCAGGCGCTGGAAGCGGCGCTCGCCACCGCCACGCGCAAGCGTCACAAGGAAGATATCGACGTGCGCGTCGCGATTCATCGCACCACCGGCGCCTACGACACCTTCCGTCGCTGGGAAGTGCTACCGGACGAGACCGAGATCGTCGAATTCCCGGACAAGCAGTTGCGCCTGACCGAGGCGCGCGAGCGCGTGCCCGATATCGAGGTCGGCGGTTTCGTCGAGGAACCGCTGGAACCGGTCACGTTCGGCCGCATCGCCGCCCAGGCCGCCAAGCAGGTGATCGTGCAAAAGGTGCGCGAGGCCGAGCGCGAGCAGATCATCGCCAATTTCAAGGATCGCAAGGGCACGCTCGTTACCGGTGTGGTCAAGCGCCTGGAGCGCGGCGAGGCGATCATCGACCTGGGCGCGGCCGAGGCGCTGTTGCCGAAAACCGCCACCATCCCGCACGAGGGCCTGCGCCCCGGCGATCGCATCCGCGCCTACCTGGAGGACGTGTACTCCACGCCGCGCGGTCCGCAGTTGTTCCTGAGCCGCACCGCGCCGCAACTGGTCATCGAGTTGTTCAAGCTCGAAGTTCCGGAGGCCGGCGAGGGGCTCATCACAATTCATAACGCCGCCCGCGACCCGGGCCTGCGCGCCAAGATCGCGGCCAGCACCAAGGACCAACGCATCGACCCGATCGGTGCCTGCGTCGGCATGCGCGGCATGCGCGTGCAGAGCGTTTCGAACGAACTTGCCGGCGAGCGCGTCGACATCATCCTGTGGTCGCCCGATCCGGCGCAATTCGTGATCAACGCGCTGGCACCGGCCGAGGTGCAATCGATTGTCGTCGACGAAGAATCGCACAGCATGGATGTGATCGTCGATGAGTCCCAGTTGGCCCAGTCCATCGGCCGCGGCGGCCAGAATGTGCGCCTGGCGTCCGAACTGACCGGTTGGGAAATCAACGTAATGACGGAAGAAACCGCCAACGAGAAGGGCGCGACCGAATCCGCCAACACCGTCGAGATGTTCAAGGAACAGCTCGGGGTCGACGACAACGTGGCCAACATCCTGGTGCGCGAGGGCTACACCAGCCTGGACGAGGTCGCCTATGTGCCGAAACAGGAACTCGCCGCGATCGAGGAATTCGACGAGGATCTGGTCGAGGAACTGCGCAACCGCGCGCGCGATGTGCTGCTGACCAAGGCGATCGCCCTTGAGGAGAAAATCGATATGGCCGAACCGTCCAAGGACCTGCTGGGAATGGAGGGCATGGACGATCACACCGCCCACCTGCTCGCCAGCCACGGCATCACCAGCATGGAAGAGCTGGCCGAGCAATCGGTCGACGAGCTTATCGAGATCGAAGGGATCGACGAAGAGCGCGCCAAGGTGCTGATCATGGCCGCGCGCGCTCCCTGGTTCGCCAACGAGGCCCAACAGTAAAACTGATTATGTCGCAGACCACCATCAAGAGTTTTGCCGAGCAGATCGGCGTACCGCCGGAACGGCTGGTGCAGCAGCTGGCCGCGGCCGGCGTGCCCGGCAAGGCGGTCGACGACTCGTTGAGCGACGAAGAGAAACTCAATCTGCTGACGTTCCTGCGCGGTCATCACGGCGGCAGCGAGACCGGCGCCAAGAAGATCACGCTCAAGCAGAAATCGGTCAGCCAGATCACCCAGACCACGCGCACCGGCCCGGCACGCACCGTGCAGGTCGAGGTGCGTAAAAAACGCACCTTCGTGCGGCGCCCGACGGCCGAAGAGATCGCGCAGCCCGAGCCGGTCGCGGAGGCCGCAGCGGCGCCCGAGCTGGTGGCGGGGCACGCCGAGCCGGCGATGAGCATCGAGACGGGCGCCGCGGTCGCGGCCACCGAGGTCGCTGTCAAACCCGCCGAAGTTGCCGCCAAAGAAGCCAAGAAGCCCGCAGCCGCGGAACGCCCGGCCGAAAAGCCCGCCAAGAAGGGCTGGAAAGAGGGCAAGGAAGGCGAGCGCGGGCGCGTGGAGTTGCACGTCGCCGACGGTCGCAAGATTCGCCGCAACAAACAACGCCTGGTGCCCAAGCGCCACGTGCAAACCAGCATGTCCGGTCAGCACGCCTTCGAGATGCCGACCGAACGGGTGGTGCACGAGATCGCGCTGCCCGAGACCATCACGGTCGCCGAGCTGGCTCAGAAGATGTCGGTCAAGGCCGCCGAGGTCATCAAGGCGATGATGAAGATGGGCAGCATGGTGACCATCAACCAGGTGCTGGACCGCGATACCGCCGCGATCCTGGTCGAGGAAATGGGCCATGTCGCCAAGATCGCCAGGCCGAGCGACCCCGAAGCGTTGCTGGCCGGCGGCGTCCAGACCGAAGGCACGGCAGAGCCACGCCCACCGGTGGTGACGGTCATGGGCCACGTCGATCACGGCAAGACCTCGCTCTTGGATTACATCCGCAAGACCAAGGTCGCGAGCGGCGAGGCCGGCGGCATCACCCAGCACATCGGCGCCTATCACGTCGAAACGCCCAAGGGCGTGGTGACGTTCCTGGATACGCCCGGCCACGAGGCGTTCACCGCCATGCGCGCGCGCGGCGCCAAGGCCACCGACATCGTGATTCTGGTGGTGGCGGCCGACGACGGCGTCATGCCCCAGACCATCGAGGCGATCAATCACGCCCGCACCGCCGGCGTGCCGATCATCGTGGCGGTCAACAAGATCGACAAACCCGAGGCCCAGCCGGAGCGCGTCAAGCAGGAACTGGTCGCGCAGCAGGTCGTCCCGGAGGAGTGGGGCGGCGAGGATATCTTCGTGAACGTCTCGGCCAAGGCCGGCACCGGCATCGATGCGTTGCTCGACGCGGTGTTGTTGCAGGCCGAAGTGCTGGAACTCAAATCGGTCCGCAACGGTCCGGCCTCCGGCCTGGTGATCGAGGCGCGTCTCGACAAGGGCCGCGGCCCGGTTGCGACCGTGCTGGTGCAACAGGGCACGCTCAAGCGCGGCGACATCCTGCTGGCTGGCCGCGAGAGCGGGCGGGTACGCGCCATGACCGACGAGAACGGTCGCTCGGTCGCCGAGGCCGGCCCGTCGATCCCGGTGGAGATTCAAGGCCTGTCCGGCGTGCCGAACGCCGGCGAGGAAGTGGTGGTGGTCGAAAGCGAGCGCAAGGCGCGCGAGATCGCCCTCTACCGCCAGGGAAAATTCAAGGACGTGCAGCTGGCACGCCAGCAGGCCGCCAAGCTCACCGACATGTTCCAACAGATGCAGGAGGGCGAAGCCAAGACCCTCAACCTGGTGATCAAGGCCGACGTGCAAGGCTCGATCGAGGCGATGCGCGATGCCCTGGAGAAGCTTTCCACCGATGAGGTCAGGGTCAAGGTCATTCACGGCATGGTCGGCGGCATCAACGAATCCGACGTGAACCTGGCCAAGGCCTCGCAGGCCGTCATCATCGGCTTCAACGTGCGCGCCGACGCCGGCGCGCGCCGCCTGATCGAGGCGGAAGGCATCGACGTGCACTACTACAACGTCATTTACGACGCCGTCAACGAGGTCAAGGCCGCGCTCACCGGCATGCTGGCGCCGGAATTCAAGGAAACCATCATCGCCATGGTCGAGGTGCGCGAGGTGTTCCGCGCCCCCAAGATCGGCGTCATCGCCGGCTGCTACGTAGTCGAGGGCACGGTCAAACGCAACCGCCCGATCCGCATCCTGCGCGACAATGTCGTGGTGTTCGAAGGCGAGCTCGCTTCGCTCAAGCGCTTCAAGGACGACGCCAGCGAGGTCAAGTCCGGGCTGGAGTGCGGTATCGGCATCAAGAACTTCAACGACATCCAGGCCGGCGACCAGATCGAGGTATTCGAGAAGGTCCAGGTCCCGCGGAGTTTGTAATATCTCTTGCCGCAGAGACGCAAAGGACGCAGAGAAAGGCATTTTTCAGCTAAACCCAATACTCGGAATTAAGGCTGTAGTCCTGCATCAGGCACGGATTTAGGTGTTAACCTCAAAGAGACTCTCTTTGTGTCCTCTGTGCCGTACAGGAAGTACCAATGTCGCGAGCGCAGGATGCGCAGGAGCGACCGTCTCTGCGGCAGATAGTCATATTTTCAGGGTTCTTCACCTCTTATGCGTAAGTCCTCTAGTCACAACCGCCAACGCGGGCCCAAGGGCACGCGGCCGTTACGGATAGCCGAGTTGTTGCAGCGCGAGTTGTCGATGGTGATCGCCCGCGAATTGGCCGACCCGCGCGTCGGGCAGTTCACGATCACGGCGGTCGATGTCGCCCCGGATCTGTCGCACGCCAAGGTGTTTATCACCCATCTGAGCGGCGTCGGCGACGCCCCCAAGACGGTGGCGGCGCTCAACCACGCCGCCGGCTTTCTGCGCAACGCGCTTCGGACGCGGGTGAAGCTGCGGGTCATCCCGGAACTGCGGTTCGTATACGACGAATCGGTGGAAAAGGGCGTGGCGCTGTCGCATCTGATCGAACAGGCCGTGGCCAAGGACCGCACCGACAACTAAATAGTTCTTTTGAAATTCAAGCGGGTATGAATTGATTTCTCGCCGCAAAGACGCAGAGAATGCAGAGGTTTAACTATTAAGAAATGCTTTTCTCCGCGTCTTTGCGTGATGTACAGGGATGTGCGAATGCCGCGTAAGCGCAGGACGCGCGGCGGCGGCCTCTGCGGCAAAAACTATTACAAACTCTCTCTTCCTTAGATTATGCGCGAACGTCTCGACATTGACGGCATCTTGCTGCTCGACAAGCCGGTCGGCATGACGTCGAACCGCGCGTTGCAAGAGGCCAAGCGCCTGCTGAACGCGCGCAAGGCCGGGCATACCGGCAGCCTCGACCCGCTGGCGAGCGGGCTGTTGCCATTGTGCTTCGGCGAGGCCACCAAGTTTTCGCGCTTCCTGCTGGATGCCGACAAGCGCTACCTGACCGTGGTCAAGCTGGGCGTGTCCACGACCACCTATGACGGCGAGGGCGAGATCACCGCGACCCGGTCGGTGGCGGTCGAGACCGCGACCATCGAGCGCGCCCTGGCGGCGTTTCGCGGCGAGATCGAGCAGATCCCGCCGCGCTACTCGGCGATCAAGATCGACGGCCGGCGCCTGTATGAACTGGCGCGCGCCGGCCGCGAGGTCGAAGTTCCGCCACGGCGCGTGACGATCTATAGCCTCGATCTCGTCGACCGCCAGGGCGACGAGCTGACCCTCGACATCCGTTGCAGCAAGGGCACCTATATCCGCAGTCTCGCCCACGACCTGGGTGAGGCCCTGGGCTGCGGTGGGCATGTCGCGCGCCTGCGGCGGACGGCGAGCGCCGGGTTCGATGTCGATCGGGCGGTGACGCTGGACGCGCTGCGTGCCCTGGCCACGCCGGCGGAGCGCGCCGCGCTGCTGCTGCCCGGCGACACGGCGGTGGATCACCTGCCGGCGGTCACGCTCTCGCGGGATGCCGCCTATTACCTGCGCCAGGGCCAGGCGGTGAGCGCCCCGCACGGCCTGCCGGCCGGCTGGGTGCGGCTGTACGAGGACCGGGAGTTCCTCGGCCTGGGCGAGGTGCAGGCCGACGGGCAGGTCGCGCCCAAGCGCCTGGTGTGCCGGCCGCTGGCCTCGGAACGCCTTGATCGGGCGAAAGAAAACGGTTGAGCCCGGGGTGGGGGGCGGTTAGAATACGCGCCCTCGGAACCAATCTAAACAGCGAAACCAGAGGCTTCAGCATGACCCTCAAAGCGGAACAAAAGGCCGACGTCATCAAGCAGTACCAGGCCGACAAGGGCGACACCGGCTCGCCGGAAGTGCAGATCGCGCTGCTGTCGGCGCGCATCAACGAGCTGTCCGGACATTTTCAGGCGCACGCCCACGACAACCATTCGCGCATGGGCCTGCTGCGCATGATCGGCAAGCGCCGCAAGCTGCTCGACTACCTGAAGCGCGTCAGCGGCGACCGCTATCGCAGCCTGGTCGGAAAGCTCGGGCTTCGCAAATAACAACAGCAGTTCGGCGGTCCAGGCGGTATCCGTAGTTCAATGAATTCCGTGAGGGTGTGGCGTTGAAAATTGTCAAAAAATCGTTTCAGTACGGTGAGCACACGGTAACACTCGAAACCGGCGAGATCTCCCGCCAGGCGAGCGGCGCGGTCATGGCCTTCATGGGCGACACCGTGGTGCACGTCACCGCCGTCGGCCGCAAGGAGGCCAAGCCCGGCCAGGACTTTTTTCCGCTGACCGTCGACTACCAGGAACGCACCTACGCCGCCGGCCGCATCCCGGGCGGGTTCTTCAAACGCGAAGGCCGGCCCTCCGAGAAGGAAATTCTCACCTCGCGCCTCATCGACCGCCCCGTCCGCCCGCTGTTCCCGAAAGGTTTCACCAACGAAGTCCAGATCATCGCCACCGTCATGTCGATCGACCCGGACATCGATCCGGATATCGTCGCCATGCTCGGCGCCTCGGCGGCGCTCACCCTGTCCGGCATGCCGTTCAAGGGTCCGGTCGGCGCGGCGCGCGTCGGCTACGTCGACGGCAACTATGTCCTCAACCCCGGCCTGAAGACACTGGCGCAGTCGCAGCTCAACCTGGTGGTCGCTGGCACCGAGGCGGCGGTGTTGATGGTCGAGTCCGAGGCCAAGATGCTGCCGGAAGACGTGATGCTGGGCGCGGTGCTGTTCGGTCACGAGCAGCTGCGCACCGCCACCAATGCCATCCGCGAGCTGGCGAAAGAGGCCGGCGTGCAGGCCTGGGACTGGAAGCCGGCCGAGAAAGACACCGCGCTCATCGAGTCGGTCGCCAAGGCGGCCGAGACCGAGGTCGTGGCGACCTACAAAATCCGCGAGAAACAGGCGCGCCAGATTCGCCTGGCGGCGCTGCGCGACGAGGTCGTGGCCAAGCTCACCAGCGAGGCCAGCACCCCCGAGCAGATCGAAACCGTCAAGAACGCCTTCAAGGACATCGAAAAGAAAGTGGTGCGCGGCCAGATCCTGGCCGGCGAGCCGCGCATCGACGGCCGCGACACGCGCACCGTGCGCCCGATCACCATCCGCACCGGCGTGCTGCCGCGCGCCCACGGCTCGGCGCTGTTCACGCGCGGCGAGACTCAGGCGATCGTCGTCACCACCCTCGGCACCGGCCGCGACGCCCAGATCATCGACGCCCTCGAAGGCGAGCGCAAAGAGCCGTTCATGCTGCATTACAATTTCCCGCCGTCCTGCACCGGCGAGACCGGCCGCGTCGGCAGCCCCAAGCGCCGTGAGATCGGCCATGGCCGCCTGGCCAAGCGCGCCATCGTGGCGGTGCTGCCGGACATGGCCGACTTCCCGTACGTGCTGCGCGTCGTCTCCGAGGTCACCGAATCGAACGGCTCCAGTTCGATGGCGACGGTCTGCGGGTCGAGCTTGTCGCTGATGGACGCCGGCGTGAAGACCAAGGCGCCGGTGGCCGGCATCGCCATGGGCCTGATCAAGGACGGCGCCCGCTTCGCGGTACTGACCGACATCCTGGGCGACGAGGATCACCTCGGCGACATGGACTTCAAGGTGGCCGGCACCCACGAGGGCGTGACCGCGCTGCAAATGGACATCAAGATCGAGGGCATCAACAAGGAGATCATGGACGTCGCCCTCAAGCAGGCCAAGGAAGCGCGCCTGCACCTGCTCAAGATCATGAACGAGGCGATCGCCGCGCCGCGCACCGAGATGTCGGAATACGCCCCGCGCATCATCACCTTCAAGATCAACCCCGAGAAGATCCGCGACGTCATCGGCAAGGGCGGCGCCGTCATCCGCGGCCTGTGCGAGGAGACCGGCGCGACCATCGACATCGAGGACGACGGCACCATCAAGATCGCCTCGGTGGACAACGCCGCCGGCCAGGAGGCCCGCCGCCGCATCGAACAGATCACCGCCGACGTCGAAGTCGGCATGATCTACGAAGGCAAGGTCGTGAAGCTCATGGACTTCGGCGCGTTCGTCACCATCCTGCCGGGCCGCGACGGCCTGGTGCACATCTCGCAAATTTCCCACGAGCGCGTCGAGAACGTCGGCGACAAACTCGCCGAGGGCGACGTCGTCCGGGTCAAGGTACTGGAAGTCGACAGGCAGGGCCGCGTCCGTCTGTCCATGAAGGCGCTTGAGGAAGAAGCTGGATAATTCGTGCGACTAGGCAGTGACAAAAAAGGGGCCTAGTGGCCCCTTTTTTATTTAGCTTGCCCGGAATTATCGTGGGTGGGCAGTATCTTTCAATGTAGGGTGGCAGCGCCCACCAAACACGTTGGGTTGTATTGTGCCCGCGATGATATTTTCAATGAGCGTTGTGCCAAGTACTGACAATTTAAGACACGATCTCACCTCTCGTGGGGTTGTTAGATGGCAGTGCATCGTACTTGTATATTCTTGCATACAACAACACTCCCAATAAAAACGAAAAGGGGAAGATGGTTACTGCGTCCCAATCCGACAATTCACTGACAATGCTCGGCGCGAGAAATGCCAAAAATAAAAGAATGCCGCGAGCATATAGACTGCTTCTATAAGATAGATTAAGCGTTACCCCGCAACGGGAGCATTCCAATTGTTCGACAAATCGAATATATCCTGTTGGCAATGGGTTACCGCAGGCAGGACACTTCGTCTTAATGATTGATACTAGTTTCCGTACCATCTTCAGATTTAATTATCTAATTAGACGTTGAAGTGTTTTATCGCGAATTATTTCACCGGCGGCACGCCGAGGTCTTTGCATATCTTGAGGGCTAGGATGTCTTTGACTTCACTGTGCCGCGGGACCGCCGACCGCCTGTTTTGCATTGGATTGTGCCACCACGAGTGCCGTCCGCCTTCACGAAGCAATTCACAGCCATGATCGCGGAGGTGGCGCAACAGTTCGTTGCGCTTCATACCGCAATCTTTTCTTCTCGATAATCCTGACCTGCGGCCGTTAGTGCATCCTGGCGATTGAAGTCCAGCGCCTCCTGAAGGGTGGTACGCAGGCTCTCCAAAAGTTCCTCGTGTGTGCGTTCTTGGCAGTTGACCCCGGGTACTTCTTCAACCCAGCCAACCCACCAGTCGCCTTCTTGTTTTATAACTACCGTATATTCAGTTTTCATGGAATCTCACCTCGTTACTTTCTCATATCAAGCATATGGCTCATACGGCAGAATATATTGACGAATTGCCGGGTCCAAATTGGAGCGAGCCTAGCGCGCGCCGCGTCCACGATCAAGTATCGGTGTTTAGACTAGCATGTCGAAACGACGTGGTGGCTGTAACTGCCCCCGTAGCCAGGCCGGGATGCGCTCATCAAGCCAATAACTTGGCCGCCAGGGCAGATGGCCCCCGACAAAGCCGACATGCCCCCCATGGCGGTGCAGGTCAAATTCGACGATGTCGGAAAGCTCATTCATCTCCGGAATCGCCGACTTCGGCATAAACGGGTCGTCGGCTGCGTGCACGATCAAGGTCGGGATACGGATGCGATTCAGGAACTGACGCGAGCTCGATTCCGTGTAGTAATGCATGGCGTCGCGAAAGCCGTGCAGCGGGGCGGTGATGCGGTCGTCGAAGGCGTGGAAGCTGGTTAAGTTGTCGAGATCATGCACTGCGACGGGCAGGGGCAGGCGCGCGGACTTGCGCCGCACCGAGGCCTTCAGATCGTTCAGCAGCTTGCGCTGGTAGATGCGCGAGACGCCGCGGTTCAGGCGCGCGGCGGATTCGTGCAGCAGGAACGGCACCGACACGGCCGTCGCGCAGCGGAGCGGCGCTTGCGCGCCTTGCTCGCCCAGCCACTTGAGCAGGGCGTTGCCGCCGAGCGAGTAGCCAATGGCGGCCAGGGGTGTCCGCGGCTCGCGCGCCTGGAGCGTCCTCACCAGAAAATCGATGTCGCCGGTGTCGCCGGAATGGTAGGCGCGCGCCAGCCGGTTCGGCTCGCCGCTGCACCCGCGGAAGTGCATGAGCACGCCGCGCAGACCGTGGCGCGGCAGGGCGGCGAGCATGCCGCGGGCGTAGTGCGAGCGGCTGCCGCCCTCCAGGCCGTGCAGCAGAATCACGAGCGGGCCGGAGTCGTTCAGCGTCCAGTCGAGATCGACGAAGTCGCTGTCCGGCAGCTCCAGGCGCTCGCGCCGCAGCGGCGGACGCAGCCGGCGGCGCATGAACACCGGCCAGAGGGTTTGCAGGTGGGGGTTGCGTAGCCACCAAGCAGGTTTGAATGAGGATGTCACTGTATTATTGTTTGACGCAGAGACGCGAAGGCGCAAAGGAAAGCTTTTTTGTGTTGAAACCGAGCAGGTCTGGTCGAGTCGATCCCGGACTGTAGACAATACTCATTGGCCTTTAAAACTGAGATAGGTTTTCTCTGCGTCTTTGCGCCTCTGCGTCAAAAACTCATACATCCTCACCGCTCGCCCTGCAGTTGTTTGACGATGTCCTCGTTCTCCAGGGTCGAGATGTCCTGGGTGATGGGTTCGCCGCGGGCGATGGCGCGCAGCAGGCGGCGCATGATCTTTCCGGAGCGGGTCTTGGGCAGATTCTCGGCGTAGCGGATGTCGTCGGGCTTGGCGATTGGGCCGATCTGCTGGCTGACCCAGGCGCGCAACTCATCGGTTAGGGCGCGGGCGCTGTCGTTGCGCGGACGCTCGCCCTTGGTAACCACGAACGCGAACACCGCCTCGCCCTTGATGTCGTCGGGACGGCTGACCACCGCGGCCTCGGCCACGCGCGGATGCGCGACCAGCGCCGATTCGATCTCCATGGTGCCGAGCCGGTGGCCGGAGACTTTGATCACGTCGTCGGCGCGCCCCATGATCCAGAAGTAGCCGTCGGCGTCGCGACGCGCGGTGTCGCCGGCGACGTAATATCTCCCACTGAACTTGGCCCAATAGGTGTCGCGGTAGCGCTGCTCGTTTCCCCAGATGGTGCGCAGCATCGACGGCCAGGGCTGCTTGATGACCAGCTGGCCGCCTTGATTGGGGTCGGTGACGCTCGTGCCCTGCTCGTCGACCACGTCGGCGTCGATGCCGGGCAGCGGCAGGGTGCAGGAGCCGGGTTTGGTCGGCACCGCGCCGGGCACGGGCGCCAGCATGATCATGCCGGTTTCGGTTTGCCACCAGGTATCGACGATCGGGCAGCGTTCCTTGCCGATCACGCGGTGGTACCACATCCAGGCCTCGGGGTTGATCGGTTCGCCGACCGTGCCGAGCAGGCGCAGCGCGGAAAGGTCGTATTTATTCGGAAACTCCTCGCCGAGTTTCATCAGCGCCCGGATCGCGGTCGGTGCGGTGTAGAAGATCGTGACCTTGTGACGAGCGCAGATGTCCCAGAACCGCCCGGCGTCCGGTACGGTGGGCGCGCCCTCGTACATGAGCAGGGTGGCGCCGGCCGCGAGCGGCCCGTAGGCGACGTAGCTGTGGCCGGTGACCCAGCCGACATCGGCGGTGCACCAGAAGATGTCGGCGTCCTGAATGTCGAACACCCATTTCATGGTCACGAGCGCGCCCAGCAGATAACCACCGCTGGCGTGCTGGATGCCCTTGGGCTTGCCGGTCGAGCCGGAGGTGTAGAGCAGGTACAGCGGGTGTTCGCTCTCCACCCATACCGGATCGCAGTGTTCGGCCTGGCCCCGCACTGTGTCCGCCCACCAGTGATCGCGCCCGGCCTGCATGGCCACGGCGTTGCCGGCGCGCTTCAAGACGATCACGGTCTCGACGGTTTTGCAGCCCTTGGCGAGCGCGCGGTCGCACGCCGCCTTGAGTTCGACGACCTTGCCGCCGCGCGTGCCGCCGTCGGCGGTGATCACCGCCGTGGCGCCGGCGTCCTCGATGCGGTCCT
This sequence comes from Gammaproteobacteria bacterium, assembly GCA_016218345.1. GTDB lineage: Bacteria > Pseudomonadota > Gammaproteobacteria > Acidiferrobacterales > UBA6901 > JACREH01. The sequence goes on along the minus strand of JACREH010000058.1, from coordinate 36,623 downwards.
TCAACGATTCGGCCGAGAAGCCGCCGAACACCACCGAGTGGATCGCGCCGATGCGCGCGCACGCCTGCATGGCGACGACCGCCTCCGGCACCATCGGCATGTAGATCACCACGCGGTCGCCCTTGCCGATACCCTTGGCCTTGAGCGCATTCGCAAACAGACAGACCTGGCGATGCACGTCGGCGTAGCTCAGGCGGCGGGTATCGCCGTTCTCGCCCTCGAAAATAATCGCGGTCTTGTCGGCGCGCCGCGCCAGGTGGCGGTCGAGGCAGTTATAGGAGACGTTCAAGACGCCGTCGGTGAACCAGGCGTAATGCGGCGCCTTGCCGGCGTCGAGCGCGACGCTGAAGTCCTTGTGCCAGTCGATCTCGCTCCGCGCCAGCGCCGCCCAGAACCCGGCCGGATCGGCGGCCGCGGCCGCGCGCAGCTTCTGATACTCGGCCAGCGAGCCGATGCGCGCCTTGACGCTGAACGATGCCGGCGGCTGGAAGACGCGCTGTTCACTGAGGGTGGAGTCGATGGTTTTTTCGCTCATTCTCGCGTGATCCTCTGTTCCTATTGGCGCACCGGAAATGTCTGGGTGGGTATCACCCACCAATTTTTTGGTATCGCTCACGCGATGTTATTTTCAACGCGCGTTCCGCCGCGCCTCACGGGTTACTTTCGTTTCGGTGAAAGTAACCAAAGCCATTTGCCCCGTCGTCGCACCGGCTTCGCCGGTGCCCTCACGTCTCGGCGCCTCCGAGGGTTCGCCCACGCGACTCCTGTCGCGGGTGCGAACGCGCGGCTTCCTTGCCGCGCCCCTGCGGGCCTTGCGTCGGCTTGCCTGCGACGTTCGGTGCGACTCAAGGGGCGAACGTCAAAAGCCGTTTTCTAAAGGCAAGCCACACGAAAGTCTGAAAGACCTAATTTATCGGCTGGCGCCGCGCCCGACAAGTCAACCGGACGTCCAGAGCTGCTGCCACCAGCGCCGGCGGTTCTCGGCGACCGGCCAGCCGGGTGCGAGCGCCGTCGGCGGGATGCGGCACATGATCCAGCCGGGCAGGGGCGGGTCGCCGCTCGCGCCGCAGCTCGAGCCGAGCCGGTGGGGGTCGTAGATCTTGACGAAGCGCGGCTCGGTCTTGCTGTCGGTGTAGACGATCGCGCAATAATCCTCGCGATGGTCGTGGCGCAGCAGGGCGTCGATCTCGTCGATGAACTTGGCAACCTGCGGCTCGGCCGTCGGCTGCGCCGGCGGGTTCTCGCCGAGCGCGTACAAATACCAGCCGGCGCCGGCGTCCCGGCGCAGCACCTGCCAGAACGCGTCGAGATCGGTCCATTTCAGCAGGCTCACGAACCGGCCGCGGTAGGCCTCCAGAAAGTCGTGTGGCGTTTCGGTCATGGGGCGGCCTCCCGCGCCGGCCCGGGCCGCGCCAGGTCGTTTTGTTTTTTTGCGATGGCCTGCTTGAGTTCGCCGATCTGCGCGCGCAGGCGGGCGTTCTCCTGTTTCAATATCGCGGCTTGTTCCTCGGCCTCGATCTTGTCCCGGGAGAGCGTGCGCTGTTGGTCCCAGAACATGCCGAGCGCCAACAGGAACAGCAGCGGGATGGCGATGTACAGGCCGCGCAGCAAGCCCCGGGTAACGCTCCTGGCGAGGCTGTTCACGGCCCTACAGACGCCACACCGCGAAGCCCAGTGTGCGCAGGGCGGCGGCGTCGAAGCCGGCCTTGACGTCGATGAAGCAACCGCCCGGCGCGAGCTTGGCGGTGTAATCGGTGAGTGGGCGCTCCAGAAATTGGCGGTGGGCGACGGCCACCACCACGGCGTCGGCGCGCGGTAGCTTTTCCCAGGCAACCAGCTCAATGGCGTAGTCGTGGCGGGCATCGTCGGGGACGACCACCGGATCGTGTACCGCGACCTCGACGCCGTAAAGCCGCAGCTCTTTGATCAAGTCGACCACGCGGCTATTGCGGATATCGGGAAAATTCTCCTTGAAGCTCAAGCCCAGGACATTGACCTTGGCGCCCTTCACGTGACTGCCGGCCTGGATCATTTGCTTGACGGTCTGCTCGGCGACGAACTTGCCCATATTGTCATTGATGCGCCGCCCGGCCAGGATCACCTCCGGGTGGTAGCCGAGCATCTCGGCCTTGCGCGTCAAATAGTATGGATCGACGCCGATGCAATGCCCGCCCACCAGGCCGGGCCGGAACGGCAGGAAATTCCACTTGCTGCCGGCCGCCTCCAGCACTTCCAGGGTGTCGATGCCCAGACGGTCGAAAATAATCGCCAGCTCGTTCATGAAGGCGATATTGAGGTCGCGCTGGGAGTTCTCGATTACCTTGGCGGCCTCGGCCACCTTGATGCTGGACACTGGGTGCACGCCGGCCTTCACCACGGTTTTATACAGGGCCGTAATGGCCGCGAGCGTGGCCGGATCGTCGGCCGCCACCACCTTGACGGTGGTGGCGAGCGTGTGTTTCTGGTCGCCCGGATTGATGCGTTCCGGCGAGTAGCCGATATGGAAGTCGTGTTTCCACTTGCGGCCGCTGGCTTCCTCCAGCACCGGCAGGCAGATCTCCTCGGTGGCGCCGGGGTAGACGGTCGATTCGTACACCACGGTCGCGCCTTTTTTCAGGTGCCGGCCGACGATGCGGCTGGCGCCGATGAGCGGCCCGAAATCGGGCTGGTGGGCGTTGTCCACCGGTGTCGGCACGGTGATGAGCAGGAAATCGGCGCGCGCCAGATCGGCGGCATCGTGAGTGAAGCGCAGTTGCTTGGCGGAGCGCAGCACTTCGCCGGAGGTTTCGCCGGCGGGATCGACGCCGCGCGCATAGGCCTCGATCTTGGCGACGTTGGTGTCGAAGCCGATGGTTTCCTGGAGTTTACCGAACTCGATCGCCAGGGGCAGGCCCACATACCCCAGTCCCACTACACCGACAACGCTCATGCAATCTCCGCAGGAAGCTAATTATTTGGTTGGCACTATACCAAACTATAGCGCGTATTCGAGGGGTTCGATCTTTTCAAACTAGGGTTTTGCCGCGGTCGCCGGCGCGCCGGCCGCGATCGGCTCCGGCAGAAACAGCGCTGGATCGACCAGGGTGCCATTGAGGCTCACGCTCCAGTGCAGGTGCGGGCCGGTGACCCGCCCGGTCATGCCGACCTCGCCGAGTTTTTGGCCGCGCACCAGGACATCGCCGGGCGCGACCGCGATCGTGTTGAGATGGTTGTAGATGGTGATCAGGCCCTGGCCGTGGTCGAGGAACACGGTGTTGCCGTTGAAGAAATAATTGCCGGTCTCGATCACCGCACCGTCGGCCGGGGCGGCGATCGGCGTGCCTTCCGGCGCGGCGATGTCCAGGCCGGAATGCGGGTTGCGCGCCTGCTTGTTGAAGAACCGCCGCAGCCCGAAGGCGCTGCTGAAGCGCCCGGCGGCCGGCTGATCGAGGCGCACGTCGTCGAGTTCGCGCGCGCTCCAAGTGGCGAGCGCGCGCGCGATGATCTCCTGGTCCTGGCGGATGCGTTTCAGGTCTTCGGCGTTCGGTTCGACCTGGCGCTTGTCCTGCAAGGTCAGGTATTGGCTCTCGTATTTTTTGTCCTTGACCGTGAAGGCGAGCGTGCGTTTCGCGCCACCCGGCTCGGCGACCTCGATGTGATGCCGGCCGGGCTTGAGCGTCAACGGCAGCCCGACCACCGCCTGCCAGCGGCCGCTGTCGCGCGCCACCAGCACGCGCCGGCCTTGAAAGCTGACGCTCGGCGCGGCGTCGCATTCGTCGGCGAGCGGCAGCACTACGATTCCGCCCGGCACCGGCAGGGCGCGCGGCAATTGCGCCTGCGCGCCGAATGACGGCGCGAGAAAAAATAATAATACGATATTTAACCGCCAAGAACGCCATGAAAGGCAATTTCCTGGGGTTGCCGGTTTGCTGTTCTTGGCGTCGTTGGCGAGCTGATTCATATTGAAGGGAGTAGTCGGCGCTTTATTCAGAACGCCAATCAAAATGCGATATGCCCACCCCTCCCTCTCCCTCCACCTGGAAGGGGGAGGGTTGGGGTGGGGGTCGATTGTCGAGTCCGGTTCACTCTGCTAGGTGCTCTTAATGTCTTTCTTGATTGCCTCGACCCGGCAGTCCAAGCGCCCATGGGCGAGGCGCGCGGCGATGCGCTCGCCGACGCGCACCTGGCCGGCGTCGCGCACCACGGCGCCGTCGTCGCTGCGCTGCACGATGGCGTAGCCGCGGCCGAGCGTGGCCAGCGGGCTCAAGGTGTTCAGCGTCTGGGCGGTCAGCTCGATGCGTTGGCGGTGTTGCGCCAGGCTGCGGCGCATGGCGCCGACCAGGCGGGCGGAGTGGTGCTGAAAGCCGAGCGCCAGTTCGCGCGCGCGTCCCGCGGGGGCGCGTTGCATCAGCCGAGAGGATAGCGTCAGCAGCCGGGTATTGCCGGAATGCACCCGCCCGGTTTGTGCGGCCTGCAGGCGCATTACTAGCTCACGCAAGTGTTGTTGCAGGCGCGCGATGCGCTCGCGCGGGTGGATGAGGCGTGCGCCCAGCCAGTCGAGGCGCTGCTGCTCCTCGATGATGCGCCCGTGCATCAGCCGCGCCAGGCGTGCGTGCAGGGCCGCGAACGCCGCCAGCCACTCGGCCTGGTCGGGGCTGAGCATTTCGGCGGCCGCGGTAGGGGTCGGCGCGCGCGCGTCGGCCACCAAGTCGGAAATCGTGAAATCGGTTTCATGGCCGACGCCGGAAACGACCGGCAGCGGACAGGCATAGATGGCGCGCGCCACGATCTCTTCGTTGAACGGCCACAGGTCCTCGAGCGACCCGCCGCCGCGCGCCACGATCAGCGCGTCGCAGTCGCCTTGCTGCGCGGCGCGCGCGATCGCCGCGGCGATTTTCTCGGCCGCCCCCTGGCCCTGAACCGGCACCGGGTAGAGCCGCACGGCGATCGCCGGGAAGCGCCGCCGCAAGGTGGTGAGGATATCGCGCAACGCCGCACCGGTTGGCGAGGTAACGACGCCGATGCGCTTGGGCAGGCGCGGCAGCGGTTTCTTATGGGCGAGGTCGAACAGCCCTTCCTGGGAGAGACGTTGCTTGAGCGCCTCGAACGCGCGCCGCAACGCGCCTTCGCCGGCCTCTTCCAGGTGTTCGACGATAAGTTGATAGTCGCCACGGCCTTCGTACAGAGTCACGCGCACCCGCGCCAGCACCTGCAGGCCGTCCTTGGGCGCGAAACCGAGGGCGCGTTGTTGCTGGCGGAACAGCGCGCAGCGCACCTGCGCCTGGGCGTCCTTGAGGGAGAAATACAGGTGTCCGGAGGAGGGCCGCGCCAGGTTGGAGATCTCGCCCTCGACCCACAGCAGCGGAAAGCCGCCTTCCAGCAGCGCCTTGACCTCGCGATTGAGGCGCGCAACCGAATACACCTCGCGGGCCGGCGTGGCCGGGTGGCGCTCGGGGGTCGAGGAAGCCGGATTCATAGCATCAACATAGCGCCGGTCCGGCGAATAAAAAAGCCCCACGGTCGTGTAACAAATAAAAAAGCCGGGGTGTCCCCCGGCTTTTTATCGGCAACTGGATCGGTTTTTTAGAAAACCGGTTTGGCCTTGGCCTGGTCCTGTGCCTGTTTCTGGGCGAGCTTGGCTTCGGTCAGCGCCTTCTTGGCCAGTTTGGTGGCGCCGTCGACGTCGCCGTCGGCCTTGGCCTTCTTGGCGTCCTCCAGGAATTTTTCGGTGTCGCGCCACAGGGCATTCGACTTCTTGGTGGCGGCGATTTCCTTCTCGGCCTGGGCGATGGTGTCGTCCAGTTCCTGGGTGCTTTGCATGCCCGCGCAGGCGCCGAGGGTCAGGGCCAGGCCGGCTATTACGATGATCTTTTTCATTTAAATTCTCCTCCAAAAGATGATTTTTTTGAATCGCGGCTCGATGCTGGGGTGAATCATCGGCCATTCGGCCGCGTGCGTCAACCGCCCCCGTGTCCCGGTCCGGCCGGTTTACGGCCGGCACGTCAATCCGTATAATACAGCATGCGTATCCTTCAGGAAGCCCTCACGTTCGACGACGTCCTGCTGCTGCCCGCGCATTCCACGATTTTACCGCGCGACGTCGACCTTTCCACCCCCCTGACCCGCCGTATCCGCCTCAATATACCGCTGCTGTCGGCCGCAATGGACACGGTCACCGAGGCGCGCGGCGCCATCTGTCTGGCCCAGGAAGGGGGTATCGGCATTATCCACAAGAACCTCACCCCGGCCCGCCAGGCCGCCGAGGTGCGCAAGGTCAAGAAATTCGAAAGCGGGGTGATCAGCGAGCCGATCACGGTCGGCCCCGACACCACCATCCGCGAGGTGCTGAACCTCACCCATTCGCACCGCATCTCGGGCGTGCCGGTCACGCAGGGCGACAAGCTGGTCGGCATCGTCACCAGCCGCGACCTGCGCTTCGAGACCCGCTACACCGATCCGGTGAGCCGCATCATGACACCCAAGGAACGGCTGGTGACGGTCAAGGAGGGCGCGGCGCGCGACGAGGTGCTGCGTCTGTTCCACGAGCACCGCATCGAAAAGGTGCTGGTGGTGGACGACCAATTCCGCCTCAAGGGGCTGATCACCGTCAAGGACATCCAGAAGTCGAGCGAGTACCCGCGCTCGGCCAAGGACGGCTCCGGCCGCCTGCGGGTCGGCGCCGCGGTCGGCGTCGGCCAAGGCACCGAGGAGCGTGTCGAGCAATTGATCGCCGCCGAGGTCGACGTGATCGTGGTCGACACCGCCCACGGCCACTCGCAGGGCGTGCTCGATCGCGTGAGCTGGATCAAGAAACACTATCCGGGCGTCGAAGTGATCGGCGGCAACATCGCCACCGGCGACGCCGCGCGCGCCCTGCGCGATGCCGGCGCCGACGCCGTCAAGGTCGGCATCGGCCCCGGTTCGATCTGCACCACGCGCATGGTCGCGGGCGTCGGCGTGCCGCAGATCACCGCGGTCGCCAACGTCGCCGACGCGCTCAAGGACGATCAGGTGTACGTGATCGCCGACGGCGGCATTCGTTTTTCCGGCGACATCACCAAGGCGATCGCCGCCGGCGCGCATTGCGTGATGGTCGGCAGCCTGCTGGCCGGCACCGACGAGTCGCCCGGCCAGATCGAGTTGTACCAAGGGCGTTCGTACAAGACCTATCGCGGCATGGGTTCACTCGGCGCCATGGGCGAGGGCGCGAGCGACCGCTATTTCCAGGAGGGCGCGTCGGCCGACAAGCTCGTGCCGGAAGGCGTCGAGGGGCGCGTGCCGTACAAGGGCCCGATGACCAACATCATTCACCAGCTGATGGGCGGCCTACGTTCCGGCATGGGCTACACCGGCAGCGCCACCCTCGATGCGCTGCGCACGCGCGCCGAGTTCGTGCGCATCACCGGCGCCGGCATCCGCGAGAGCCACGTGCACGACGTGACCGTGACCAAGGAAGCGCCTAATTATCAGCGTGAATAATATTATATTTTTTAGCCGCAGATGAACACGGATAAAGGCGATTGAACGCGGGCGGTGGTGGTTCGCACCGCTTTATCCTGATCTGCGGTTATCTGTGTTCATCTGTGGCTTGCCTTGTTTATGACCGATCCGCATTCCCATAAGATTCTGATCCTCGACTTCGGGGCGCAATACACCCAGTTGATCGCGCGCCGGGTGCGCGAGGCCGGGGTGTATTGCGAGATCTATCCGTACGACATCGGCGACGACGAGTTGCGCAAGTTCGCGCCGCGCGGCGTGATCCTGTCCGGCGGGCCGGAATCGGTGACCGCGGCCGAGACGCCGCGCGCCCCGCAGCTGGTGTTCGACCTCAAGGTGCCGGTGCTGGGCATTTGCTACGGCCAGCAGACCATGGCCGCGCAACTGGGCGGCGAGGTGCTGGGTTCGGACAAGCGCGAGTTCGGGTACGCGCGCGTGCGCCTGCGCGGACACTCGAAACTGTTCAAGGGCATCCGCGACGAGGCGGCCGACAACGGCCAGGAGTTCCTGCACGTGTGGATGAGCCACGGCGACCGCGTGACCCAGCTCCCGCCCGGGTTCAAGGTGATCGCCGAGACCGAGCACGCGCCGTTTGCCGGCATCGCCGACGAGGCGCGCGGCTTCTACGGCGTGCAATTCCATCCCGAGGTCACCCACACCACCCAGGGCGCGGCGATTCTGCAACGCTTCGTGCATGATATCTGCGGTTGCCCGTCGCTGTGGACGCCCGGCAACATCGTCGAGAGCATGGTCGAGGGCGTGCGCAAGCAGGTCGGCAAGGACGAGGTCATGCTCGGGCTGTCGGGCGGCGTGGATTCGTCGGTGGTAGCGGCGCTGCTGCACCGCGCCATTGGCAAGCAGCTCACCTGCATCTTCGTGGACAACGGCCTGCTGCGCCTGAACGAGGGCGACCAGGTGATGGCGACCTTCGCCGAGCACATGGGCGTGAAGGTCATCCGCGTGGACGCCGAGCGGCGCTTCCTGGACGCGCTCAAGGGCGCGGCCGACCCGGAACAGAAACGCAAGATCATCGGCCGGGTGTTCATCGAGGTGTTCGAGGACGAGGCCGCCAAGGTCAAGGGCGCCAAATGGCTGGCGCAGGGCACGATCTACCCGGACGTGATCGAGTCGGCCGCCGCCCGCACCCGCAAGGCGCATGTCATCAAGTCGCACCACAACGTCGGCGGCCTGCCGGAGCGCATGCACCTGAAACTGCTCGAACCGCTGCGCGAACTGTTCAAGGACGAGGTGCGCGCCATCGGCACCGAACTCGGCCTGCCGCACGCCATGGTCTACCGCCACCCGTTTCCCGGCCCCGGCCTGGGGGTGCGCATCCTCGGTGAAGTGCGGAAGGACTATGCCGACCTGCTGCGTCGCGCCGACGCGATTTATCTCGAAGAACTGTACCGCCACGACCTGTACGACAAGGTGAGCCAGGCGTTCGCCGTGTTCCTGCCGGTGAAGTCGGTGGCGGTGCTGGGCGATGCGCGCGCCTACGATTACGTGATCGCGCTGCGCGCGGTCGAGACCGTGGATTTCATGACCGCGCGCTGGGCGCCGTTGCCGTACGAGGTGCTGGGCACGATCTCCAACCGCATCATCAACGAGGTGCGCGGCATCTCGCGGGTGGTGTACGACATCTCCGGAAAGCCGCCTGCCACTATCGAATGGGAATAGCCGATGCTGCCAAGGAAAGTGGCAAGTAGAAAGCAGCAAGCGACAAGAACCTGCCTCAAAATTCCCGCAGATGTTCGTGTTGCCCCGGACGTCATTCCCGCGAAGCTTGTCCCCGGCTAGAACGGGGAGCGGGAATCCAGCATTTTCAGGTATTTTCTGGATGCCCGCGTCCGCGGGCATGACGAACATCCTTGCCACGTACCGAATTTGAGATAGGCTCAAGCATAGTCGGTGGTTTCTTATGGGCTTACCACTTGTTACATATAACTCGTGTCCGAAGCTAACGATTTAGAATTCATGCAACGCGCCCTCGATCTGGCGCGCCGCGCCGAGCAAGACGGCGAGGTGCCGGTCGGTGCGTTGGTCGTGTTGGAAAACGAAATCATCGGCGAAGGCTGGAACCATCCGATCGGCGGCGCCGATCCCACTGCGCACGCCGAAATTACCGCCTTGCGCGCGGCCGCGTCGACACTCGGCAATTACCGGCTGACCGGTGCCACCCTGTACGTCACGCTCGAACCCTGTCCGATGTGCGCCGGCGCGATCGTGCTGGCGCGGGTCGGGCGCGTGGTGTTCGGTGCCGCCGATCCCCTGGCCGGTGCCGGCGGCACGGTGTTCGACTTGCTGCGCAGCCCGCGGCTCAATCATCGCGCCGAGGTGCAGGGCGGGGTGCTCGGGGAGGAATGTTCGCAGTTATTGAAGGGATTTTTTCAGTCCAGGCGCAGTACCTAAAGAGCCCGGGCAAAACCACGGCCGGTCACATCGCCGGCGCCTTGAATTTCAATGCCTGGCTCTTCTTCTTTCCCGGATCCTGCTCGTCTTTTTTCTGCAGGGTATCGTAGTAGGTGCGGATGCGGTTGACGAATTGCACTGCCTCGTAGCCGCGCGCATAGCCGTAGGCGGTGCCGCTGTACCAGGCCTCCTTGGCGAGCAGCGGCAGGCGCTCCTGTACGTCCTTCCATTTGTCGGCATCGCCCTTCTGGGCTAGGGTCAGGACGCGGGCGTCGCCTAGATGATTGATGCCGATGTTATAGGCGGCGAGCGCCATCCAGGTGCGGTCCGGTTCGGGAATGCGCTCGGGCAGTTGGTCGATGATCTGGCGCAGGTAGCGCGCACCGCCGTCGATGCTCTGGGCCGGATCGAGCAGATCGGTGACACCGAGCGATGCGGCGGTCGGCTCGGTCAGCATCATGATGCCGCGCACGCCGGTGGGCGAGGTGGCCCTGGGGTCCCAGAACGACTCCTGATAGGCCATGGCGGCCAGTAGCCGCCAATCCAGATTGGTTTTCCTGGCAGCGTCCTCGAACATTGTTCGATACACCGGCAGGACCGTGTCGATCTTCCCGAGGTAGGCGCTGATATTGATCGGATTGAACCGGCTGGCGGCGCCGTAGTAGCGTTCCAATAGTTGCGCGAGCTTGCCCGATTTGCGCAACTCCCCGAAGAACGCCGTGGCCTCGTCGTACAGACTGTCATCGTCGCCGCGCGGAAACGCCCAGGCGAGCTTTTCCGGTTCCTTGACGTCGAACGCGACCTGCAATTCCGGATAAAACTGCCGGTTCACGGCCACGATATTGGAATCGGCGATGGTGAATTCCAGCAGGCCTTGCTGGATTTGCTGCATCAGCTCCTCGGCATCGACGTCCTCGATGATGGTCCAGGTCAGCTCCGGGTAAAGCAGCCGGAGTTGATTGAGGTGTTCGGCGTAGCTGGTGCCGGCGACCACTTGCAGCTGCCGGCCGATCAGGCCCTTGATGTCGGCCGGCGCCGGGGTGTTCAGGTGATGGACGAGTTGTTGGCGTATTTCCTGATAAGAGGGCGCGAAGCGCACCTGTTTCTGCCGCAACTCGGTGACGGTCAGGCCGGCGGCCGCCAGGTCGGCTTGTTCGCGGGCGAGCATCGGCAGAATTTCGGAAAACCGTGGCGGGGTCACGAGCTTGAGCTTGACGCCGAGGCGGTCGGCGAACGCCTTGGCCATGTCGTATTCGATGCCGGTCGGCCCGTCCGGACCGACATAATAGGTCGTGGGACTGTTGCGGGTGAGCACCACCAGTTCGCCGGCGCGTTTCACGGCTTGGAGCTTGCTGTCCTGAAACAGCGAACAGCCGCCGGTCCCGGACAACAGGATCAGCAGCAGGCCGAGGAGCAGCGGCCGGACGGGCCGCCGCGCGGGTCGTGCGTAGTCGCCGCCGATTCGCATGGAATATAAGTATAGGCCGGGTTGTGCGCGCGTCCTACTCCACGTAAGCTATGCGCCCCCGGAGAGGTACCGAAGAGGCCATAACGGCGCCGACTCGAAATCGGATGGGCGGAAACGCCACGTGGGTTCGACTCCCACCCTCTCCGCCATTTTTTCCGCTCCGTGGAAAAAATGGATATATGTGTATCCGGAGAGGTGTCCGAGCGGTTTAAGGAGCACGCCTGGAAAGTGTGTGTACGTTAACCCGTACCGAGGGTTCGAATCCCTCCCTCTCCGCCATTTTTCGATGTTGAGAGTAATTAATAGTTTTTGCCGCAGAGGCGCAGAGAACGCAGAGAAAACCTATTCCACTGTTAGAATCGTTTGCGGCATCGCGTGAAGGACCCAAGCTACCCACAGGGCAATGCGTGTTCGGTTTCAACCCAAGATGGTTTTTCTCTGCGTTCTCTGCGCCTCTGCGGCGAGATGTCATATAAACCGATCACGGCGGTGACGGTCGGCCCCCTCGGCGACGAGCGGTTGAAAACCCGGTCAGGTCCGGAAGGAAGCAGCCGTATCAGCCCGTTCGGGTGCCGGGGTGTGGCCGGCCCGATCCGCCACCATTTCAGAATCTACCTTCAAACCTACTGCGCGGTCGTGATCCGGGGTCGGGCGGTGCTCGGAATCCTCACATACTGCCGTGTATGCTCCGGTTCCTGCGCTCCGGCCTCCCCCGACTGACGACCGCTCGCGACGGTTTGAAGGCAGATTCTCACACGAAATACGCCAGCACCAGCAGCCCGAAACCGATGCGGTAATAGGCGAACGCGGTGAAGTCGTGGCGCGCGACATAGGCGAGGAACAGCTTCACCACCAGCACGGCGCTGACGAACGCGCTCACGAAGCCCAGGGCGAAGACGGGCAGGTCGTCCGGCTGCAAAAAAACTCGGCTCTTGTAGAGGTCGTAGAGGGTCGCGGCCAGCATGGTCGGCATCGCCAGGAAAAACGAAAACTCGGTGGCGGCGGTGCGTGTCAGCCCGCTCAACAGCCCGCCCATGATGGTGGCGCCGGCGCGCGACACCCCGGGAAACAACGCGCACGCCTGGGCCAGGCCGATCTTGAAGGCGTCGCGCGGCGTGACCGCCGCCAGGTCGGCGATGCGGACGCGCAGCGGCAGGCGTTCGATGACCAGGATGGCGACGCCGCCCACGATCAGGGCGATCGCCACCGTCACCGGGCTGAACAAGTACTCACGGATAAAGCGATGCAGCAGCAGCCCGATCGCCGCGGCCGGCAGGAACGCGATGAACAGATTGAGCACGAAACGCTGCGCCGGCGGTTTCGACAGGCCGGCGGCGAGCTGCCCGAGCCGGGCGCGGTAAAACCACATCAATCCCAGGATCGAGCCGAGTTGGATGAAAATCTCGAAGGTCTTGGCACGCTCGCCGGTGTAGCGCAATAGATCGCCGGCGATGATCAGGTGGCCGGTCGAGGAGATCGGCAGAAATTCGGTCAGCCCCTCGACGATGCCGAGGATCAGCGCCTTCAGCAACAGTACCTGATCCACGGCCTAATTGACGAACGCCAACGGCCGGCCGCGCACGCCGTCGCGGATCTGGCCGCGCGCGAACGCCACCTGGCCGCCGACCACGGTATACAGCGGCCAGCCGACCAGTTTCCAGCCTTCGTACGGCGACCATTTGGCCTTGGTGAACAACTCCTCGTTGCGCACCGGCTTGCTGGCGCGAATGTCGACCAGCGTGAGGTCGGCATCCCAGCCCTCCAGGAGACTGCCCTTGTTGGGAATGCGGTAGTGCTCGGCCGGGCCGCTGCACATCCAGCGTTGCAGCTCGGCGAGCGTGCACTTGCCGGCTGTCATGTGGGTGAGCATGAGCGGCAGCGAGGTTTCCACGCCCGGCATGCCGGACGGCGAATTCGGGTATTCCAGGCGCTTCTCGGCGAGCGTGTGCGGCGCGTGGTCGCTACCCAGGAAATCGATGACGCCGTCTTGCAGCGCCTGCCAGAGCGCGGCGTTGTCCTCGGGCGCGCGGATCGGCGGGTTCATCTGGGCGCGATTGCCGAGGCGCTCGTAGTCCTTGACGTTCAGGAACAAATGATGCGGGATGACCTCGGCCTTGACCCAGGCCGGCTTGTCGCGCCGCAGCAATTCGATTTCTTCGTGGGTGGAGAGGTGCAGGATATGCAGCGGTCGCCGGTGGCGCTTGGAGAACGCCAGGGCGCGCTCGGTGGCGCGCAGCGCGCACAGGTTGTCGCGAATCTCGGAGTGCACGGCGCTGTCGCGCCGGTCGGCGAACAGCCGGCGGCGCGCGTGCATGCGGGTTTCGTCCTCGGCGTGCACCGCGATCAGACGCTCGCCGCCGGCGAAGATGCGTTCCAGGTCCTCGTCCTTGTCGACCAGCAGCCCGCCGGTGCTGCAACCCATGAACACCTTGATGCCGGCGACCGGCGCGACGCGGTTGACGGCGTCCAGGTTGGTCGGGGTTGCGCCGATGAAAAATCCGTAGTTCACCGCGCAGGTTTCGGCGGCGCGCGCCAGTTTGAAATCGAGCGAGGCCTGGTCGATGGTCGGCGGCTCGGTATTGGGCATTTCCAGAAAACTGGTGACGCCGCCGGCGGCCGCGGCGCGCGAACCGCTCGCCAGGTCCTCCTTGTATTCCTTGCCGGGCTCGCGGAAGTGGACGTGGGTGTCGATCACGCCCGGCAGGAGCAGGGCGCCTTGCGCGTCGATGGTTTCCTCGGCGGACACATCGATAGCGGCGTCGATGCGCGCGATCAAGCCGTGCTCGCAGGCCAGATCGCCTTCCAGGGTCGTGCCGTCCGGGCGGGCGATGACGGCGTTGCGGATCAACAAACTATACAAACGGCCTCCCCGGGATCGTTGGTGGCGGCAGAATACCAGAACGTTCGGCGTTGCGTACGCGGCAGGCAAAAAAAGGGGGCGCAATGCCCCTTTTTTCGACGGCAACGGCGGGCCTCAGCCCATTTGTTTTTCGCGGATTTCGTCCAGGGTCTTGCAGTCGATGCAGAGCGTCGCGGTCGGGCGTGCTTCGAGGCGTTGCACGCCGATCTCTACCCCGCAAGTCTCGCAGAAGCCGTAATCGGCGCCGTCGATCTTGGCGAGCGCCTCGTCGATCTTCTTGATGAGCTTGCGCTCGCGGTCGCGCGAGCGCAGTTCCAGGGACATGTCGGTTTCCTGGCTGGCGCGGTCGGTCGGGTCGGGGTGGTTGATGGTTTCGTCCTGCATGCTGTGCACGGTCTTGGAGACCTCGTCCAGCAATTCCTGTCTCCACCCCAGCAGCACGGCGCGGAAATGCTCCGTCTGCTTTTTGTTCATGTATTTCTCGCCCTTCTTTTCGACATAGGGCCTGACCCCATGGATCAGAATGGCGACTTCCTTTTTTTTACTGGCCGGCATGCGTAAACTCCTGCAATAATTCGCTTTTTTCCGGGTACCCGGAAAAAATTTAGCGCGCATCTATACCAGAAAGGGGGGCGGGGTGCAACAAATCACCGGCCGGCCGGGACGCGGAAAACGCGCCAACCGTCGAGATACGACCGGTAGGCGCCGGACGGCCACGATCGTCGCCGTCGACGGCCGAGGCGTGCAGGCCCAGGCATGATCGATATCCCCGGTTTTCAGGTGATGGAAATCCTGGCGCGTGCCCGCGCGCTCGAGGCGCAGGGCCGTTCCATCATCCATCTGGAAATCGGCGAACCGGACTTTCCGACTCCCGCCGGCATCGTCCGGGCCGGCATCGAAGCGCTCGAGGCCGGCCGCACGCATTACACCGAAACCGCCGGCCTGCCGGCGTTACGCGCGGCGATTGCGCACAGCTACGCGCCGGTCGCGGTCGATCCGGGTCGGGTGCTGGTAACGCCGGGTGCATCCGGCGCCTTGCAATTGTTGTTCGCGGCGCTCGTCGGCCCCGGTGACGAGGTATTGTTGGCCGACCCCGGCTATCCCTGCTATCGCCATCTGGCGACGTTGTTCGGCGGTATCGCCCGGCTGATTCCGGTCGAGGCCGCGACGCGTTATCAATTGACCGCCGAAACGATCGAGCGTCATTGGACGCCGGTGACACGCGCGGTGCTGCTAGCGACGCCGTCGAATCCGACCGGCACGGTGGCGAGCGATGCCGAACTCGGACGGATCGTCGCGACCGTCGAACGTCTGGGCGGTTCGTTGATCGTCGACGAGATCTACCGCGGCTTGACATATGACAACGCCGCCCGCAGCGCGCTCGCCCATTCCGACCGGGTGTTCGTGGCCAACAGCTTTTCAAAATATTATGGAATGACCGGTTGGCGGCTCGGCTGGCTGGTGGCGCCCGGGGACGCGTTCGCACCGCTCGAGCGCCTGGCGCAGAACCTGTTCCTGGCGCCGAGCACCCCGGCGCAGCACGCCGCCCTGGCGGCCTTTACCCCGGCGGTGGCCGCCGAGCTCGAACAGCGGCGCGCGATCCTCCAGGAGCGTCGCGATTTTCTGTTGCCGGCATTGCGCGCGCTCGGCTTCGATATTCCGGTCACCCCGCAGGGGGCGTTCTACCTGTATGCCGATTGCCGCCGCTTCAGCGCCGACAGCCAGGCGTTCGCCGGCATGCTCCTCGAGGAGTGCGGCGTGGCCGTCACCCCCGGCCTCGATTTCGGTGAATTTCGCGCCCGCGGGCACGTGCGCTTTTCCTACGCCACCAGCCTCGACAATCTGGCCGAGGCGGTGCGGCGCCTGCGTGCCCGGCTCGGTTAGCCGCACTGAATTCGGCACGTTCTATGCTTCCCTCATGGTTAGGAGCCATTACGCGGCCCTGCGGGCCGCAAGGGAGTGACTATGAAGAATCCATTTCGGTTTGCCTCGCCGTTGACCGCCAGGGTCAATACCCTGATCGATCGGGAAGCATCCGCCCATCCCGGCATGGCGGAGGTGGCGGCCATGGTGTACATCGGCGATGTCTACGTGCTGCGCGAACAGCCGCAGCCGGCGATGAACGACGGCTGGGGCGAGAATTGTTACCACTGTGACTCGCCGCGTCATCTCTGAACCGGCCGGGCGTGGCCGGTCGCTCACTCAATCGGCGTATCGGGGCTGTTTCCCCATTCCGACCACGATCCAGGGTAGGCCTTGACCCGCGGATAGCCCAGGCTCTTCAGGACCATATAGGTATGGGCCGAGCGGTGGTTTGTCTGGCAATAGACGATGATCTCCTTGTCCGGTGTGACGCCGAGGGCGGTGAACGCAGCGAGTAATTCTTCGGCGGGCTTGAAGCGCAGACTGCGGGTTACGTCCATCGCCCGGATCCAATCTAAATTTCGAGCGCCCGGGATATGTCCAGCGCGCGCGGCGCGTTTGTCCTGGCCGAGGAACTCACCGGGGCTGCGGGTGTCGAGCAACACCACCCCGGGGTCGTGCAGGTGCGCGAGGATGTAGTCCTGGGTCGCCAGCGACCGATCGGCGCGGTCGATGCGGTACTCGGACCGCGGCCGCAGTTTGACAACGTCGGTCAACGGGCGCTGTTCGTCCTCCCAGGCGGTCAGCCCGCCGTTCAACAACGAGAACGCCGGGTGGCCGACGACGTCCAGCGTCCATAACAGGCGCGCGGCGCGGCCGCCGCCCTCCTCGTCGCAGGCCACCACATGATGATCGCGGCGCAAGCCGATGGTGGAGAACAGGCCCGCCAGGGTGGCGTTATCGGGAAGCAGTCCGAGCATCGGTGGCTGGGCGTGCACGATTTGCGCGTAGTCGAGATGTACCGCTCCCGGGATGTGACTCTGGAGATAGGCGTCGCGCTGGCAGAGATCGACAATAAACAGTTGCGCGGCACCCAAGTGCCGCTCGAGCAGCTCGGGTTCGACGATCAACGGCAAAAGCGGCGAGGGCATAGACTCCTTGGGGCGGGGGAGAACACGGCGGGCGGATTGCGATCATTCTAGCCGGTTCGGCGGCGGGGAAAAAGCATCTATTTAGTGCCGATCGGCGCTAGAATGGTGCTCGACCAACTGCGCCATATTGTGTAGCCCTGCTCCGCTACGCTTCGCTCGTCTTGCCATACTATGTAGCCCTGCTACGCTACGCTTCGTTCGTCTTGCCAAAATATTTATGTCTCAGGCCGACCCCACACCGCCGATCGAAATCGAAACCGCGCCGCAGCCGACCGCCAGCATCGTCTGGTTGCACGGCCTGGGCGCCGACGGCCATGATTTCGAATTCATCGTGCCGCTGTTGCGGCTCGATGACTTGGCGTTGCGGTTTGTTTTTCCGAATGCGCCGCGGCGACCGGTGACCATCAACGGCGGAATGGTGATGCGCGCCTGGTACGACATGCGTATCACGCCGACCGGCATCGAGCAAAACGCCGCCGATATCGCCGAGTCATGCGCGCTGCTTACCGAACTCGCCGAGGCCGAGCACGCCCGCGGCATGCCCTTCGATCGCATCGTGCTGGCCGGCTTCTCACAGGGCGGCGCGATCGCGCTGCACACCGGTCTGCGTTATCCGCGGGCGCTCGCCGGGTTGCTGGCGTTGTCGGCGCCGATGCCGGAGATCGAAACGTTGACCCGCCAATTGCAGCCGGTCAATTGCCGCCGGCCAGTATTCATGGCCCATGGGTTGCAGGACAACGTCGTGTCCTACGGTTACGCCGAGGCCGGTTGCCGCCAGCTCCGGGCGCACGGCGTGGCCGTCGATTGGCACAGTTATCCGATGGGCCACCAGGTGATTCCAGCCGAGATCGACGATATCAGCGCCTGGCTGCGGACAGTGCTGGCGTAACGGCGGAAGTCGTGACGCCGGCTTTAACGCGAGCGGCGCGGGCGGTAGAATCGAAAATTATCGAACAACTTCGAATCCGATGGAAATTTTCAAGATCTTCACGCTCGAGTCCGCACACCGCCTGCCGCAGGTGCCGCCCGGCCACAAGTGCGCGCGCGTCCACGGCCATTCGTTTCGGGTGGCGATTCATGTCGCCGGGCCGGTCGACGCCGGGCAGGGTTGGGTGATGGATTTCGCCGAATTGACCAAGCGGTTTCAGCCGCTGTTCGATCAACTCGACCATCGCTACTTGAACGACGTTCCGGGCCTGGAGAATCCGACCAGCGAGAATCTGGCGCAGTGGATCTGGACGCGGCTCAAGCCCGAGTTGGCGGGTCTGTCCCGGATCGTGGTGCACGAGACCTGTACCGCCGGCTGCGAGTACCGCGGTCCGGATGGCCCGACGCGCTAGCGCCAGCCCCTTCATTTCGGCGCTTTTCAGCGGTTTCCCGGCCGTCCGGCGATTCTCGGTCCACACCGGCGACAGATGGCCCGGTGGGCTAGACTTGATGTAAAGCACCTGCCAGCCGCTGCGGCACGGACGACGTTCACGCCGGCAACCCGTCCCGAGGTCAGCTTAGAAGAGCCATGGCGCACCGCCCGTTTTCCAGTCTCCGGATACGCTTGCTGGCGTCGGTGGTCGTCGCCGGCCTGCCGGTGCTCGGTCTGGTGCTGTACACCGGTCTGGAGCATCGCCAGCAGGCGATGGAGCAGGCACAGGCGCATATCCTGCGGGTGGCGAGCGTCATCTCGCGCGACCAGCAGCAGGCCATCGAGGTCGGCCGGCAACTGCTTATCACCTTGGCGCAACTGCCGGCGGTGCGGGAGCGCGACGGCGCGGCCTGCAGCGCGATCTTCGCGACTTCGTTGCAATCCCATCGGCGCTACACCAATCTCGGCGCGGTCGCCCCCGACGGCCGGGTGTTTTGCAGCGCCGTACCGGTCGAAGACCTGATGGACCGGTTCAACGCCAGCAGCAGCGAATGGTTCCGGGAGGCGCTGGACAAACGCGTGTTCGCCGTGAGCGATTACCATATCGGCGGCATCACCGGCCGGCCGGTGCTGACCATGTCCTATCCGGCGTTCGATCGCGGCGTGGTCCAGGCGGTGGTGTTCGTTTCGCTCGATCTCGAATGGCTCAGCAGCTTCGCGATCAGCGAACAGCTCTCGCCCGACTCGGTGGTCACCGTGGTCGACCGCCAAGGCACGGTGCTGGCCGGTTATCCCGACCCGGAGGTCTGGCCGGGCATCAACAGCCGGGACGCGCCGATCGTGCAACGGGCGATACAACAGAAACACGAAGGCCTGGAGGAGACCGTCGGGGTCGACGGGCGCCGGCGGTTATACGCCCATACCCCGCTCGGCTTGACCGGACAGGAACCGAGCGCCTATGTGCTGATCGGGACGCCGCGCGAAACCGTGTTCGCCGCCTCGGCGCACGAACTCAATCGCAATCTGCTCGGCGTGGGCGCGGCGGCGTTTGTCGCGCTGTTGTTCGCTTGGTGGAGCAGCGAGCTGTTTCTCGTGCGCCGGGTCGCGCGGCTCATGGGCGCGACCCGGCGGCTGGCGGCCGGCGACTTGACGGCACGCACCGGCGACCTGAGCGGCCCGACCGAGCTCAATCAGCTCGCCCAGGTATTCGACGACATGGCCGCGACCCTGCAAAAGCGCCAAGCCGAGAGCGAACGCGCCCAGCAGGCGCTGCGCGACAGCGAGGCGCGTTACCGTCTGATCGTCGAGACCGCGGAGGAGGGCATATTCATCATCGATCCGGACGGCGCCACCGTGTTCGCCAATGCCATGATGGCCGGCATGCTCGGTTACTCTGTGGACGAGATGCGCGGTCGCCCGATATTCGATTTCATGGACGAGGAAATGGGTTCTCTGGCGCGCCACGGCCTGTTGCGCCGCCAGGGCGTTCGCGAGCAACACGATGTCCGCTTTCGGCGCAAGGACGGCGGCGAGTTGTGGACCATCGTCGCCGCCAATCCGATCGCGGAAAGCGACGGCCGCTGCCTCGGCACGCTGGCCATGGTCACGGATATCACCGAGCGCAAGCGCGCCGAGGACCATCTGATTTATCTCGCCCATCACGACGGCCTCACCGGGCTGCCGAACCGCACGCTGTTCAACGATCGCCTGCAGCAGTCGCTGATCGACGCCGGACGCCGCGAGCGCGTGGTGGCGGTGCTGTTCATGGACCTGGACCGCTTCAAGACCATCAACGACACCCTCGGTCACGAAGTCGGCGATGTATTGTTGCGCGCGGTGTCGGGCCGGCTCAAGGACTGTATCCGCACCGGTGACACCGTGGCGCGGCTGGGCGGCGACGAGTTCATCGTGCTGCTCCCGGACGTCGGGCATGTCGACGATGTCGGCCGCATCGCCCAGAAGATCCTCGATGTCTTCGACCAGCCGTTCAGCGTCGACGGGCGCGAGTTGTTCGTCACCACCAGCATCGGCATCACGCTCTATCCGTTCGACGGCAAGGACGTCGACGGGCTGGTCAAGAACGCCGACGTGGCCATGTACCGCGCCAAGGATCAGGGACGCAACAGCTATCAATTTTATACCGTCGAGATGACCGCCAAGGCGCATGAAAATCTGGCGCTCGAAAACGCCCTGCGCGGCGCGCTCGATCGCAACGAACTGACATTGCATTATCAACCGGTGGTCGACCTGGCCAGCGACGAGGTCAGCGGCATGGAGGCATTGTTGCGCTGGCGGCATCCCGAGCAGGGCTTGATCATGCCGCAGCGGTTCATTCCGATCGCCGAGGAGTCCGGACTGATCGTGCCGATCGGCGAGTGGGCGCTGCGCACCGCCTGCCAGCAGGCCAAGACCTGGCAGCAACAGGGCTACCCGGCGCTGCGGCTGGCGGTCAATCTGTCGGCGCGCCAGTTTTATCAGCGCAACCTCGCGGAGGTGATCGCCCGCGTCCTCAAGGACAGCGGGCTCGATCCGGCCTGGCTGGAGCTGGAGTTGACCGAAAGCCTGTTGATGCAAAACGCCGAGCTTACCCATGCCACGCTGCGCACCTTGAATACCATGGGCGTGCGGTTGTCGATCGACGATTTCGGCACCGGCTATTCCAGCCTCGGCTATCTCAAGCGCTTTCCGCTCGACACCCTGAAGATCAGCCGCTCGTTCGTGCGCGACGTGCCGGCCGACCCGGACGACGCCGCCATCGTCAGCGCCATCATCGCCATGGCCCACACCCTGGAGATGCGCGTGATCGCCGAGGACGTCGAGACCGAGGCGCAGCGGCTGTTCCTCCGCGCCCAGACCTGCGACGCCTACCAGGGCTACGTCTTCGGACCGCCGCTGCCGCCCGAGGAATTCACCCGCTATCTGCCGAAATCCAGGTTGCGGCGCTCCTCGACGTAGCCCGTCCGGCCGCGGACGCGCCCGGCCGAACGTGGCGCTGTGTGCACCGGCCAGGCCCGGGTCTATACTCAGCGGCCTGGGACTACACTATTCGTATTCGCTGTATCGGGAGGGGGGAGACGTTGGCGGAGTTCGGTGATTCCCTGCGGGTATTGTTGATCGACGACAACCCGGACGACCGGGTGCTGGCGGTGCGCCTGCTGGGCCGTGAATTCCCGCGCCTGGTGGTCCATCAGGTGAAGAATCTGCGCGACTTCGAGCATGCCTTGCGCGCCAAATACGATCTGGTGATCAGCGATTCGCGCCTCGCCTGGATCGACGGCCTGGCGCTGCCGCAACAGGTTCACGAGCGCTGGCCGGATTGTCCGTTGATCCTGTTGGTCGAAGACGGCTTGCCGAACCCCCGGATCGAGGAGCTGCATGTGCGCCTGAACGGCTCGCTGTTCAATTCCACCAAAGACGTCAGTCACCTGACCGTGGCCGTGGCCCAGGCGCTGGAGCAGGCGCGCCGCCGGCGCATGGTGCAGCGCGCCGCGCAACCTCAGACACTCGACAGCGCCTATGTGCGGCTGTTGCAGGAAGTGGCGGTCGCCGCCAACGAGTCGGAGACCATCGACGACGCCATTCAGGTTTGCCTCAATCGCGTCTGCGCGCACACCGGTTGGCCGGTCGGCCATGCCCGGTTGCTGATGAACGCCGACCATGAACTGGCCTCGACCGAACTCTGGCACGTGGACGAAGACGATTTTCAGCGCTTCAAGACCTTCCGCGAGATCACCCAGAGCCGTCCGGCGATCGCACCCGGCGGCCTGGCCGGACGGGTGCTGGCCGGCATGAAGCCGGTGTGGATCAGCGACGTCACCAAGGACCCGCAGTTTCTGCGCGCCAAGCTCGCCAGCGATATCGGCGTGAAGGCGGCATTCGGTTTTCCGGTGCTGGTGCGCAGCGAGATTGTCGCGGTGCTGGAATTCTTCGCCGATCAAACCATTTTGCCGGACGAGCATTTATTGGAGGTGATGGCGCATGTCGGCACCCAGCTCGGTCGCGCAGTCGAGCGCAAACGCGCCGAGGATCGGCTGAATTACCTGGTCCACCACGATATCCTCACCAACCTCCCGAACCGTACGTTGTTCATCGAGCGCCTGCAACGCGCCGTCATCGACGCCGACCAGCACGAGCGCCTGGTCGGCGTGCTGTTCATCGATCTCGATCACTTCAAGAACATCAACGACACCCTCGGTCATGAGGCCGGCGATTTGCTGATTCGGTCGGTCGCCGAGCGGCTGACCGGCTGCGTGCGCGCCGGCGACACCGTTTCGCGCATGAGCGGCGATGAATTCACGCTGGTGCTTTCCGACATGGGGCACGTCGACGATGCCACCTGTGTCGCCCAGAAGATCCTGGACGTATTCGCGGCGCCGTTCTACATCGTCGAGCGCGAACTGTTCGTCACGCCCAGTATCGGCATCACGCTCTACCCGTTCGACGACCGCGACGTCGAGGGGCTGCTGCGCAACGCCGATATCGCCATGTATCGCGCCAAGGAACTGGGGCGGAATAATTACCAGTTTTACACCGCCGAATTGACCACCCGCGCCCATCAGCGTCTGACGCTGGCCGGTGCCCTGCATCGGGCCGTCAACCACAACGAATTCGAGATTTATTACCAGCCGATCGTCGACCTGGAGAGCGGGCGGATAACCACGTTCGAGGCGTTGCTGCGCTGGCGGCACCCGGAATGGGGGTTGACGGCGCCGATGCAGTTCATCCCGCTGGCCGAGGAGACCGGGCTGATCATTTCGATCGGCGAATGGGTGTTGTTCGAGGCCTGCCGCCAGGCGCGGACCTGGCAGGCGGAGGGACATGCGGGACTGCGGGTGGCGGTCAATCTCTCGGCCCGGCAATTTCAGCAAAAGCGCTTGATCGCCCAGATCACCGACGCCTTGCAGGGCAGCGGCCTCGATCCGGATTGTCTGGAACTGGAGATCACCGAAAGCGCCATCATGCACAACACCGATCATACGATCACGATATTGCAGATAGTGGCCGGCCTGGGCGTGCAGTTGTCGATCGACGATTTCGGGATCGGCTATTCCTCGCTGAGCTATCTCAAGCGGTTTCCGATCGACACCCTCAAGATCGACCGGTCGTTCATCCGCGACACCCCGCAGGACGCCGATGACGCCGCCATCGCCAGCGCCATCATCGCCATGGCCCGCGCCCTCGACATCCGGGTGATCGCCGAGGGCGTCGAGACCGAGGAGCAATTGGCGTTTCTCCGGGCGCGCCGCTGCCACGGGGTGCAGGGGTGGTACTTCAGCAAGCCGCTGCCGGCCGAGGACGTGCCGGCGCTGCTCCGCGCGGAAAAGCTGCCCGGCGGTTAGGGAACCTCTGATTAAGTCAGAGGTTCCCGTCCGGCCAGGAGGGCCGGTCATTTTTCAAACACGCACGGTGTTTGAAAAATGAAGCAAAACGAAAACCACGTTTTTCGTTTTGTGACGTACAGGATGTACTAATGCCGCGAAGCGCAAGGAGGCGCGGGAGCGGCCGTGTCTGAACAAGCCAGGGATGGACTTGTTCAGACCTTCCTTAAGGGGTCCCTACCGGTCGGAGCCGGGTGGTTCGAGCGCGCGTTCCGGATCGAACAGCTCGTCCGGCATCGGCACCTGGCGGTAGTTCAGGTATTCAAGGGTGGTGGCGAGCGCCTGCTCGCCGCTCAGCAGGTCGACGATCACCGCCTTGCTCAGTACGGTCCGCCCGGCCTTTTCCCGATACTCGAAGCTCAGCTCGCGCGCCGGCTTGCCGGACGCCAGCGCGTACACCGCCTTGCGCACCAGGCCGCGGGCGTCGATCCACAGCACGCCGGCGGCGTACGGGGCGGTCTTGGCGACGGCGCTGATGTCCAGCACCCGGCAGGGCCGTTCCGGTTCGCCGCACGGCTCGGGCTGGGGGCGCAGTTCGCCGGTGTAATCCCGGGACAGCCGGACGCGCGCCACGTCGGCGAACGACGCGCCGCCGACCAGGCGCTGTTTGGCGGTGACCGCCACCGGGCGCGAGCTGTTCGGCGCGATCAACCAGGTCTTGCCGCCGTTGGCGATGAATTTACGGCCCTGGTTCTTTTCATCCGTGAACACCACCAGCAACCGGTCCTCGCCGCCGACGTACAACTCGAACTCGGCGTGCCGGTCGGGTTTGTCCTTTTCACGGGCGGTGGCGCGCACCTCGACGACGCTGTTCAAGAACGCCGCGCGCGGCGCATCGGCGGCCGTGAGCAGCACCGCCGCGTCGGGCTGTGCGGCGGCGAGCGCGAGCGCGCCGAGCAGCGCGTTAAACATGCGCCAGGGCCGCGACGATCGAGATCCGGGACGCCCGGCGCGCCGGAAAATACGAGGCCACGACTGCGGCGCAGGTCATCGCCAGGGCCGCACCCACGTAGGCCAGCGGGAAGAACACGACGTTGATCGGGATGCCGCGGGTCGCGCCGGGCGGCGGCGGCATCTCGATGGCGGAGGCGTTGAGCACCGCGCTGACGACCAGCGACAGCAGCGCGCCGGCCACGGACGCGACCGCGCCCAGCACCGCGCCTTCCAATATGA
Source organism: Gammaproteobacteria bacterium (assembly GCA_016218345.1). Lineage (GTDB taxonomy): Bacteria > Pseudomonadota > Gammaproteobacteria > Acidiferrobacterales > UBA6901 > JACREH01. Next base: position 11,485 of record JACREH010000058.1, on the reverse strand, counting down.
AGTTGGTCAATATCACCCGCGGGCGCGCGCCCAGGGCGCGGAGCGTGCCGATCTCGCGGGTGCGTTCGGTGACGGTCATCAAGGTGGCGTTGATCCCGGCCAGCAGCACCACCACCATCAGCACGATACCCATGAAGCCGAAGATGCCGATGTACAGGGTCTTCACCTGGTTGTAGAACTGCGCCAGTTCCTCCCAGGTGCGCACCGCCAGGTTCCCGCCGAGCGCGCCCGAGAGCCGCCGGGCGGTCTCGGCCTCAGCGCCGGTGGCGTGCAACACCACCGATATTTTCGAGACACTGCCGGCGGCATCCAGCAACTCCTGGGCGAGCGTTAACGGCACGGCCAGATAGCGGTCGTTCAATTCCTTGAAGCGGATATCCGCCAGCCCCGCGACCACGGCGTCCACGGCGTTGAGCGTGCCGTCCGGCGTGGTGGCGAGCAGCGTGACGCCGTCGCCGACCGCGACGTTCAGGGTCCTGGCAAGGCCGGTGCCGAGCACCGCCGCGTGTTTGTCGCCGCCCAGCCAGGCACCGCTGCCGATGGTGGCGGGGATATCGGTGCCGGTCTTTTCGGCCGCCGGATCGACGCCCAGTCCCACGAACGGCACCGACCGGGCCTTGGCCGCGATCAGCCCGACGAATTCCAGGCGCGGCAGCACTACCCGCACCGCCGGGTCCTGGGCGAGCCGCGCGATGATCGGGTCGGCGTTGATGAGGGCAAATTGCAGCGGCGCGTCTTCGACTTGGGTGAAGGCGCGCGCGTCGGCGAATTGCAGATGCCCGAGACCGCTGCGAATGGTGTTGTCGCGCAGGCCCTGGAAGGATTGCGCCATGAAACCGGCGGCGAGCGTGAACGACGCGAAGCCGAATGCCAGAATACCGCCGGTCAACAGGCTGCGGCGGCGGTTGCGGACGATGTTGCGCCAGGCGAGGGTGAGCGGATGCATGGCTATTCGATCCGGCCGTCGTGCAGGTTGACCACGCGCCGGGCGCGCTCGACCACGCGCGGATCGTGGGTGGCGAACACGAACGCGACGGCGCGCTCGCGGTTGAGCCGTTCCATCAAATCCAGGATGACGTCGGCGGTCTTGGAATCGAGGCTGGCGGTCGGTTCGTCGGCGAAGATCACCGCCGGGTCGTTGGCCAGGGCGCGGGCGATCGCCACGCGCTGGCGCTGGCCGCCGGACAACAGGTCGGGGCGGGTCGCGGCCTTGTCGGTCAGTCCGACTGCCGCCAGCAGTTCGCCGGCGCGCTGCGCCGCCGCCCGGGTGGCGCGGCCGTCGAGGATCATGGGGTAGGCGACGTTCTCGGCGGCGCTCAATACCGGCACGAGGTTGAAGGTTTGAAACACGAAACCGAAGTGCCGGCGGCGCGTGTCGGCGCGGCTGTTTTCCGACAGTCCACGGGTGTTCATGCCGTCCAGCAACAGTTCGCCGTCATCCGGGCTGTCGAGCAGGCCGAGGATATTGATCAGCGTGGTCTTGCCGCTGCCCGACGGCCCCTTGAGCGCGACGAAATCGGCCTTGCCGATATCGATATCGACGCCGCGCAGCGCGCCCACGGTTTCAGCGCCCAGACGGTAATAGCGGGTGAGCGCCCGGCCCGACAGCAGAGGAGGTTCGGTCATCGGCCGCCAGTTTAACAAACAAAATGAAGAACCGCTGACGAGTGCCGTATCACGGAAGACGCGGCCGGGGCATGTTGAATTTTGGCGAACCCCGCTGTGGGCGACTGGGATGGCAGCTTGTTGCCCTCGCCCCCATTCCGACCGAAATGAAGATTCTCATCCCTTTCCCCTCTCCCTCTGGGAGAGGGGAAAGGGATGAGGGCGGTAGGCCCTCATCCCCACCCCTTCTCCCGCAGGGAGAAGGGAGTGAGCCGAGCGTGCCTTGGGCGCGCACCTCTTTCACTTCGAGAGGGAGGCGGGCCGATCGCGCAAAGCGCGATTCACTTTACTTTGGCGCTCCCTAGGGGACTCGAACCCCTGTTCTCGCCGTGAGAGGGCGATGTCCTGGGCCACTAGACGAAGGGAGCGGAGGCGCGCACTGTCGTGCCGGGAAAGCGATGCTATTATACGCGCTCGGGACTAATAGACAATGAACTGGAGCCTCTTCAAGCGTTTTATCCCGGGCAAGACCGCCGCGGTCGTCACGCCCGTCGCCATCCCCCGCGGCCAGCATCCGATCACGCACGCGCTGATCAGCGCCAATGCCCTCAAGGTGCTGCATCGGTTGCGTGAGGCGGGCTACGCCAGCCTGCTGGTCGGCGGTTGCGTGCGCGACCTGATGCTCGGGCGCGAGCCCAAGGATTTCGACGTGGTCACCGACGCGCGCCCCGAGCAGATCCGCGCGGTGTTTCGCAACGCCCGCCTGATCGGCCGGCGCTTCCGGCTGGCGCACGTGCACTTCGGCCGCGAGATCATCGAGGTGGCGACGTTCCGCGCCAGCCCGCGGGCCGGCGCGATCGATACCGACGAGGCGACCGACGCCGAGAGCGGCCGGCTGCTGCGCGACAACGTGTTCGGCAGCCAGGAAGAGGACGCGGTGCGGCGCGATTTCACGGTGAACGCGCTCTATTACAATTACCGCGACGACTCGGTGATGGACTACGTCGGCGGCGCCAGGGATCTCAAGCAGGGCATCCTGCGGGTGATCGGCGACCCGGTCGAGCGTTATCGCGAGGATCCGGTGCGCATGCTGCGCGTGATCCGGTTCGCCGCCAAGCTCGGGTTTCGCATCGAGCCGGCGAGCGCCGCGCCGATCCACGAGATGGGCATGCTGCTCCTGGAGGTTCCGCCGGCGCGCATGTTCGAGGAGGTGCTGAAGCTGTTTCACAGCGGCTACGCGGTCGCGACCTTCGAATTGCTGCGCCATTACGGCCTGTTCAAATTTCTGTTCCCGCTTACCGAAGACAGCCTGGGGCGCGAACAGGAAGGATTTCCGATCACGCTGTTGCCGCAGGCGCTCGCCAACACCGATGCGCGCGTGGCCGACGACAAGCCGGTCAATCCGGCGTTTCTGTTCGCCGCGCTGTTGTGGGAGCCGCTGCGTTTCGCCGCCGGCCAACGCATCGCCAAGGGCCAGCCCGAGTATCAGGCCTGGCAGTCGGCGGCCGAGGACGTGCTGCGCTCGCAGTTGCGCCACATTACCATTCCCAAGCGCTTCAGCTTTCCGATGCGCGAGATCTGGCTGCTCCAGACCAAGTTCGCGCGCCGTTCCGGCAAGCACGCCTGGCGGCTGCTCGAACACCCGCGCTTTCGCGCCGCCTACGATTTCCTGCTGCTCCGCGCCCACGCCGGCGAGGAGAGTCGGGAACTGGCCGACTGGTGGACGCGCTTCCAGGCCGTCGATCCCGCGGAGCGCCAGGCCATGATCGACGCGCTCGCGCCCTCCGAGCGTCCGGAACGCAAGCGCCGCCGTCGCCGTCGTCGTTCGCGCCCGGCCGATCATGCCCCCCAGCAATGACCCGGGCGTGACCGCCTACGTCGGTTTGGGCAGCAATCTTGACGATCCCGTCGAACAACTGCGCGCCGGCCTGGCCGCACTCGCCGTCCTGCCCGAGACCGCGCTCGAACGTTGTTCGTCGTTTTATTTGAGCGCGCCGGTCGGCCGGCACGATCAACCGGATTTCGTCAACGCCGTGTGTCGGCTGCGCACCCGGCTGGCGCCGGCGGCGCTCATGCAGCGGTTGTTGGCGATCGAGGCCGATCGCGGCCGGCGGCGCGGCCAGGTCGGCGGGCCGCGGACCCTGGACCTGGACCTGCTGCTGTACGGCGATCGCGCCGGCCATGAGCCGGGGCTGACGCTGCCGCACCCCCGGCTGCACGAGCGCGCCTTTGTCCTGTATCCTTTATATGAACTCGCGCCCGACCTGGCGATCCCGGGACGCGGCGCGCTGGCGAACCTGTTGCCGGCCTGTGCCGGGCAGAAAATCGAGAAATTGACGCGCTAACGCCCTTTCCATGACCTCCGCTCCTCCCAAACCGGTCAAGGCCGCGCGCGTGCGCGCCAAGGACGCGGCCGGCGAGCCGCGCCAGCCGGGCTTCGTCGTGGTCGAGGGGCCGATCGGCGTCGGCAAGACCAGCCTGGCGCAAAAATTGTCCGAGACCTACGGCAGCGATCTGATGCTGGAGCGCCCCGAGGAAAATCCGTTCCTGGAACGGTTTTACCAGTCGCGCAAGCATTTTGCCCTGCCGACCCAGTTGTTCTTCCTGTTCCAGCGCGTGCGCCAGCTGCAGGAATGGAAGCAGCGCGACCTGTTCAGCCCCACGCGGGTCGCCGATTTTCTGCTCGAGAAGGACGGCCTGTTCGCGCGCATCAATCTCGACGACGACGAGCACCGGCTCTATCAGCAGGTGTACACGCAGTTGAGCGTCGATCTGCCGGTGCCCGACCTGGTGATCTATCTGCAGGCGCCGTCGGCGGTGCTGCTGGATCGCATCCGCCGGCGGGGCGTGGCGTTCGAGCGCCTGATCGAACGCGACTATATCGAGAACCTGGTCGAGTCCTACACCCAGTTCTTTTATCACTACACGACCGCGCCGCTGCTGGTGGTGAACGCCGCCGACATCAACATCGTCGACAGCGCCGCCGATTATCAGTCGCTGCTCGAACACATCCGCACCATCCGCAGCGGCCGGCATTTCTTCAATCCGCTGCCGGCCGAACTATGAAGCCGGTCACGCTCGCGACCCTGCGGCAGATGAAGCCGGCCGGCGAGAAGATCGCCTGCCTGACCGCTTACGACTACAGTTTCGCGAGCCTGCTCGATCGCAGCGGCGTCGATCTGATCATGGTCGGCGACTCGCTCGGCATGGTGATCCAGGGCCACGATACCACCCTGCCGGTCACGCTCGCCGACATGATTTATCACAGCCGCTGCGTGGCGCGCGGTGTGGCGCGCGCGCTGATCGTGGTCGACATGCCGTTCATGAGTTACCAGGTGAGTCCCGTGCAGGCGTTCGAAAACGCCGGCCGGTTGCTGCAAGAGGGCGGGGCGCAGGTGGTCAAGCTCGAAGGCGGCGCGCCCATGGTCGAGACCGTGCGATTTCTGACCGAGCGCGGCGTGCCGGTGTGCGCGCACCTCGGACTCACCCCGCAATCGGTGCATCAGTTGGGCGGCTATCGCGCCCAGGGGCGCGATGCTGCCAGTGCCGGGCGCATCCGCCAGGACGCGCTCGCCCTGCAGGACGCCGGCGCCGGCCTGGTGGTCCTGGAGGCGGTGCCGGCGACGCTGGCCGCGACCATCACCGCCGAGCTCGATATCCCCACCATCGGCATCGGTTCCGGGCCGGAGTGCGACGGCCAAGTGCTGGTGCTGCACGACATGCTCGGCGTGTATCCGCGCCCGAGCCCGAAATTTTCCAAGAACTTCCTGGCCGGACAGGCGGGCGTCGAGGACGCGGTCAAGGCCTATGTCGCGGCCGTGAAGCACGGCCGGTTTCCGGGCGCCGAACACTGCCTCGCCTGATGCGTGCGGTGACCGACAGCGCCGCGCTGGCGGCGGCGGTGCGCGCGGCGCGCGCCGCCGGACGGCGCATCGGCTTCGTGCCGACCATGGGCAATCTGCACGCCGGTCATCGGGCGCTGTTCGAGCGCGCGCGCGATCATGCCGGGACCGTGGTCGCGAGCATCTACGTGAATCCCCTGCAATTCGGCGAACACGAGGATTTTCAGGGCTACCCGCGCACGCTCGAACTGGACCGGCAACTGGCCGCGGCCGCCGGCGTCGATATCCTGTTCGTCCCGGACGACGCCCAGATCTATCCGCGCGGGCGCGCCGCCCAGACGCGTGTCGAGGTGCCCGGCGTGAGCGACATCCTCTGCGGCCAGTCCCGCCCCGGGCATTTCCGCGGTGTCACCACGGTGGTCAACCGGTTGTTCAACCTGGTCACGCCGGACGTGGCGCTGTTCGGGAAAAAGGATTATCAGCAGTGGTTGCTCATCCGGCTGATGGCGGGCGATCTCGGCATGCCGATCGACATTGTCGGCATCGACACGGTGCGCGCGCCCGACGGGCTGGCGCTCAGTTCGCGCAACGGCTATCTGACCGACGCGGAACGCGCCATCGCGCCGCGCCTGTATGCCACGCTGGTGGAATGCGCCGGCCGGTTGCACGCCCCGGGCGCGGATATTCCGGCGCTCGAGGCGAGCGCCCGGGAGGCGCTCGCCGCCGCCGGGTTCAGGTCCGATTACGTGAGTGTCCGCCGCCAGGCCGACCTGGCGGCGCCCGCTCCCGGCGACCGGGCGCTGGTGATCCTGGCCGCGGCCTGGCTGGGGCGGGCGCGATTGATCGACAATCTCGAGGTGAATTTGAATCCCGCCGGTTAAAACCGGATAATAACGGCTCGGATTCTGTCGGAGTTGGATATGCAAAGAACCATGTTGCGGGCCAAGCTGCACCGCGTGCGCGCCACCCACTCCGAGCCCGATTACGAGGGCTCGGTGGCGATCGACGCGCGCCTGCTCGAGACCGCCGACATCCGCGAGTACGAGCGCATCGAGGTCTATAACCTCAAGAACGGCGAGCGCTTCAGCACCTACGCGATTCGCGCCGAGGCCGGTTCCGGCATCGTCTCGGTGAACGGCGCCGCCTCCCATAAGGCCGCGCCCGGCGATATCCTGATCATCTGCAGTTACGGCGTGTTCGACGAAAAAGAGCTGATCGGCTTCCGGCCGCGGCTGGTGTACGTCGACGCCAACAATCGCATCACCCACACCCGCCACGCCATTCCCGTGCAAGTGGCGTAAGCCACGGTCGTTTTCAGCGCCGTTGCCGGCTGTCCGCTTGCCCGGCCGACGGGCATTTGACCGGCGTCAATATCGCCGCCGCCGGCCTCTGGCACGCTGACACCGAATCAACCATCGACGCGAGGAGGCCCATGGCCACCGTTCAACGCTTGCCGCCCGGCGCCCTGTGCCTGCACATCGATGCCCGGGAATTCGATTTCGAAACCACCGCGCAACTCGAAGACCTGAGTCAGGTCATCGGCCAGGCGCGCGCCATGGACGCGATCCGGTTCGGAATCGGCATTCGGCATCTGGGATACAACCTGTTCGTGCTCGGCCCCCCCGGCACCGGCCGCCACACCATCGTCCATCAAGTCCTCGAGCAGCGCGCCAAGCAGGAGCCGGATGCACCGGACTGGTGTTACGTCAGTAATTTCGAGCAAGCCCACAAGCCGCGGGTGTTGCGACTGCCGGCCGGCATGGGGGTGACGCTGCGCGACGATATGCAGCAACTCATGGACGATTTGCGCAGCGCCATCCCGGCGGCGTTCGAGAGCGACGAGTACCGGGCGCGCCGCGAGGAGATCGAGGAGGAACTGAAGGAGCGCCACGAGAAGGCGTTCGAGGAGTTGCGCCAACGCGCCGAGAAAAGTTCGGTGGCGTTGATCCGCACGCCCACCGGCATGAGCTTCGCGCCGACTCGCAAGGGCGAGGTGATGAGCAGCGACGACTTTCACAAGCTGCCCAAACAGGAGCAGCAGCGCACCGAGGCGGCGGTGTCCTCGCTGCAAGAGGGGCTCGAGGTTATCATCCATCAGCTCCCGCAATGGAAACGCGAAAGCCTGCGGCGCGCGCGTGAACTCGACCGCGACGTGACCAAGGCCGCGGTCACCCACCTGATGGACGAGTTGCGCAAGAAATACGCCGCGCATTCCCAGGTGCTGGCCTATCTGGAGGCGGTCGAGCAGTCGGTGATCGACAACGCCGACGATTTCCGCCACCAGGAGGAAGGCCAGGAGATGACCTTCCTGGGGATTCCGGTGTCGCGCGCCGCCGGCAGCGCCGCCACGCTCCGGCGCTACAAGGTCAACGTGCTGGTCGATCGCGGCGGGGCGCAGGGCGCGCCGGTGGTGTACGAGAACAACCCCAGCCTGCAAAACCTGGTCGGGCGCATCGAACACCTGGCGCAGATGGGCGCGCTGTTGACCGATTTCACCCTGATAAAACCCGGTGCCCTGCATCGCGCCAACGGCGGCTACCTGATTCTCGACGCCCACAAGCTGCTGTTGCAGCCGTATGCCTGGGAGGCGCTCAAACGCGCCTTGAAGTCGCACCAGTTGCGCGTCGAGTCGCTCGAACAACTGCTGAGCATCATCAGCACGGTGTCGCTCGAGCCCGAGCCGATCGCGCTCGACGTCAAAGTGGTGTTGATCGGCGAGCGCATGTTGTATTACCTCCTGTACCAATACGATCCCGAGTTCATCGAACTTTTCAAGGTCGCGGCCGATTTTCACGATGACATGGATCGCAGTCCGGAGAATCATCGGCTTTATGCACGCCTGATCGCGACGCTGGCGCACAAGGAAGGCCTGCTGGCGCTCGATCGCGCCGCGGTGGCGCGCGTCATCGAGTACAGCGTGCGGCTCGCCGATGCCGCCGATAAACTCTCTATTCGCACCCGCGACATCGCCGATATCCTGCGCGAATCCGATCACTGGGCGCGCGACAGCGGCCGCGATATCGTCACCGGCCCGGACGTGCAGCAGGCGATCGACGCCAAGATTTACCGTTCCGACCGGCTGCGGGAACGCCTTCAGGAGGAAATCCGGCGCGGCACGTTGCTGATCGAAACCCAGGGCGCGGTCACGGGCCAGGTCAACGGCCTGTCGGTGGTCGATCTCGGCGAGTTTGCGTTCGGGCATCCGAGCCGCATCAGCGCGCGCGTGCGCCTCGGCAAAGGCGAGGTCATCGATATTCAGCGCGAGATCGATCTCGGCGGGCCGATCCATTCGAAGGGGGTATTGACCCTGGGCGGCTTTCTGGGCGGGCGCTACGCGATCGACCGGCCGTTGGCGCTATCCGCCAGCCTGGTGTTCGAGCAGACCTATGGGCAGGTGGAAGGCGACAGCGCCTCCTCGGCCGAGCTGTATGCACTGCTGTCGGCGCTCGCCGAGGTGCCGATCAAACAATCGCTGGCGGTCACCGGCTCGGTCGATCAGTACGGCCGCATCCAGGCGATCGGCGGCGTCAACGAAAAGATCGAGGGGTTCTTCGACGTCTGCCGGCAGCGCGAACTGACCGGTGAGCAGGGGGTGATGATCCCGGCCGCGAACGTGAAACATCTGATGTTGCGGCGCGACGTCATCGAGGCCTGTGCCGCCGGAAAATTCCACGTCTATCCGGTCACGACCATCGACGAGGGCATCGAGCTGCTCACCGGCATGCCGGCCGGCGAGCGCGACGCCAACGGCCTGTTTCCGGACGCCACCGTCAACCAGCGCGTCGAGGTGCGTCTGATGGTCATGGCCGAGCAGGCGCGCAGCTACAGCGCGGCATTCGAGAGCGGCGGAGGCGGACAGGCGTGATTGCGCGCGCGGGCGAGGTGGCGTTTCGGCGCATTCTGGTTGCCCTGGACGCCAGCACCCCGAGCCTGGCGGCGTTGGAAGCGGCCGCGACCGTGGCGGCCAAATGGGAAGCGGAGCTGCTGGGCCTGTTCGTCGAGGATATCAACCTGTTGCAACTCGCGGCCTTGCCGTTCACCCGCGAAGTGGGGTTTCCGTCCGCCATCCGCCGGCCGATCGAGCCGCAGGATATCGAGCGCCGGCTGCGCGCCCAGGCACGCTTGTCGAAACAGGCGCTCGCCCGGGTGGCGGAGCGTTTCAATCTGCGCTGGTCGTTTCGCACCGAGCGCGGACAGATCGTCACGCAACTCCTGGAGGTGGCGCGCGAGGCCGACCTGATCGTGCTGGGGGTGCGCGGCCACCGGGTCGCCGGGCGCATGCCGCGCGGCGCGATCGGTCAGGCGCTGATGAGCGCCGCGACCCGGTCGCTGCTGCTGATGCCGGAAGATATGCGCATCGAACCGCCACTGCTCGTGATCTACGACGGCACGCCGTCTTCCCGGCAGGCGCTGGCCGTGGCCCTGCGACAGGCGCAGGACGGACTGATCGTGCTGCTTGTGGCCGCCCCCGCCGAGCAGCCCGCGCTCGCCCGGGAGGCCGCGACGCTGGTGCAGGATCGCGGCGTGACGGCGAGTTATCGCGCGGTGGGGGCCGATCCGGCCGAGCAGTTGCGGGTGCTGCGCGATGTGCCGGGCGGCACGCTGATCCTGGGCGGCGACCAACCGCTCGCCCGCGACGAACTGCGCAAACACCTGCTCGACCTCAATCGCGCGGTGCTGTTGATTCGTTAAAGCAGGTCCGCAAAAAACCCATTTTTCAACCGCCGGTCGGATGCACCCGATATGTGCAAGCACCAGTAGCCGCGAACCATTCGAGTGCAAGAAACTCGACCTGGCCTCTCAATGATTCGGGTAACTCCTTGTAATTCCGTATAAATTTAGCGTGGCATAGTTATTGCTCCACAACGGTTGCTGTCGGTTCTACCCCTTAACAACAACCAATTGCAGAGGAGACCTTGCACATGCACACATTACCCGTTGGTTTCAAAATGCGGCGCGTGGCGTTCGCCTTGCTGGGCTTGTCGGCCGGCTTGGCGACGACGACCGCCGCACAGGCCGGTGGCACGATCAAGATCGACGATACCCGCTGGATCAGCGTCGGCGCCGGCCTGCGCACCAGTTTCAACTCGGTCGAGGACGCTGCGCCAAGCGGCAACGATCGTTCCAAGGACTTCGAGCTCGACAGCGTCCGGCTGTATGTAAACGGTCAGGTGCACAAGAACATCAAGCTCACCTTCAATACCGAACGTCAGGGCGACAGCGCCGTCCGGGTGCTTGACGGCATCGCCCGTTTCGAATTTTCCGATCTGGTGAATGTGTGGGCAGGCCGTTTTCTTCCGCCGAGCGATCGTTCCAACTTGAGCGGCCCTTATTATTTGGCCACCTGGGATTTTCCGTTTGTTCAGAACTATCCGGCGATCTTTGCCGGCCGTGACGATGGTGCCGCGCTTTGGGGTCAGACCGGCGGTGGTAAGTTCAAATATCAGGTCGGCGCGTTTGAAGGTCGTACCGGCGGTTCCAACCAGTCCGACAATTTGCTTTATGCCGGCCGTCTTACCTACAACTTCTGGGATCCGGAACCGGGCTACTACAACGATAGTACCTACTACGGCGCCAAAGAAGTGCTGGCCGTGGGTCTGGTGGGGATGTTCCAGAAAGACGGCGCCGGAAGCGCGCTGGTTCGCGGTGATTTCACCGGCTGGAGTGTGGACGCATTGATGGAAAAGAAGTTCGGCGCCAACGTATTGTCAGTCGAGGGCGCGTACTACGATTACGATCTTGACAACGTGGCCGACGCCTCGCTGGTGCAGGGCGATGGTTTCTTCGGACAAGTCAGTTACCTGTTCGGCGAGAAGATCGGCATCGGTAAGCTGCAACCGCACGTGCGTTATCAGAAGTTCGACGCCGACGGAGCGCCTTCCCATAAGCGTTATGACATCGGCCTGAATTACGTCATTGACGGCCATAACGCCCGCGTCTCATTTATCTACGCCAATGATGATCGAGGCGGCACCACGAAGGACAGCAACATCTTCCGGATCGGCATGCAGTTCCAAATCTAATCATCTTATTCAATG
>JACREH010000057.1 GCA_016218345.1 Gammaproteobacteria bacterium | reverse complement strand
TTTTCTTTGCGCCTTTGCGCCTCTGCGTCAAAAATTCATAGCCTTTGAGAAAAACCATATGGCATCGGTACCGGCCGGTTTCAAGCCCGGCTCAGGCGCGGCCGTCGGCGCTCAGTGCTCCGCCCAGCAGCCGGGCGGTGACATCGACGATAGCGATCACCTGGTCGTAGGCCATGCGTGTCGGGCCGATCACGCCGAGTGTGCCGACCACCTGGCCGTCCACCCGGTAGGGCGCGGTCACGACGCTGCATTCTTCCAGCGCCAGATAGCCGGATTCCTGGCCGATGAAGATCTGCACGCCGTTGACGCGCATGCACTGGTCGAGCAACAACAGCAGATCGTGCTTGGTGCTGAAGGCATCGAGCAGTTTGCGCAGCTTATGGACGTCGCCGAGTTCCGGGATATTGAGCAGGTTGGCCTCGCCCTTGACCACCAGTTCGGCGCCCTCGCCGGGCTCGTGGGCGAAGATGCCGCGCGCCATGTCCATGGCGATGCGCACCGCCGCCTGCATGGCCTCGCTGTCGCGCTGCATCTCGGCCAGCAGCGCGCTCTTGACGTCGGTGAGCGACATGCCGGCGAAGGCCCGGTTGAAATAGTTGGACGCCTCGACCAGCTCGGCGGCCGAATAGGCGCGCTCCGCCTGGATGATGCGGTTGTGGACGCGGCCGTCCAGGGTGATGAGAATCACCAGGATGCGATTGGCCGAGAGCGTCAGAAACTCGATCTGGCGGAACACCGCCTGCTCGGCTTTGGGCGCCATCACCAGGCCGGCGAGCCGCGTCACCTGGGACAGCAGCGCCGAGGCGGTCTCGACCAATTGCTGGGGATCCTGACTGGCGCCGAGCTCGCCCTCGATGTGGCGCAACTCGGTCACATTGAGCGGGCGCACCTTAATAAGACTGTCGACGAACACCCGATAGCCGCGCGCCGTCGGCACCCGACCGGCCGAGGTGTGCGGCGAGCTGATCAGCCCCAATTCCTCGAGGTCGGCCATGACATTGCGCACCGTGGCCGGGCTCAGCTCCAGCCCGGCCTGCTTGGCCAGGGTACGCGAGCCGACCGGCTGACCGTCGCTGATATAGCGTTCGATCAGCGTCTTGAGCAATGCCTCGGAGCGGTAGGAAAGCGCGGCCATGTGCCTATAATTTAGCACTCTTTGAGGTCGAGTGCTAAACCGCGCCGGTGTCCCCCGACGGACGCAGGTCGGATCGGCGCGAACGCATGCCTGGTCGCGCGAAGACTATTTTATATGTCAGGGCGAACGAAGTAGGGCTACCCTATATAATTGGCCGCCGACAGCACGCATGCTAGCGTAACGGCTCCGCCCCCGGTCATCCGCCATGAGCAAGAAAATTTCCGCCCTAAAAACCATCGGCCTGATCGGGAAATACGGCGATCCGCAGATCGCGCCGATCGTGGCCCGCTTGATCGAGTTTCTGCAAGGCCGCGGCCTCACGGTGCTGCTCGAACAATCGACCGCCGAGATCCTGGCGCTGCGCCACCCGCACACCCGCCCGCTCGCGGCGATCGGCCGGGACATCGACTTGGCGGTGGTGGTGGGCGGCGACGGCACCATGTTGAGCGCCGCCCGCAATATCGCCGGTTTCAAGGTGCCGATGATCGGCGTGAACCTCGGGCGGCTGGGATTTCTCACCGACATCGCCGCCGATCATATGCTCGAAGGCCTGGCCACGATCCTGGACGGCGACTTCAAGACCGAGGAGCGGCTGCTACTCGCGGCCGAGGTGGTGCGCGACGGCCAAGTGGTGTACTCCTGCAACGCCTTCAACGACGTGGTCATCAACAAGGGCGCGCTGGCGCGCCTCATTGAATTCGAAACCCACGTGAACGGCGAGTTCGTGAACAGCACGCGCGCCGACGGCGTGATCGTCGCCACGCCGACCGGCTCGACCGCCTATGCGCTCTCGGCCGGCGGCCCGATCCTGCACCCGACGCTGCCGGCCATGGTGCTGGTGCCGATCTGCCCGCACACCCTGAGCGACCGGCCGATCGCCGTGAGCAGCGACAGCCGCATCGAGATCGTCATGACCAGCACCAGCAGCCAAAGCGCCCATGTCACCTTCGACGGCCAGGCGAATTATTCGCTGCACGATCGCGACCGCGTGCGCGTGCAGCGCGCCGCGACGCCGGTGATCCTGGTGCACCCCTCGCAGCGCGATCATTACGAGGTGCTGCGCGCCAAACTGCATTGGGGCGAAAAGTTTTGAGTCTTTAAAATAAAAAGCGTCGGCCACAGATGAACACGGATAAGCATGAATATAAAACATCTGTGTTTATCTGCGGCAAAAAATATTAAAACATGTTGACCCAACTTTTCATTCGCGACTTCGCGATCGTCACCAAGCTCGAGCTCGGCTTCGAGGCCGGGCTGACGGTGCTGACCGGCGAGACCGGCGCGGGAAAATCCATTCTGGTCGACGCCCTGGCGCTGGCACTGGGCGAACGCGCCGACAGCGGCGTGATCCGCCAGGGCAGCGCGCGCAGCGAGATCATCGCCGGCTTTACGCTCAAACCGGACCAGGACGCGGCCCGCTGGCTGGAGGCGCACGATCTGTTCGGCGACCGCGAGTGCGTGCTGCGCCGGGTGATCGAGGCCGACAAGGCCTCCAAGGCCTATATCAACGGCCGGCCGGTGCCGCTCCAGCAACTGCGCGAACTCGGCGAGCACCTGGTCGACATTCACGGCCAGCACGAGCATCAATCATTGTTGCGGCGCGACGCCCAGCGCCAGATGCTGGACGACTATGCGCAACTGGCCGACCGGGTCGAGGCGCTCGCCGGCCGCTATCAGGAGCTCCGGGCACTCGAGACCCGGCGCGAGAACCTGAGCCGCGAATCGAGCGACCGGGCGGCGCGCGTCGAGCTGTTGCGTTACCAGGTGCAGGAGCTGCGCGCTCTCGACCTGGCGGCCGACGAGATCCCGCAGCTCGAGGACGAACATGCCCGTCTGGCCAACGCCAGCGAGCTCATTCAGGGCGTGCAGGCCGTGGCCCAGACCTTGTACGAGGACGATGAGACCGCAGTCAGCCGGCTGCTCGCCCAAGTGCAGCGCAAGCTCGACGCACTCAGCGCCTTCGACGCCAGGCTCGGCGAGTTGAACGCGCTCGTGAACGAGGCCGGCATTCAGATCGACGAGGCCGGCGGCCGCCTGCGGCACTATCTGGACACGCTCGAACTCGACCCGCAGCGGCTGGCGTATGTCGAGCAGCGTCTGGGCGCGGCGCTCGATTTGGCGCGCAAACACCGGGTGCGGCCGGAGGAATTGCCGCAGGTGCTGGAGCGGCTCGACACCGAGCTCAACGATATCGAGCATCGCGACGAGAACCTCGCCAAGCTCGAACAGCAGATAGAGGCGGCACGCGCCGCGTATATGAAGCTCGCAGGCGACATCTCGAAAAAACGCCAGGACGCCGCCCGGACACTCGGCAGCGAGGTCAGCGCCCAGCTCCAGGAGCTGGGCATGCCGGGTGGCGTGTTCGAACCGGCCTTGACGCCGCTCGCCGAGGGCGAGCTCGGCGCGCACGGCCTGGAACGGGTGGAATTCATGGTCAGCGCCAATCCCGGCCAACCGCTCAAGCCGCTGACCAAGGTCGCCTCGGGCGGCGAGCTGTCGCGCATCAGCCTCGGGCTGCAAGTGGTCACGGCGCGCGTCGGGCGCATCCCGGCGCTGATCTTCGACGAGGTCGATGTCGGCATCGGCGGCGGCGTGGCCGAGATCGTCGGCCGGCAACTGCGCGCGCTCGGCGGCAAGCGCCAGGTGCTGTGCATCACCCATCTGCCGCAGGTGGCCGCCCAGGGCCATCATCATCTGCAGGTGAGCAAACTCAAAAAGGCCGGCGCCGCCGTTGTTCAGATCCAGACGCTGCCGCCGAAGGAGCGGGTCGCCGAGATCGCGCGCATGCTGGGCGGCGTGGAGATCACCCGTCAGACCCTGGCGCACGCCGAAGACATGCTGAGCCGTGCCTCCGCCTGAACCGACCAAGGCCGCACTCGACGTGCCGCGGATCCGCGCGGCCACGATCACCGACGTGCCCGCGATCCACGATCTGCTCGAAACCTACGCGAGCAAGGGCAATCTCCTGCCGCGTTCGATGAACGAGATCTACCGGCATCTGCGCGATTTTTTCGTGATCGAAGTGAACGGCCAGATCGCCGCGATCGGCGCGCTCGAAATCTTCACCGAGGACCTGGGCGAGGTGCGCAGCCTGGTGGTGGCGGACGCATACGAACGGCGCGGGCTCGGCCGGCAGATGGTCGAGCGCATCGTCACCGAGGCCCGCCAGATCGGCCTGCGCCGGTTGATGGCGCTCACCTATGTGCCGGCGTTCTTCCACAAACTCGGCTTCCAGACCGTCGGCATCGATACCCTGCCGGAAAAGGTCTGGGGGGTGTGCGTGAAGTGCTACAAATACAACAACTGCGACGAAACCGCGGTGGTGCTGGAACTGCGGTAGTGGAAGAAATCCTGTAATAGTTTTTTGCCGCAGAGACGCAGAGAACGCAGAGATTTAAAATATTAAAAAATGCTGTTCTCCGCGCGCTCTGCGTCTCTGCGGCAAGAATTCATACTGATTTCTAGATTTTCACTTAGTAACCGGTCGACTGCATGTCGAGGTGGGTGCTGACCCGCGCCAGCCGGCACACGCCGCTGTCGATGCGTCCGTCCGGGT
>JACREH010000056.1 GCA_016218345.1 Gammaproteobacteria bacterium | reverse complement strand
GCGGCTGCGCAGCCGCTCGCGCAACGACAGGGTGGCGGGTAGCTCCGATTCGTGGTGGAGGAACGCGCCCTGGTACAGGTCGAAGAGCGTGTGGGTGAGCGGATCGAGGGCGTCGAGCGAATTTATGCGCAACCGGTCTTCGAGCCGGGCGAGCAGCCGCTCGAACGCCCAGGCGTCGACCCAGCAGGCGCGCGCGTCGAGGCTGAGGCGGCCGTCCTTGAGCGCCAACGGCGCGTCCTCGCCGAGCAGTTTGCGCAGCCGGTGCAGGGTGGTCTCGAAGGCGTGCTGGGCGGCGTCGCCGTCGGCCTCCGGCCACAGCGCCTCGATCAGTTTTTCCTGGCCGACCTCGCGCCCACCGAGCGCGATCAACGTCTTCAGCAGGTCGAGCGGTTTCTTCTGGCCCTTGCCGGTGAGCGTCAGCGGTTCGTCGTCCTTGACGATGCTGAAGCGGCCGAGGGTGTAGAAGCGGTAGGGCCAGGGCCACTGTTCAATGGGGTCTTCCGAGGCGGGCGGTGTGAAGTGGTAGATGCGGATCAGGCGTCTGGCGTAATCGGGTTCGATGTGGTGTTGCAGGGCGAGGACGCACAAACGCGTAATCAGGCTCGGCTGCCAGAAGATCATCACCACCCACTGATGTTTGACGGCAGCGGAGAAGCTGCGTTGCAAGGCCTGAAGGGTTTTCGCAAGACTCCCGCCTGACCTGTCCAGCAGATAGGCCTCCAGATAGTTGGCGTAGAAATCCGAGAACAGGCGGTTGCCGGTTTTAATACCCAGTTTACGCATGTTATGGATCGCCGTGTGCGCCTTGGCGAACTCGCCGACCTCGATATACGACTGCGCATGCACGCCCCACACTTGTAAAAGCATGAATGCATTACTTGATATCGATTCTGCGATTGCGAGCGCGGCGTAACTCTTTGCCCTGGCTAATTCAAAGTCGCCGAACAACAGGGCGCGCCAGCTGGCCATATACTCCAAAAAAATCATTTCGACGCGATTGCCAAGTTTGCTGTTATTGCGAAAGCGTTCAATGAATTCGTCGGCGCCCGCGAGATCGGAATGAGACATCCTGACGTATGCCACGCTGGCATAGAACCAGTTGGAAACCACATACACACCGGATGCATCAGTGAGACTTAGCAACCGGGTGACGGCGGCGTTGGCCGCCGTCAAATTCCCGGTCTGCCAGGCGGCGAATAAGGGAATGGAGGCGGCCATCACGCGGGCGATATCCGGAATCTTGGGCGATTCGATGAGCGGCTTAAGTTGCTCCGCCAATTGCGTCAACTTATCCATATGGCCGTAGAAGGAGTAATACAGACCCAACTGATGACCGAGAAAACATCGCACCACACCAATGGGGATAAAGCGATAAAGCTTTTCTGCGCGCGCCCGCCAATCGGGTAGAGCCGGATTTTGCTCATCACCGATTTGCAAAGTGCCCAACGCCGCAGTCGTCACCCGCGCCTGCACCTCGAGGCTCGGCCACTTTGGGTGGCGCGCGCGCAGCCGCTCCAACTCTGCGATCCACCCGGGTGCCGGACTCATGTCATCATGTCGGAAGAACAATGCCATGGCGGCACCGATCCAGCACATGTAGAGCCCGAGCACGTCATCCTTGTCACTGAACTGCGGATAGGCGCGTGCGAACAGCTCGTACGCCACGAACGGATCCGTCGGAAGCTGTGCAATGCCGTGCCAGTACAACAACCACGGATCGCTGACGCGCTCGCTTTCCGGTAGCGCGGCGATCCATTGTTGCAGTGTCTGTAGCCGGCCCTGTTTTTCCAGCTCGGCGCCGTGGGTGCGGATCAGTTCGGCGAGTGTCGGCCAGTCTTCGCTCGCACTCAGCAGCGCCACGGCGGCATCACCCTCACCGGCTTCGGCCAACAACCGCCCGGCGCGGCGCTTGAGCACTTGTAGCGATTCGTGATCGAGATGGCTTTCGGCCTGCGCCAGCAGGAACTGGCGGAACAACGGATGGAACTCATAGCTCACCGTCAGCAGGCCGCGCCGGGTGGTGAAGAAGTGCTCGTACACCAGGCGCTGCAAAATGTTCTTGGCTTTGGAGTTGTCCGTGAGCTGCTCGCTCAGCGCCGCCGTCATGGCCGGGAACAGCGCCACCGCGTACAGAAACTCACATGTCGGAGTATCGAGCCGCGCCATGACCTCGGTGGCGAAGTAATCGAAGATGCGCGCCGGGTCTTGCGCCGGGGCGTGCGCGATGGCCTCGATGACACTGGCCTCGTCGCCGACGGCGCGCGCCCGGACTTCTCGTAATGCGAGCAATAATCCCGCCATCCAGCCGTGCGTAGCCTGATGCAGACGCGCGAGATCGGCCGGCTTCAGCTTGCGTTCCCCGAGCGCCAGCTTCACGACCGCCGCTTCTTCCTCGGGCGTGAGATTCAACGTTGCGGCATCGAGGTGCGCGACTTGGCCGTTGGCCTCGTGGCGCGCGAGCGCCGCCGGCAAGCCGGTGCGGCTCAGGGCGATGAGCGTGATGCCGGTGGGCAATTCATCGAGCGCGTGCGCCAGCACGGAATCGAGCACCGCCGCCTCGCCCACGTCCTGGTAGTTGTCGAACACGATGCACGCCGGCGCTTTCAGGCGCGCGAACAGCGCGCGAAAGAAATTACGGCTGAACGCCGGCAGGCCCAAGGCGTACTCCGGGGTGAAGCGCACGAGCTTGCGTTTTAAGCGGCTGCCGCGTTCGGCGGCGCTGGCCAGATAGTTAAAGAATGACGCCAGGTCCTGATCGCCGGCATCCACCTGGTACCACAGGTGCGCGCGCTTGCGGCTCTTCAGCCACTCGGCCGCGAGCGTGGTCTTGCCGCTGCCGGCCGGGGCCGCGATCCAGATGAGCTTGTGGTGTGCGGCACGATCGAGCTGCTTCAGGAGCCGGGGACGGGTAAGCACCCGGCCGAGTTTGGGGACGGTGAGCTTGGCGAGGAGGGGAGAGGCGGTCATGGTCAATGGCGAAGGTATTTCTGTACCTTTTTTCCGATATCCGGATATGTTCTGGTGAGCTGGTTTAGCCCAGCCTTGAAATGACTTACCCAGCCCTTGCCGCGCGCTGTCAGGGCCTTCGATGCCGCCGCCAGGGCGCCCGGGCGTGTTTCCAGCAGCACTTCGCATATTCGCGCCGCTTGGTGAATGTCCTTTTTGGCCTTGGTCTGGTTTTCACGAACCTGCGAAACAATGAGCTTGTGCAGCGCGTAGCGGCCGGCATTCGGGACATTCACCAGTATCCCGCGGTTTGCGACAATTACTCCCTGCTCGGGCTTCTCGATAAGGTAATCGAGAAAACGCAGCGGCTGGACCGCGGTATGAAGGTGCGGAAGGTATACCGGCTTTTCACGATGCCTGCCGGTGAGCGGCATGAGAAAATCCACGCGCAGCTCCTTGCCGCGAACGCGAAACGAGGTCGAGGGCTGAACATGACTGAGCCGAGGAACGGGAATAAAACCCATCCGCAGTTGCTGCAAGACATCCGGGATATCGAGTTCCTCGGTATCGGCCACGCCGACGTCAATGTCCGGATCGTAGGCGAAGTCGATATCCTGGGTTCTGTGCACTTCTCCCCAGTGGACGCCCAGCATGTTTCCAAGAACGGTAAAGGCATGGGTACCCACCAGGACCATCCCGAAACGGAACAGGCCGCCATTCGCCAGGGCCTGGATCAACTTGGCGTGCGAAAAAGGCGTGACCATGGCACCGGTGGCGGACAGCGCCGAACACAGCTCTTCAATCCTTCTCAGGTCGGCGGTGACATGACGTTTCTCTGTCCGGACCTTTTGAATGTACTTCCGCACGAGCCCGGTATCCGGCCCGATGTAGACTTGTTTGTACCGGCTGGCCAAGTCTCGATAAACGTAGTAATGGTACGTTCGCCCCTTCACGATACGTTTGGTGAACGTACCGGGCAGACTGGCCGCCGATCGCGAAGCCTCGAAGGCCAGGGTCTGTTCCAGCAGCTCCGCGTAGAGCGTCTGGCTGGTCAGGCTTGCATGCACCACGGTCGCCATCGGGGCACTCCCGGTTATATAGCGGTAAATATATATTGCTATACAACCCGGAGCAACCCCGGTCCGGGCTCCAGGGTGCCGGTCGGACGGCGACGCACCGGCCTTGGCTATGGGGATACCGCGGTCAGACGCTGGTTTATGGCGCCGCTCATGCGGCAGCCCGCGGCGTCACTTCACGTGTGAGCCGTTTGGACAGACCGATCTCCGCCACTTCGAGGTCGTAGCGCGCCTGAAGGTTCATCCAGAATTGCGCTTCCATGCCGAAGTAGCGCCCGAGCCGCAGCGCGGTATCGGCCGTGATGGCCTGCCGCCCCTTCACGATCAGGTTGATGCGGCGC
>JACREH010000061.1 GCA_016218345.1 Gammaproteobacteria bacterium | reverse complement strand
GGCGCTCGGCGCGGCCGCACCGGCCGCGCCCGCGCCGGGGCCGTCCGCCCGCGTGCCGCGTGCGCCGGCCGCGGCCGTGGCGGCGGAGGCCGAGACGCTGCTCGCGGTGTTGCGCGGGCAGGCCGAGCGCACGCCGGATGCGCCGCACTTCATCCTGCACGGCGAGAGCGGTGACGAGGAGGTCGTCACTTACGGCGAGTTTCTGCGCGCGGCGACGGCGATCGCCGGCGGCCTGCAGGCGCGCGATCTCGCGCCCGGCGACAAGGTCGCGCTCATGCTGCCCACCGGGCGCGATTACTTCGCGAGCTTCTACGGCGTGCTGCTGGCGGGCGGCGTGCCGGTGCCGATCTACCCGCCGGCCCGTCCGGCGCAACTCGAGGACCATCTGCGGCGCCACGCGCGCATCCTGGAAAACGCCGAGGCACGCCTGATCATCGCGCCGCAGGAGGTGCTGATCGCCGCGCGCCTGCTCAAGGCCCAGGTCGAGCAGGTGCGCGCCGTGGTCAATGCCGGCGAGCTCGGCGCGGGTGCGCCGCCCACGACCCTGCCGCGGGTGCGCGCCACCGATATCGCCATGCTGCAGTACACCTCGGGCTCGACCGGCAACCCCAAGGGCGTGGTGCTCAGCCATGCGCAGTTGCTGGCCAACATCCGCGCCATGGGCGCGGCGGTGCGCGCGACGTCGGCGGACGTGTTCGTCAGTTGGATGCCGCTCTATCACGACATGGGCCTGATCGGCGCGTGGCTCGGCAGCCTCTACCACGGCATCCCGCTGGTGGTGATGTCGCCGCTCACCTTCCTCACCCGTCCCGAGCGCTGGTTGTGGGCCATGCACCGGCATCGCGCCACGATTTCGGGGGCGCCCAATTTCGGTTACGAGCTGTGCCTGAGGCGCATCGACGAACACGCCATCGAGGGACTCGACCTGTCTTCGTGGCGCCTGGCCTTCAACGGCGCCGAGCCGGTAAGCCCCGACACGATCGAGCGCTTCTGCGCGCGCTTCGGTCGCTACGGCTTCCGCCGCTCGGCCATGGCCCCGGTGTACGGGCTGGCCGAGGTCGCGGTCGGGCTCGCCTTCCCGCCGCTCGATCGCCCGCCGCGTATCGACTCGGTGGGGCGCGACGCCCTGCTGCGCGAGGGTTTGGCGCAACCGGCCGCGCCCGGCGAAGCGCGCGCCGCGCAGTTCGTGGCCTGCGGGCGGCCGCTGCCGGGTTATGCGATCCGCATCGTCGACGAGCAGGGCCGGGAACTGCCCGAGCGCCGCCAGGGCCGGCTCGAATTCCGCGGGCCGTCGGCCACCATCGGTTACTACCGCAACCCGGCGGCGACCGCCGCGCTGATCCGCGACGGCTGGCTCGACTCAGGCGACCTCGCGTATCTGGCCGATGGCGAGGTCTACATCACCGGACGCATCAAGGACGTGATCATTCACGCCGGACGCAACCTCCATCCGCAGGAACTGGAGGAGGCGGTCGGCAATCTCGCCGGCGTGCGCAAGGGCTGCGTGGCGGTGTTCGGCGCGCGCCCGCGCGGCGCCGACACCGAACGGCTGGTGGTGGTGGCCGAGACCCGCGCCGGCGACGCGCCGGCGCTCGCGCGTCTGCGCGCCGCCGTCAACACGCTGGCGATCGAGCTGGTCGGCACGCCGCCGGACGACGTCGTGCTGGCCCCGCCGCACACCGTGCTCAAGACCTCGAGCGGCAAGATTCGCCGCGCCGCCTCGCGCGAGTTGTACGAGCGCGGCGCGCTGGCGGCCGCCCGCCGCCCGCCGTGGCGCCAGCTCGCGCGCGTCGCCGTCGTCGCGCTGCGACCCGAGATCCGCCGGCTGCTGCACGCCGCGTTCGCCGTGGCCTACGCCGCTTACGCCTGGTGCCTGTTCGCGCTGATCGCGCCGCTCGCCTGGCTGGCGGTGGCGCTGGCGCCGCGCCCGCGCCGGGCGCGGGCGATCGTCCGCCGGGCCGCGCGCGCGGTCGCATGGCTGTCCGGCACGCGCCTCGCGGTGCACGGCCTGGAGCATCTGCCGCGCACGCCATGCCTGGTGGTTGCCAACCACGCGAGCTATCTCGACGGTATCGCGCTCAGCGCGGTCCTGCCGCCGGTCTTCGGTTTCGTGGCGAAGCGCGAGTTCCTGGCCGGGATTGTCGGGCGCATTTTTTTCAGACGCCTACAGGCGGAATTCGTGGAGCGCTTCGACGTCGGCCGCGGGATCGAAGACGCGCGCCGGCTGGCGACGACGGTGCGCGCCGGGCGCAGCCTGCTGGTGTTTCCCGAGGGGACGTTTCGACGCGAGGCCGGATTGCTGCCGTTCCATCTGGGCGCGTTCGTGACCGCCGCCGAGGCCGGCGTGCCGGTGGTGCCGTGCGCGATCCGCGGCACGCGCGCGATGCTGCGCGACGACGAGTGGTTCCCGCGCCATGGCACGGTCACGATCACGTTCGCCGCCCCGCTGACGCCGGACGGGCGCGGCTTCGAGGCGGCGCTCAAATTGCGCGACGCCGCGCGCGCCGCGATTCTGCCCGATTGCGGCGAACCGGACCTCGGCGCCGCATCGACGTCCGCATAGGGATCAATTGGTGGGCGATGCAGGGATCGAACCTGCGACACCTGCCGTGTGAAGGCAGTGCTCTACCGCTGAGCTAATCGCCCGAGTTTGAAGCTGCTTGGGGCGCGTAGTGTACGCGGTTTTGGTGAAACCCGTCAATTTTATGACGCCCAATCATGCTGCTTTTCCCGGCGGGTTTCATTACCATAGCGGCTCTTAATCAGCAGTCGCCGACTCATGACCATCCGCACCCGTTTCGCCCCCAGCCCGACCGGCTATCTGCACGTCGGCGGCGCGCGCACCGCGCTGTTCTCCTGGCTGTACGCGCGCAAGCACGGCGGCACGTTCGTGCTGCGCATCGAGGACACCGATCTCGAACGCTCGACCGCCGAGTCGGTGGACGCGATCCTTCAGGGCATGACCTGGCTGGGGCTGGAGTACGACGAGGGGCCGTTCTTCCAGAGCCACCGCTTCCCGCGCTACCAGGAAGTGATCGAGCAGATGCTCGCGGCCGGGACCGCCTACCATTGCTATTGTTCCAAGGAGCGCCTCGAACAACTGCGCGCCGAGCAAATGGCGGGCAAGCAAAAGCCGCGCTACGACGGCAAGTGCCGGCACGGCGTCGCCCAGCCGCCGGCCGGTGTGCCGCCGGTGGTGCGCTTCAAGAATCCCGAGGACGGCGCGACCGTGGTCGAGGACCTGGTGCGCGGGCGGGTGGCGTTCCAGAACCGCGAGCTCGACGACCTCATCATCGCGCGCAGCGACGGCACCCCGACCTACAACTTCACGGTCGTGGTCGACGACATGGACATGCGCATCACCCACGTGATCCGCGGCGACGACCATCTGAACAACACCCCGCGCCAGATGAACATGCTCAAGGCGCTCGGCTTCCCGCCGCCGATTTACGCGCACGTGCCGATGATCCTCGGCCCGGACGGCGCGCGCCTGTCCAAGCGCCACGGTGCGGTGAGCGTGATGCAGTACCGCGAGGACGGCTTTCTCCCCGAGGCGCTGTTGAACTATCTGGCGCGCCTCGGCTGGTCGTACGGCGACCAGGAAATTTTCACGCTCGACGAATTGATCAAGCTGTTCGACGTCACCGCTGTGCACAGCTCGGCGGCGTCGTTCGACCCGCAGAAGCTCCAGTGGCTCAACCAGCATTACCTCAAGACCGGCGACCCCGCGCATGTCGCGCATCATCTGAGCTGGCACTTGGGGCGGCTCGGCGTCGATCCGGCCAGCGGCCCGGCGCTGCCCGAGGTGGTGGTGGCGCAGCGCGAACGCGCCAAGACCCTGGCCGAGATGGCCCAGAACAGCGCGTTTTTCTACCGGGAACCGGCCGGTTACGACCCGAAGGACGCCGCCGCGCACCTGCGCCCGGAGATCGCCGGCCCGCTCGAGGAGTTGCGCGCGCGGTTCGCGGCACTGAGCGAGTGGACCGCGCCGGCGCTGCACGCGGCCATCGACGCGGTCGCGACCGCGCACGGCCTCAAGCTCGGCAAGCTCGCCCAGCCGCTGCGCGTCGCCGTCACCGGCCGGGCGCTGTCGCCGCCGATCGACATTACCCTGGCCCTGACCGGCCGCGAGCGGGTATTGCAGCGCCTGGACGCGGCGCTCGTGTACCTGAAAAACCTTGCACCGGCTTGACCTGTCCGGCCCCGGCACGTAAAGTAGCGCACCTTTTACGGGGCCATAGCTCAGCTGGGAGAGCGCCTGCATGGCATGCAGGAGGTCGGCGGTTCGATCCCGCCTGGCTCCACCATTTCACCCCGAGGACGGCGGACAGCGACGCGATGCACGCACCTTCTGTCTCCGCCCTCGCAGTTTTTTGTCCCCATCGTCTAGAGGCCTAGGACACTTCCCTTTCACGGAGGCGACCGGGGTTCGAATCCCCGTGGGGACGCCAAATAAAAAAAGCCCCGGGCTTGTTTGCCTGGGGCTTTTTTATTTGGCTTTCTCATACGCGATTCGAACCCTTGGGTTCGACCAGGATCGCCGGGAGCGATCCGGAACAGCGTCGCTACGCGACGCTGGCCCCGCAGGGGTGAGGTCCATGGATGGGCCGAATAATCCCCGTGGGGACGCCATGCAAACAACAAGGCCCCGGGGGTTTATCCCGGGGCCTTGTTGTTTGTGTCGCATCGCGACAGGGATCGAACCTCGGAGGGGTTCGACCAGCGGCGCAGGCGACCCACAGGGATGTGGGGAGGTAAAGCAACGCAGGGAGCAGTTGCCGGGAGCGTCGCGGAACAGCGTCGCGCAGCGATCCTGGCCCGAAGGGCGGCGGGCAAGGACAGCCCGCCGTAATCCCCGTGGGGACGCCATTTTGCCTTCCTGATCCGCGCTACCAGCGCGGTTTCGCATTCATTCTTAGAGGTACTCTTCGCCTACCCCGGTGCGGATTGTTCTTGAAACGCGCGCGAAGACAGGCTTAGATAGCAGGGGCACACATCTCAAGTGTTGGTATCTCTAGAGATGGAGCACCCAAAAAACAGCATAGGGAGGTCGCATGAAAGGGTTAGCCATAGCCATCGGAGCGGTGCTGGGGTTGTATCTTTTCAGCGGTGCGAGTCACGAATCGACGTTTCTGGGTATGTTGGCCGGCGGCCTGGTCGGATATCTGGTCGCGGCGCAGGCGTTGATATCGGTCCGGCTGCGGGCGCTTGAGGATAGTTTGAAAGACGCCGCGACCCGGGCGGCGCTGACCGCTCGCCCCGAGCCCGCGGCCCCTTTCCCCGTTATACCTTCACCGCCGGTCGAAGTGCCCGCGCCGGTCGAACATCCCGAGACTGCGATTGTGCCGTCAATATCGCCGGCTCCTGTCGAAATACCGTCAGGTAGCGTGGCGCCACCCGCCACGCCGGCGCTTGTCCAGGCGATCAAAAACTTTTTCACCGGCGGTAACGCCATTGTGCGCGTCGGCGTGATTGTGTTGTTTTTCGGCGTGGCGTTTCTATTGAAGTACGCCGTCGAACATCAGATGTTGCCGATCGAGGTGCGCCTGATCGGCTCCGCCCTCGGTGCGATCGTGCTGCTTGCGGTCGGTTGGCGTCTGCGTCTCACGCGCGAGCTGTATGCGCTTGCCTTGCAGGGCGGCGGTATCGGCATCTTTTATCTCACGGTGTTCACGGCACTGCGTCTTTATGGCCTTATTCCCGCCGGCATGGCGTTTGCCATTCTGGTGGCGGTCGCGGCGCTTTCGGCCATGCTCGCGGTGTTGCAAAACGCGCGATCGCTCGCGGTGCTTGCCGCCACCGGCGGGTTTCTCGCGCCGATCCTAACCTCGACCGGCGGTGGCGATCATGTGCTGCTATTCGGTTATTACGTGCTGCTCAATATCGGCATCCTGTCCATTGCCTGGTTCAAGACCTGGCGCGAATTAAATCTATTGGGTTTTGTGTCCACCTTCGTGATCGGGTTGCTGTGGGGACATCGGTACTACCACGCCGAGTTGTTCACAACGACCGAACCTTTTCTGGTCGTTTTTTTCGTTCTCTATGTCGCCATTGCCGTCATGTCGGCGTTTCGCCAGCCGCTCGCGCTCAAGGGTTACGTGGACGGCATGATCGTTTTCGGCGTGCCGCTCGTGGGCTTCGGGATACAGGCGCTCATGACGCGTCCGTATGAATACGGCCTGGCCTGGAGCGCCTTGGCGGCCGGCGGGTTTTATTTGGCGTTGGCCACGGCGTTGTTCAGGCGCCAACCCGCGCACGGGCGGTTATTGACGGAGGCGTTCCTGGCGCTCGGGGTGGTATTCGTCACGCTCGCGATTCCGCTCGCGCTCGATGCGCGCTGGACGGCCGCCGTCTGGGCGCTCGAAGGTGCGGCCATCGTCTGGGTGGGTTGCCGTCAACAGCGTGTGTTGGGGCGAATTTTCGGGGCGCTGCTTATTTTCGGCGCGGGTCTGAGCTTCGCGCGCGCCTGGGACGCGCCCGTCGGCGCATGGCCGGTATTGAACGGGTTTTACCTCGGCTGCGTATTGATCGCGCTTGCCGCGGTGACGGCCGGCTTTCTGCTCGCACGCGCGCGCGACGATCGGCGCGACTGGGAAAAAGGCCTGAGCCTTGTGCTGCTCGGCTGGGGGTTGCTGTGGTGGTACGGCGGGGGTCTGGAAGAAATCCAGCGTCAGATAAAGGACCCGCAGTGGCCGATCGGGATGGTCGCGTTCCTGGCCGCGTCCTGCGCGCTGGCCGAGCGCGGCGGCGCGCGTCTCTCCTGGGCGGCCTTGCGCGCGACCGCGCTCGGGTTGCTGCCGGCGACGGCGTTGTTGCTGCCAATTTACGCCTTTATGCTCGACCACCCGTTCGCGCACGCCGGACTCATCGCTTGGGCGCTCTGGTTTGGCGTTCATTACCATATTCTCTCGCGGCGCGAGGATTTAAACGGTCATCGCTATCTCGAAGTTCTGCACGGCGCCACGGCGTGGCTCATTGCACTATTGGGTGCCTGGGAATTCTCCTGGTTGGCGAGTGAGTTCATTCAAGGAGCGTCCACCTGGACCTTGAGCGCCTCGGGGCTTGCGCCGGTGCTGGTGCTGGCGGCGATAGCCGCGCTCTGCCGTGGCCAACGCTGGCCGTGGCGCGAACACCGTTCGGCCTATCTTGTTTTGGGGTTGTTGCCGGTGGCGGCCGCGGCCTGGTTGTGGTCGATATACAGCAACACGAATAGTACGGGCGCGGCGACGCCGTTGCCTTATCTGCCGCTGTTGAATCCCCTCGATGTCGTGCAGGCCGGCGCCTTGCTCGCCGCGGTCGCCTGGTTTGAAGCATATAGCCGTGTGACTGAACCGCGTGCCGTGGCGGACCAGCGGCGGTTGTTCGCGGGCATTGCCGGCGCCACTGCGTTTGTATGGCTCACCGCCATGTTGCTGCGCAGCTTGCACCACTGGGCCGGTGTGCCGTTTGTCTGGCAGGCGATGCTCGATTCCACGCTGGTGCAAGCCTCGCTCTCGATATTTTGGACGGTGATCGCATTGGCGCTCATGGTCACGGCCACGCGCTGGGGGCGGCGTGTGTTGTGGGTCGCCGGGGCGGGACTGCTCGGGTTTGTAGTGCTTAAGCTCTTTATTGTCGATCTGGCGCGCACCGGCACCGTCGCGCGCATCGTGTCGTTTATCGTCGTGGGCGTACTGCTGTTGCTTATCGGCTATTTCACGCCGGTACCGCCGCGCGCTCAAAAAACGGAGTCTCCGGCATGAAGCGGATTTCCTTTGGCGTTATCGCGTGCTGTGTGGCGTTCATTGCGGCCGCGGATGAACCGCCAAAACCCGCCGACTTCGCCTATAGCATGACGCTGGCGACCGATGGCACGGGCGCGCTATACGAACTCACGTTGCCGGTGGAAGTATACCGACGGCTCACGCGTCACGATGTCGGCGACTTGCGCGTGTTCAATGCTGGCGGCGAAGTCATACCGCACGGCCTGCGTCGCCCCAAGGCGGTTGAGGGTGTCCCGGAACGGGTATCGCTCACGCCGTTTCCGGTGTACACGAGCAGCGGCGAAATCGACAGTGGCATGATACTCAGCGTGCGCAAGGATCGCTCCGGGCAAATCATCCACATCGATACACGCGATTCCGGAAAGACCGATCGTAAGCTCGCCGCGCTCGTGTTCGACACCGAAAAACTCAAGCAGGCCGTCCGCGCGCTGGACCTTGAATGGGCGCTGGCGCCGAGGGAATTCGTCGGCCAAATGACCCTCGAGGCGAGCGACGACCTGACGCATTGGCGCACGCTGGCGCGCGCCAGCGTGGCGCACCTCACATACGAGGGACAACAACTCGAGCGCCGCCGCATCGAGTTTTCGCCCCATAAGGCCAAGTATCTGCGTCTGACCTGGCCGGCCCGCCAGGAGACGCCCGAGGTCAAACGCGCCATGTTGGAACTCGCGGGTGACGCGCCGGTGCCGGCGCGCCATTGGACTGCGCTCAGCGCCGCCGGCCCTGGCGAGAAACAAGGCGAATATTTATTCACGCTGCCGGGCCGTATGTCCGTGGACCGCGCCCGATTGGCGCTGGCGCAGACCAACAGCCTGGTGCGCGTCGAGTTGCTTGCGCGCGAGAACTCCAGTGCCAAGTGGGTGCGCTATGCGCAGGGGCCTGTTTACCGTCTGGCGATCGGGCAGGAGAGCTTGGAGAGCCCCGAGCTGCGCATGACCGCGGCACCCGCGCCTCGCCAGTGGTTGCTGCGCGTGACCCCGCCGGACGGATTGGGCGCGAACCCGCCGGTACTTGAGCTGGGTTGGTTGCCGCACGATCTGATCTTTGCCGCGCAAGGTGCCGGTCCCTACCAGCTTGCTTACGGGGCGGCGGGCGTCGATCCGGTGAATTTTCCCATGCCCGCCTTGCTCGCCGAGATCGAGAAACAAGACAAAAGTACCCTGATTCATAAGGCCGAACCTGGACCTGAAACCGTTTCCGGCGGCGAGGGCAGACTCGCGCGTCAATCCGACTGGAAGAAAATCGCCCTGTGGGCGGCGCTCGTGGCGGCGGTGGGCCTGTTGGCCTGGATGGCGCGGCGGCTCATGACGCAAATGCGTTCGTCCCAGTGACCGTTCTCGCCGCGCTCCGCCAACTGTAAAACCACCGCCAAGCCATACCGAGGCCGTGCCAATACCGCCGTTTGCGGGTAAAATACGCGCGGTTTTTCCGAGGCACGACAGGCGATGCAGACATGGCTGGTAACGGGGGGCGCCGGGTTTATCGGCGCGAATTTCGTGCTGGCGGCGCGCCGCCTGGGCGCGGCGCGGGTCGTCAATCTCGATCTCCTGACCTATGCCGGGCATCCGGAGAACCTGGAGAGTCTCAAGCACGACCGCGACCATGAGTTCGTGCACGGCGACATCGGCGACGAGCCGCTGGTCGCGAAGCTGTTGGCCGAACATCGCCCCGACGCGATCGTCAATTTCGCCGCCGAGTCGCATGTCGACCGCTCGATCCTCGGGCCGCAGGCCTTTATCCAGACCAATATCGTCGGCACCCATGCGCTGCTCGCCGGCGCGCTTAAACACTGGCAGGGCCTGAGCGCCGCGGCGCAACGCGCGTTTCGCTTTCTGCATGTCTCGACCGACGAGGTCTACGGCAGTCTCGGCCCGAACGATCCGGCGTTCAGCGAGGACCATCAATACCAGCCCAACTCGCCGTACGCGGCCAGCAAGGCGGCGGCCGACCATCTGGTGCGCGCCTATCATCACACCTACGGCCTGCCGACGCTCACCACCAATTGTTCGAACAATTACGGGCCGTACCAGCATCCGGAGAAACTGATTCCGCTCATGATTCAGAACGCCGTGGCCGGCCGGCCGCTGCCGGTGTACGGCGACGGCCGCCAGGTGCGCGACTGGTTGTACGTCGAGGATCATTGCGACGCGATCCGCGCGGTGCTGGATAAGGGCAAGCCGGCCGAGACCTATAATATCGGCGGCAATGCCGAGAAACCGAATATCGAGATCGTGCAGACGCTTTGCCGGCTGCTCGATGGGCGTTTTCCCGACAAGGCGCCGCACGCCCGGCTCGTCCAGCATGTCAGCGACCGCCCCGGCCACGACCGGCGCTATGCAATCAACGCCGAAAAGATCAAACGCGAGCTGGGCTGGCAGCCGGCCGTGAGCTTCGCGCAGGGCATCGAACGGACCGTGCACTGGTACCTGGACAACGACGCCTGGGTGAAGGCGGTCAGCAATCCCGACCATCGGGATTGGCTCGAGAAAAATTATCAACAACAGGGTCGCGGCATATGAAAGGCATTATTCTCGCGGGCGGCAGCGGCACGCGCCTGGCGCCGCTCACCAACGTCATCAGCAAGCAACTACTGCCGGTGTACGACAAGCCGATGGTGTATTACCCGCTGTCGACGCTGATGTTCTCCGGCATCCGCGATATTCTGATTATCTCCACGCCCGCCGACCTGCCGCGTTATCGCGAGTTGTTCCGCGACGGCGCGCACCTCGGCCTGCGTTTCGAGTACGCCGAGCAGGTGCGCCCCGAGGGCATCGCCCAGGCGTTCCTGCTGGGAAGAACGTTTATCGGCGGTCAGCCGGTCGCGTTGATTCTGGGCGACAATATTTTTTACGGCCACGGCCTGGCCGGCCAGATGCAGGCGGCCGCGACGCGCGCGCACGGCGCCACGGTGTTCGCCTATCGGGTGACCGACCCGGAACGCTACGGCGTGGTCAACTTCGACGCCCACGGCCGGGCGATCGACATCGAGGAAAAACCGCAGCAGCCGAAATCGCATTACGCCGTCACCGGGCTGTATTTCTACGATTCGCGGGTGTGCGACATCGCCGCGGCGTTGAAGCCCTCGGCGCGCGGCGAACTCGAGATCACCGACGTCAACCGCCGCTACCTCGACGACGGCGCGCTGCACGTCGAGAAGCTCGGGCGCGGCTCGGCCTGGCTCGATACCGGCACCCACGAATCTCTGCAGCAGGCGGCCAATTACATCCAGGCCATCGAGGCCCGCCAGGGCCTGAAGGTGGCGTGCATCGAGGAGGCCGCCTATCAGATGGGCTTCATCGACGACGCCCAACTCGAGGCCCTGGCCAAGAAAATGAACCACGCCTACGGCGCCTATCTGCGCGAGGTGCTGGCGCAGGGGCGCGGAGGCTGACCGTGGAAGTCACCGACCTCGCGATCGCCGGGCTCAAGCTCATCCAGCCGCGGGTGTTCGGCGACACGCGCGGCTATTTCCTCGAAACCCATCATCAGCGCAAGCTCAGCGCCGCCGGTTTCGATCAGGGGTTCGTGCAGGACAATCTGTCGTTCTCGAAACGCGGCGTGTTGCGCGGCCTGCACTATCAATATCCGAACTGGCAGGGCAAGCTGGTGAGCGTGGTGCAGGGCGAGATCTTCGATGTCGCGGTCGATATCCGCCGGGGTTCGCCGACCTTCGGAAAATGGTTCGGTGTGGTGCTCTCCGAGAGCAATCATTTGCAATTGTTCGTGCCGGCCGGCTTCGCCCACGGCTTTTGCGTGACCAGCGACAGCGCCCACGTCAGTTACAAGTGTACCGATTTTTATAACCCCCAGAACGAGCACACCCTGCTCTGGAACGATCCCGAGCTCGGCATCGACTGGCCGGTCGATGAGCCGTTGCTCAGCGAGAAGGACGCCCAGGGGAAGACGCTGCGCGAGGCCATGATCCCCAGCCGATGAAGATCGTTCTCTTCGGCCACGCCGGGCAGCTCGGTACCCGTCTTCACACAGTGCTTGCGGCCAATGCCGAGGTGCGCGGCTTCGACCGCGATCAGATCGATCTCGCCGACTTGGCGCAGTTGCGTAACGTTCTCGCGGCCGAGCAGCCGGACGTGATCGTCAACGCCGCCGCCTACACGGCGGTGGATCAGGCCGAGTCCGACGCCACTGGCGCTGCGCGCATCAACGCCGAGGCGCCGCGGGCGATGGCCGAGGCGGCCGCCGCCTCGGGGGCGCTGTTGATTCATTACTCCACCGACTACGTATTCGACGGCAGCGCCACCGTTCCGTATACCGAGGAGGCCGCCACCGCGCCGGTGAGCGTGTACGGTCGGACCAAGCTCGCCGGCGAGCAGGCGATTCGCACGGCCGGCGCGCCGCACATTATCCTGCGCACCGCCTGGCTGTATTCCAATCGCGGCAAGAACTTCCTGAAGACCATGCTGCGCCTGGCCGAGGAGCGCGACGAGCTGCGCGTGGTCGCGGACCAGTTCGGCTGCCCGACGTATTCCGATCTGGTCGCCGATGCCACCGGCGAGATCTTGGCGCGCATGTACGATAACGGCGCGCCGCGCGCCGCGCTGTTCGGCACCTATCACATCGCCTGCGGCGGCACCACCAGTTGGCACGGCTTCGCCAGCAAGATCATGCAGCTCGCCGGCAAGACCCGGGTACGGGTCACGCCCATCGCCACCGCCGACTATCCCACACCCGCGCGCCGCCCGATGTATTCGGTGTTGGACTGCGGCAAGCTGGCACGCGCCTTCGGCATCCGCCTGCCGGCCTGGGAGGACGCCCTGCACGCCTGCCTGGACGATCGTGGAAGAATTGACCAGCGCTGACGTTCTGGGGCGCGACGGGCCGCTCGCCGCCCAATTACCCGGGTTCGTGGCGCGCGCCGTGCAGCAGGACATGGCGACGCGCATCGAGCAGGCGCTCGCCCAGCCCGGCCTGCTGATCGCCGAATCCGGCACCGGCACCGGCAAGACCTACGCGTATCTGGTGCCGGCGCTGTTGTCCGGCAAGAAGATTCTGATCTCGACCGGCACCAAGCACCTCCAGGACCAGTTGTTTCACCGCGACCTGCCGTTGATCCGCACGGCGCTCGCCCTGCCGCTGACGACCGCGTTGCTCAAGGGCCGTGCCAATTACCTGTGTCTCCATCGCCTGGCGAGCGCCGAACTGGAAGGGCGCTTCGGTTCGCGCCGCGAAGCCGGCGAACTGGGCCGCGTCCGCGCCTGGGCCGGGCGCACCCACAGCGGCGACATCGGTGAGGTAAGCGAGGTCAGCGAGGATTCCACGGTCTGGCCGCGCGTGACGTCCACGCCCGAGAACTGCCTGGGCAGCGAGTGCCGCGACTACAGCGATTGCCATGTCAATCGCGCACGCCGCGAGGCGCTGGCCGCCGACGTGCTGGTGGTGAATCATCACCTGTTCTTCGCCGACCTGGCGCTGCGCGAAGAGGGCTTCGCGCAACTGCTGCCGGGCGTGGAGGTGGTGATCTTCGACGAGGCCCATCAACTTCCCGAGATCGCCTCGAATTTTCTGGGCATCAACCTCACCAGCCAGCAGTTGCTCAATCTCTGCCGCGACACCTTGGCCGAGGACCTGAAGGAACACAGCGCCATCGCCGAACTGCCGCGCGCCGCCGAGTTGACCGAAAAGGCGGTGGCGGATTTTCGCCTGAGCCTGGGCGTGGAACCGCGCCGCGAGGCGTGGGCGAATACCGACCGCTTCAAGGGTTTCCACGCCGCGCTCGACGACCTAAAGGGCCGGCTCGGCGATCTGGCCGCCCTCCTGGAAGGCGCCGCCGCCAAGGGCCAGGGCCTGGCAAATTGCGCGCGCCGCGCCGCCGAATTGCTCGACCGCCTGTACACGATCGGCGAGCGCCCGCCGTCCGAGTACGTCGCCTGGCTGGAGTCGAGCGCGCGCGGCTTCGCGCTGCACCTCACGCCACTCACGGTCGCGACCCCGTTTCGCCGCACCCTGGAAGAAGGCAAGAAGACCTGGATCTTCACGTCCGCGACCCTGACCGTGAACGGCGCGTTCAACCACTTTCAGGCGCAGTTGGGCCTGGAGGACGCCGACACCGGGCGCTGGGACAGCCCGTTCGACTATGCCCGCCAGGCGTTGCTGTATATTCCCGAGGGTCTGCCCGAGCCTGCCGCGCCCGAGTACACCGAGCGGGTACTGGAACGGGCGCTGCCGGTGGTGCAGGCCAGCCGCGGACGCGCGTTCCTGCTGTTCACCAGTCACCGCGCCCTCAAGCTCGCCGCCGAGTGGTTCGTAGGCAAGCTCGACTATCCGTTGCTGGTGCAGGGCACGGCGCCGCGCTCGGAATTGCTGGAGCGTTTCCGCGCTGCCGGCAACGCCGTGCTGCTCGGCACCGGCAGCTTCTGGGAGGGGGTGGACGTGCGCGGCGAGGCGCTGTCGTGCGTGATCATCGACAAGCTGCCGTTCGCCACGCCCGGCGACCCGGTATTGCAAGCGCGCGCCGCCGCCATGGAGCAGGCCGGCCTGAGCCCGTTCAAGGACTATCAATTGCCGAACGCCGTGATTGCCCTCAAGCAGGGCATGGGCCGCCTGATCCGCGACGACAACGACCGCGGCGTGCTGATGCTCTGCGACCCGCGGCTGCTGAGCAAGGGCTACGGAAAAATATTTCTCGCCAGCCTGCCGCCGATGGCGCGCACGCGCGCGCTGGCGGACGTGGAACGGTTCTTTATCGCCGAGGAATCGCCGCCTTCGGCCCAGAAAAGCCGGCAACCGGCATAATGAATCGGTTGTAGGGCGCGTTTCACGCACCATTCGGTTTGTGTCCTATTGAATTTCAAGCGGGCGGTTTATTCCCCTCTCCCCTTGCGGGAGAGGGCGGGGGAGAGGGGGCGTCTTTCTCGTGTGTGCTCTAGTTGAGTCACGGATTGGTGCGTGGAACGCACCCTACATTAGTATTAAGATGGCTTTCCAAGTAGAACCGAATAACCCCCTGCGAGGCTGACCATGGCGACCATCGAGCAACCGACCAACGCGGCACCCGAGAAGGACCTGCAATCGCTGATCAACATCACTACCGTGGTGTATGCCCTGCAGGCGGCCGCCTTCCTGGTCGGCATCACCTGGATCGTGGCGGTGGTCATCAACTACGTGAAGCGCGAGGACGTCGCCGGCACCTGGCTGGCGTCGCATTTCCGCTGGCAAATCCGCACCTTCTGGTTCGGCCTGCTGTGGGGCGTACTCGGCGGAATCCTGCTGTTCGTCGGGATCGGCGTTATCGTGCTGGGCGTCGCCTGCGTGTGGATCATCTACCGCATCGTCAAGGGCTGGTTGCGGTTGAACGATCGGAAGGAAATGTAT
>JACREH010000055.1 GCA_016218345.1 Gammaproteobacteria bacterium | reverse complement strand
GACCGGGCAGGACCCGCGCCATGCCGGGGCCCATTCGAACCTCGGCCTGGTTCTGGAAGAATTGGGTGAAAGCGAGCAGGCCATTCAGGCCTACGAGCAAGCCGTGGCCTGCGATCCAGAGTTCTATCCGGCCTACCAGAATCTGTTGGGTGTCTTGGTTGGACTGGGGCATGTCGACCGGGCCTATCCACTGGCCTGCGCGTTGCTCGAGCGGCCGCGCCCGGAAACCGTATTGCCGGTGGCGATCGATGTCTTGGGCCAGGCCTGCGACTTCGCGCGGCGCGCCCGGGCGTGGAGCTTATTCGACGAGCGCTGGCGGGCTGGGCATATTGCTCCGGCGACTCTTGCCAAGGCGCTGTTTTCGGGCAACTACGAGAGCGAGCTCTCCGAAGCACAGCTATTCGAATACCATCGTGCTTGGGGCGAGTGGATCGAATCCCGCGCACCGGTCACCGAGGCCATGGGCGCGCGGTCACGGCCTCCGGGCGAAAAAGTGCGCATCGCTTATCTTTCACCCGATTTCCGCCAGCACCCGGTCGGCTATTTCATCCAGCACGTCCTGGCCGCCCACGACCGGGCGCGCTTTGAAGTGATCTGTTATTCGAACTCGCGTAAACACGACAGCCTAACCGATTTCATACGCGCGCATGCCGATCGTTTTACGACGGTGGCGGGCCTGTCCGACGTAGCCCTGGCCGGGACGATCCGGGATGACGGGGTGGATATATTGGTCGATCTCGCCGGCCATACGTCCGGCAATCGCCTGCCGGTGCTGGCCTTGCGGCCGGCGCCGCTGCAGATGACCTGGATCGGTTACCTCAACACCACCGGCTTGCGCGCCGTGGATTACCGCGTCAGCGATCCGTACGCCGATCCGGAGCAGGGCATCCTGGGGACGGAACGATTGTTGCGGCTGTCGGAGTGCTTCCTGAGTTTCGGCGACTTCCCGACCGGCGCGGTCGATCCGCAGCCGGCCTGCCTGCGCCACGGTCACGTTACTTTCGCCTCGTTCAATAACCTGATGAAGCTGACCGCGCCAACGGTGCGGCTGTGGGCAGAAATCCTGAAGCGCGTCGAGGGTTCGCGCCTGGTCGTCATGGCGGTGGGCGCGGGTTCGCAGACGGTGCGCGCCCACTTGCGCGCCGAGTTCGCCGGCCACGGAGTGGATCCGGAGCGGTTGGTGTTGAAAGAGTCGCTGTCCCGCGAGGCCTACTTCGATTTCCATAACGCTATCGATGTCATGCTCGACAGCTTTCCCTACAACGGCGGTACGGTGACCTGCGGAGCGTTGTGCATGGGTGTGCCGGTGGTAACGCGCGTGGGGCCGGCCCACCGCCAGCGCGTGTCCTATTCGCTCTTGAAGAACGTCGGTTTGGACGAGACCATCGCCTGGGATGATCGGCAATACGTGGAAGCGGCGGTGCGACTGGCCGGCGATCCGACGGCGCTTGCGCGGCTGCGGCGCGAACTGCCCGGCAGGCTGCGCGCCTCGGTGCTAGGCGATACGGCGCGGTTCACGCGTCAGCTCGAAGCCGCCTATCTGCGGGCCTGGGGAGAGTGCCCGGTTTCCGGTGGACGCGAATCACCGCCGGCAAATTGACCCCGACTGGGGGCTCTCTTACAATCGGCCGCCCATTGGGGGATCGTCTAACGGCAGGACAACAGACTCTGACTCTGTTTATCTAGGTTCGAATCCTAGTCCCCCAGCCATTTGCTGCAGGGGTGCGGTACGGGGATACGAAAAGCAGGGTTAAGCTGCTTGTCCTTCGCACTTCGCCTCGTTCCACACTTCGTCCTGGCTTTACCCCTTGAGACCCCCTGAATTTCCACCGTTTTGTGTGGTAAATCCGCAACAGCTATTTTAGCCGTTGCTAATACGCAAATCTCCAGTTGCATCCGCACAAATAGCTGTGCTATATCTTGCGCGGGGCGTAATGCGCCTTTGGTTAAAAATCTAATTTTCCAACAACCTCATCCAGGAGGAAACACATGAAGAAGAAACTGTTAGTGCTCGCGGTCGGCGCCACCATTACCGCCGGCCCGATGATGCTCGCCCAAGCCGACGTCAAGGTCGGCGGTTTCGCGCAGGTCGAAATCGGCCGCACCGAGGTCGACAACGCCGCCGGCGCGACCACTTCCAAGACCACCGACAGCGCGGACGCCTCGCGCGGCCGTTTCTGGATCACCGCCGACGAGGACCTGGGCGGCGGCATGAAGGGTCTGGCGCACTTCGAGTTCCGCGTGGACACCACCGGCAATTGCGGCCTGGAACTGGGCGGCACCACCTGCTCGACCGCGGCCTCGGCGGCCAACACCCGCGAAAAATACGTTGGTTTGAAAACCAATTGGGGCACTGTCAAGCTCGGCAGCAACAAGACCGCGTATAAGTATTACGGTGGCGTCAACTACGATCCGCTCGTGACCACCCTGCTCGAGGCTCGCGGCCACGGCGGCATGATCGGCGGTGTGTTCGGCCAGAACAACTTCGCCGACAACTCGCTGCGCTACGAGTCCCCGACCTGGGCCGGTGTCTCGTTCGAAGTCACCTACGGTTTCGACGATGCGCCCACCACCGCCTCGACCTTCGACGACGGCGACTACTCGGTCGGCGTGCAATGGAAGGGTGATGCCGGCGGCGTGGGTCTGCACTTCTTCGGTTCCCGCAACGTGAACCAGGACAACACCGCGGCTGACAACGAGACGACCTGGGACAAGATCGGCGGACAGGTCAAGTTCATGAAGGATCACGCGGTTTCGTTCCAGTACGAGACCACCGAGAACGACGCCAACACCGTTGATTCCAGCACCTACTTCATCGGCTATCACGGCAAGTTCGGCAGCGTGCGCCCGGTGGTCCAGTACGGCAAGACCAAGGACAGCACCAGCACCTGCACGGCCGGTAACAATACCAACAATGACTGCACGTATATCGCCGTCGGCGCCTGGTACGATCTGTCCAAGACCTTCAACCTCCTGGCCGGCTATCGTAAGACCGATATCGACAACGGTAACGAAACCACCGTCTGGTCGGTGGGCATGCGTAAGGGCTTCTAAGCCAAGCTGTGAAACGGGGCCTTCGGGCCCCGTTTTTTTTCCAATAACTATAAAGCTGTTGTGTTGCTGTGATTGGTTTTGTCCATCAACCGTTTTTCTTTCATATGCAGGGGAGAAACATGAACAGAAAACTACTGACACTTGCGGTCGGCGCCGCCTTGACGGCCGGCCCGACCCTGATTGCCCACGCCGACCTCAGGATCGGCGGTTTCGCGCAGGTCGAGCTCGCCCGCGAGAAAACCAAGAATGCCGCCGGGGCGACCGCGCTCACGGCCACCACCGTCGAGGACAACTCGCGCGGCCGGTTCTGGCTCGATGCCGACGAGGACCTGGGCGGCGGCCTGAAGGGCATCATGCATTTCGAATTCCGTGTCGATACCACCGGCAACTGCGGCCTGGAAACCGGCGGCGCCACTTGCAACTCCAAACTCGGCAATCTGCGCGAGAAATGGGTCGGTCTGCAGAGTGGTTTCGGCACCATCAAGCTCGGCAGCCTGCGCCAGCCGTACAAGTACGCCGGCGGCGTGCTCTGGGACCAGTTCTTCGACACCAACCTTCAAGCCCCGGATAACGGCGGCATGTCCGGCACGGCCTTCGGGCACGCAAACTTTTTCGACAATGCGCTCGGCTATTATTCACCCAGCTTCGGCGGCGTGACCTTCAACGTGGCCTACAGCTTCGACGACGTGAACGACACCGCCAACGGCCAATCCGCGGACGACGGCGATTATTCCGCGTCGGTCGAGTGGAAGGGTCTGGGCGGGGATTTGCACGTCATCGCCGCGCGTTCCGAGGACCAGAACAACGCCCTCGGCGCCAGCCAGAACAGCCGGGCGCACAACAAGGCCGGCGCCAAATACACCTTCCTGAAGAACTACTCGGTCATCGGCCAGTATGAAAAGATCGACAACGACGCCAAGACCCTGGATCAGAAGGTCTATTTCCTCGGTTTCAACGCCACGTTCGGCAACGTGCTGGCGGTGTTGCACTGGGGCAAGACCAAGGACGATATCACCAATAACGACACCGATTACCTGGCGGTCGGCGGCTGGTACAAGTTCTCCAAGAGCTTCGATGCCCTGGCCGGCTATCGCAAGACCTCGGTGGACAACGGCAACGAGGATACGGTGTTCACGGTCGGCCTGCGCAAGGGATTCTAATAATAATCTTTGCAGAAAAAAGTTGGGCGGGGCCTTCGGGCCCCGTTTTTTAGACAGCTAATAATTCAAGGCAGGAGGCCTGTTCGTCGACCCGCCGCACGCTTGCGTTCCGGGTTGTATTTCCACTACTGATCGGGAGGAAGGTTGCATGTATAACGTGAAAAAAACATTGGTCGTGGCCGTGGGCGCCACGCTGAGTGCGGTGTCGTTGTGGGCCGCGGCCGACGTGAAGATCGGCGGCATGGCGCAGGTCGAGATCGCTCGCGAGGAGACCAAGAACGCCGCCGGTGCCACTACCCGCACGGAGACCACGGTCGAGGACAACACCCGCGGCCGGTTCTGGATCACCGCCGACGAGGACCTGGGCGGCGGTCTGAAGGGACTGGCACACTTCGAGTTCGGGGTGGACACTACCGGCAATTGCGCCCTGGAGGGGGCTCTCCCCACCGGGGGTTGCGGCACTACCGGTCTTTTTCAGAACGTCCGCGAGAAATGGGTCGGCCTCAAGAGTAATTTCGGCACCGTCAAGCTCGGCAGCAATCCAACTCCTTATCGCACTTACGGCGGGGTGATGTGGGACGCGTTCGTGACCACCAACCTCGAGGCGCGCGGCAACGGCGGCATGTCGGGCGGGGCGTTCGGCCACTTCAACTACTTCGATAATTCGCTGGCATATGAGTCGCCGAGCTGGATGGGTCTTTCGATGAAGCTGGTTTACAGCTTCGATGACGCCGCCACGGCCGCCAGCACGGCCGACGACGGCGATTACTCGATCGGCGTGCAGTGGACCGGTCTGGACGGGGCGTTGCAGATCATCGCGGTCCGTAACGAAGACAAGAACAACTCGTCCGGCGCCGCCGGCGACCTCAATATCGAGGAACGAAACAAGTTCGGCGTAAAATATACCTTCCTCAAGAACTACACCGTCCTTGCCCAGTTCGAGCAGATCAAGAACGATGCCGACACCACGGACGCGGACGTATGGTTCCTTGGATTCCAGGCCCGTTTCGGCAATGTACTGGGCGTGGTTCAGGCCGGCAACACCGACGGGCGGATCGCGACAACGACGCCGGCGCTGGCGGCCGGCACCTGCGGCACCGGCGCCAATGTCGATTGCGACTATCTGGCGGTCGGCGCGCTTTACTACTTCTCCAAGACCTTCAATCTCACCGGCGGTTACCGCAAGACCGAGGTGGACAACGGTATCCAGGACAAGGTCTGGGCGGTGGGGATGCGCAAGCTGTTCTAACAGCCAGTCACATGATGTTACTCAACGGGGCCCGATGGGCCCCGTTTCTTTTGGGCGGGGAACATTCGGTCAGAAAATTTCCAGCAGGCAATCGAGATACCGATCCAGCCGCAGCAACTCCGGGTGCAGCTCCAAGTAGTCGTAGATCAGGCTGCTGTGCCCGAGGCCGCGTTCGACCTTGTAAATCGCGGTTTGCACGTCGTTCGGCGTTATTGTCCGGACTTCCTGGAAACGCAGCCACAACGCGAATTGAATGGTGGCGAACGGCAGCAACGCATTGATGAAGGTCGCGAGATAATTACCGGAAGCGGGTTTCCACGGGAACCCTTTATTCAGGAACGATACCCGCATATAGGTTTCGAATGCCTCGGTGTAGGCATCGCGCAGCAACGGCTGGGCGGCGGCGCGCAGTTCCTGGAGTTGTCGGTGGATCGCCCGGTAGTCGGCGGTGTTGTCGTGGGCGGTACTTTCCAACAGGCCGCGCAGCGCGTCCGGCGCCCCTTGCCGGGCATACAGGCCGCGCGTCGCGCCGAAATCATGTACGCCCTTCCAGAACGATCCGGCGGTGAACGGTTCCGGTTGCAGGCGTTTGGTCTTGACCGCCAGACTGGTCTCGTAGAGTTCGTCCTTGAACCTTGCCGCCTGTCGGCGGAGCGCGGCCTCGGTCAGTCCACCCTGTTCGGCCTGTAGCGCCAGCCCGGTCAGGACCTTGCCGAGGAAATAAACCCGCACGTTGAGCGGGAACTGGCGTTCCGCCAGAACCCGGTCGGTGAGCGTTTCCAGGAACGCGGCGATCGGATCGGCGAGCGCCGCGGGATCGCCGCCCGGGTCGAACGGCGGCCGGGGGTTGCCGGCGAACAACACCAGGCGCACGACCTCGGGGCAGGACAGGGTGGCCGAGAACAACCGGCGGACGGGGGTGTACGGCTGAATGCGGGGATAATCCCGGCAAATGGCCGGCAGATACTCCGCGCCATGCCGCGCCTGCATGCCGCACAGGCCGTCGGCGGCGAGATGCACGCAGCTGTGGTCGGGCCGTTTGGCGAGCAACTGGCGGGTCTTGCCGTTACCGATTTTTTCGGCGGTTTGTGCAAGCAATTCGTTTCTGACGGCGCTGTCCGCAAGCGCCTGCCAGCGCGCCCAGGTCGGTGCATCCACCGGTATTTCCCAGTCGGCGCGGCAGCAATTGTCCGGGCAATCGCCGGCCAGACAGGCGAAGTCGCGCAGTGCGGCGAGATGGATCTCCTGCGGCATGGTGGCGGGGAGGCGATTCCGATTGGAGGAGCGCCAGTATAAAACAATTCCGCGACCGATAGCCCTTGCCGCCGGGCGGGCGGGCGTAACGCTGGCCCGGCGGTATCTGCTAAAATCGGGCCATCTCGCAAACGGATCGGATCATGATCAAGGTCGGCATCATCGGCGGTACCGGCTACACCGGCGTGGAGTTGCTGCGGCTGCTGGCACTGCACCCGCGCGTCGAATTGCGGGTGATTACCTCGCGCGGCGACGCGGGCAAGCAGGTTGCCGATCTATTCCCCAGTCTTCGTGGGCATGTCGGTCTTGGGTTCACCGAGCCGGATACCAAGGCGCTTGCCGGTTGCGACCTGGTGTTTTCGGCCACACCCAACGGCGTCGCCATGACCCATGCGCGCGCGCTCGCCAAGGCCGGCGTGAAGATCATCGATCTGGCCGCCGATTTCCGGCTCAAGGATCCGGCCGTGTGGGAGAAGTGGTACGGTATGCCGCACGCCTGTCCGGAGTTATTGGCCGAGGCGGTATACGGCCTGCCGGAAGTGAACCGCGAGCAGATTAAAAAGGCACGGATTGTCGCCAACCCCGGCTGCTATCCGACTGCCGTGCAACTCGGATTTTTGCCGCTGCTCGAAAACCGGCTGGTCGATCCGGTGCGCCTGATCGCCGACGCCAAGTCGGGGGTGAGCGGCGCCGGCCGGAAGGCGCGCGTCGATATTCTGTTCGCCGAGGCCGCCGACAGTTTCAAGGCCTACGGTGTCGCCGGACATCGCCATTGGCCGGAGATTCGTCAAGGGCTGGATGCGGCCGCCGATCGGGCGGTCGGGCTCACGTTCGTGCCGCATCTGGCGCCGATGATCCGCGGCATTCACGCGACCCTGTATGCCACGCTGGTCAAGACCGACCTGGATCTGCAGGCGATCTACGAGTCGCGCTACGCCGACGAACCGTTCGTGGATGTGTTGCCGGCCGGCAGCCATCCGGAGACTCGCAGCGTGCGCGGCTCGAATGTCTGCCGCATCGCCGTGCATCGGCCGCATGACGGCGACACCGCGGTGGTGCTGTCGGTGATCGACAACCTGGTGAAGGGCGCGGCCGGACAGGCGGTGCAGAACCTGAATATTCTGTTCGGGCTCGACGAGACTACCGGCCTCGATCAGCCGGCCCTGATGGTGTGATCCACGGCCCATGAAG
>JACREH010000062.1 GCA_016218345.1 Gammaproteobacteria bacterium | reverse complement strand
CTCAGCGCCACGCTGCGCGGCCGGAAAATGCTCGACGCCCCGGCGCTCGACGGCGAGCTGCACATAAAGCCGTTCAACCTGCGCGCGTTGCTCGCCAAGCTTAACCTGCCGTATGCCGCCGCCGACAAGGACGCGCTCACCCAAGTGGCGTTGGACGCGCCGTTTCATTTCAGCAGCGGGCGCCTGGCGCTCAACAACTTGAAACTGACGTTCGATCGCAGCGAACTCAAGGGTTCGTTCGAGTTGCGCGACTTCGCCAAGCCTGTCTATCATTTCGATCTCGGCCTGCGCGAACTCGTGGTCGATCGTTATCTGCCGGCGGCCAAGGCCGGCGCACCGGCCGCCCCGGTTGCCGCCGCCACGTCGCCGGCCCCGGCTGCCGCCGAGTCTCCGTCGGCATTGCGCCACCTGGCGATCGACGGCCAGTTGCGCGTTCATGCGCTCAGCGCGTTCGGCATCAAGGCGAGCGCGGTGGAGGTCACGGTCAACGCCCGCGACGGCGTGCTGCGTCTCAGTCCCTTGCAGGCAAAGCTCTATGACGGCGGCTACGACGGCGCGATCGGTTACGACGTCCGCCCGGCCGTGCCGCTGCTCACCACCAGCCAGACCCTGACCGGCGTGCAACTCGGGCCGCTGTTGAAGGACGCCGGTGTGTACGACAAATTCAGCGGCAAGGCCAACCTGACCGCCAAGCTCGGCGGCCGCGGCGCCGACGCCGCCGAGATCAAGGCCAGCCTGAACGGCGATGCCGCGATCCGCATCCAGGACGGCAAGATCGAAGGTTTGGACCTGCGCAAGATCGTGAACGAGACACGCGCGCTCGCCGACCAGTTGC
Source organism: Gammaproteobacteria bacterium (assembly GCA_016218345.1). Taxonomy (GTDB): domain Bacteria; phylum Pseudomonadota; class Gammaproteobacteria; order Acidiferrobacterales; family UBA6901; genus JACREH01. The sequence continues at coordinate 4,517 of JACREH010000062.1, read as the reverse complement.
GCGGCAAGCCGGTGCGCGCCACGCCCCAAGGTTCCGATCAAACCGAATTCAACCAGTTGACCGCCACTCTGCAAGTAGCGAACGGTATCGCCAGCAATAATGATCTGCTGTTGGATGGGCCGTATCTGCACGCCACCGGCCGGGGCACGGCCGATCTCGGCCGGGAGCGGCTGGACTACGCGCTCAAGGTGACGCTCACCGAGGACCCGACCAAGAAGGGCGTGACCGCGCCGCTGCGTGTGTCCGGGCCGTTTAGCGCGCTCGCTTACGAGGTCGACTGGGGCGTGGTGCTGAAGGAGCAGGCCGAGAAACAACTCGAAAAACAACTCGAGAAGGGCCTGCGCAAGCTGATCAAATAGCCGTGCCGCGGCTGGCGCCACTGTCGACGAGTATTCTACTGGTCATGTTGCCGGTAACGGCGCAGGCGCTTACGCTCGTCAAGTCTGATATCGAATATGCGCAAAATCATTACCTGGTGGAGTTTGAGGTTGTCATCGATGCACCTTTCGAGGCGGTACGCGCGCGCATGACCGATTACGCCCATCTCGATCAACTATCGCCGCTGGTGACTCAAAGCCGCGTGCTGGAGACGTTCGCCGACAATCGCCAACGCCTGGAACTTATTATGCGCGCCTGCGTGTTGTTTTTTTGCAAGACGGTGAAGCGCGTCACCGATGTCACGCTCGAAAACAACGGCAATATCGTCACCCACGCGCTGCCCGAGCTCAGCGATTTTTTCCAGGCCGACGAACGCTGGCGTATCACGCCCGAGCAGGCCCGGACCCGCATACAGTACCGGGCCGAACTCGTGCCGAGATTTTTCGTGCCGCCGCTGATCGGTCCAGCGATTCTGAAATATAAACTGCACTCCGAGCTCGAGACGCTCGCCGAGCGGTTGGAACACACGCTCGGTCAATGAACCCTGAATCTTTCAGCACCGGGTTGCTCGCCTGGTACGACCGCCACGGGCGTAAAGATCTGCCATGGACACAGAGCCGCGATCCGTACCGCGTGTGGGTGTCCGAGATCATGCTGCAGCAGACCCAGGTCGCGACCGTCATTCCCTATTACGAACGCTTCCTGGCGCGCTTCCCGGATGTCGCGGCGCTGGCGCATGCCGACCTGGACGAGGTGCTGCACCTCTGGACCGGACTCGGCTATTACGCGCGCGCCCGCAATCTGAAGCGCGCCGCCGAGACCATCGTGACCGAACACGCCGGGCGCTTTCCCACGGACATCGAACAGGTGCGCGCCCTGCCGGGCATCGGCCGCTCGACCGCGGGCGCGATCCTGGCGTTCGCCTTCGATCAGCACCATGCGATCCTGGATGGCAACGTCAAGCGCGTGTTGGCGCGTTACCACGCGGTCGCAGCGCGCCCGGGTGCGACTCTCGACAAGGCGCTCTGGCCGCTGGCCGAGGCGCACACCCCGGCCGCGCGCTGCGCCGAATACACCCAGGCGATAATGGATCTGGGCGCAACCTTGTGCCGGCGCGGTCGCCCGCAGTGCGCCGACTGTCCGCTTGCGAGCGGTTGCGCCGCGTTCGCGCAGGGTACGCCCGAGGCCTATCCGGCGGCGCGTGCGCGCCGTGCTTTGCCGACCAAACACGTGGTGATGCTCATGATTCGCGATGGCGCCGGGCGGGTGTTGTTGCAACAGCGACCGCCGGCCGGTATCTGGGGCGGGTTGTGGGGTTTTCCGGAATGCGCCGTGGACAGCGATGCCCGCAAATTCTCCCGCGAACAGTTGGGGTTGAATATTGAACTGGAACCGTCATGGCCGAGCCTGCCGCATACTTTCAGCCACTTCCATCTCGCCATCACGCCGCAGCCGGCGCGCGTCGTCGAGGCGGGCGGGCAGGCGATGGAGAACAATGGTACAGTTTGGTACAGGCTCGATGCGCCGGATGCGCGCGGGTTGGCCGCGCCGGTGCAACGGTTATTACAGCAGCTGCAGGGGGCACGATGAGTCGCATGGTGAAGTGCGTGAAGCTCGGTAAAGAGGCCGAGGGCCTCGATTACCAGACCTATCCCGGTGAGCTGGGCAAGAAGATTTTCGACAACGTTTCGAAAGAGGCCTGGCAGTCGTGGCTCGGCCACCAGACCATGCTCATGAACGAATACCGCCTGAGCCCGATCGACCCCAAGGCGCGCAAGTTCCTGGAAGGCGAGATGGAAAAGTATTTCTTCGGCGAGGGCTCGCAGTTGCCGACCGGCTACGTGCCGCCGTCCAGTAAATAACGCTTCCCTGAATTCTCTTTCAATAACTCTGTAATTGCTGGTCGGTCGGCTCGGCGCAGCAATACCAGGGCTCCGACAGGCGCGGGATCGGTGCGCCCCTGCCGCGATCCGCCAGTACCGGGGTCTCCATGCCCATCGCTTCGTGGGCCAGTCTCCAGATGCGTGCGAAGACCTCGCCCCGGCTCAAGTGCTGAGTCTCGGGTTGGCCCACCAGTTCCTGCACTGCGTGCTGCAGGCGATCGACGCGCGCATCCGGGTTTTTCCAGGGATAGCCGAGGAGCGCGGGGTCGAACGCGCCAATATGTGGCAGTAGCTCCGGCAGTTCCAACAACAGCGAGCCTTGGGGGATGAGCAGGCGGATCGCCAATTGGATCGGCGGCACGCTCTCGACCAGATCAAGTTCGAGCAGGCGCGCGAGCAGCGCGATGTAACCCGCGAGCGTGGTCCAGGGCGTGAACGCCACGAACGTCGGCGCGAGCGCGATGCCGGCGGCGCGGGTGAGTGCCACGGCGCGGGCGAAATCGGCGTTCGTGTGGTTCTTGGCAAGCAGCGCGAGCACCCGGTCGTCTACCGATTCCACGGCGGCAGTGATGAATAGACAACCGCTGGCCTTCAGCACCGGCAGTAGCTCGGCGTGGTCGATGAGATGCTGGATCTTGATGGTGGCGTCGTAGCTGAGATCGGGAAATTCGGCGTGCACGGCCTGCACCAGCCTGCGCGCGTGGCTCGGGCCGTTCAGGAAATCCGGATCGCCGAACGAAATATGTTGGGCCCCGGCCGCGACTTGCTGGCGCACGTCGGCCAGCACCACCTCCACCGGAACGACGCGGAACATGCCGTAATACACCGGCACCACTGGGCAATGGCGGCACAGGTGTTTGCAGCCGCGGCTGCCTTCGGCGAAGCCGACGGTCTTGCGGCCGCCGTCCGGCAGCTGCAAGTGCGCGTAGCGTTGCAACGGTGGCAGCGCGCTGCGGTCGGGCGTCAGAAATTCGATCTTGGAGAGATTCACCACCGGCTCGGTTTGCGCCCGGCCGGCGCCGGTGCGCAGCCGTTCGACCAGCAACACCAGCGCCGGTTCGACCTCGCCGCCGAACACGGTGTGCACGCCCAGCTCGCGCAACAGTTTCTCGTTCATCGGCGCATATAAACCGTACACGCACAGATGCGCCTGCGGCGCGAGCGCCCGGATGCGCGGGATCGCGGCAAGCGCGATGCGCGTGGCGGTGTGCATGGCGACATAGATCGCCACCAGCCGGGCGTCGCGCAGCACCTCGGGCTCCAGGCGTTGCAGCGCGAGATCGAGGCACTGCACTTCGCAACCGGCGCGTGTGAGCCAGGCGGCCGGTTCGGCCAGCCCGAACGGCTGGCGGCCGATTTCGTAGGGATTGATCAGGACGACTTTCATGGGACGGGCACGGCTGGCGGCGAGGTCCGACCTTAAGTCCTGGTCGCGGACAATTCAACCTCGCGAAAACTACGGCTGTTGGACCGTCACGACGGTGTTGGTATGCGTGGAACCGGTAAATCCGGCCGTTTTTACAATCCCGGGCAAGTTCACTATAATGCGGCGCTCTTTACGGCCAGGTAGCTCGGTTGGGCGAGCCGGGGCTGTGGCGAATGCACGTACGTGCATTCGCCCCGGCGAGCGCCAAGCCAAAGATTGCATGGCCGGAGTTGAACGAGGCCGCGGAGTCGCGCCAGGGAGGGCAAGAACGAAATCCATTTACGGCCAGGTAGCTCAGTTGGTAGAGCAGCGGATTGAAAATCCGCGTGTCGGCGGTTCAATTCCGTCCCTGGCCACCATTTCTTTCCTTTAGCAGGTTGTTAATAAACTCGTTTTTCAACAACCTGCGGTGCGGTATAGGGATGTACCGCCGTTATTCAAACACGCAAGTGTTTGAATAACGAAGAAAAGCAAAAATCACACTTTTTGCTTTTCGGGTTGAAAAAGGCCAGGAGGGACTTTTTCAACAACCTGTTAGTCCTCCCCGATCCTCAGCCACACACCGCGGACGTTGCAGCGCAGCACTTCGTGGCCGCTGCGCACCACCTCGCCGAGGTCGTAGCGCTCGTCGTTGAAGTAACAGGCGCCGCTTTCCAGTTCCAGGTCGAGCGACGGTTCGTCGTTGTCGTCGCTGTCGAAGATCGGCGAGTTGCGCAGTTCCGGGTCGGGCGCGCCGACTTGGGGGGCGTGGTCGTGTTTGGTCATGGTCGTGCTCCGTCTGTGGGTGAGCGGCGAGGCCATCGTCCCCGCCGCGGGATTGGCCCATTCAT
>JACREH010000059.1 GCA_016218345.1 Gammaproteobacteria bacterium | reverse complement strand
TAGTGCAGGTTGTGGATAGTGGCCAGGCGCGCGCCGAGGATTTCGTTGGCCTGCTGCAAATGCCGCAGGTAGGCGCGGCTGTAGTTGCGGCAGGTGTAACACTCGCAGCGCTCGTCCACCGGCCGGGTGTCGCGGGTGTAGGCGCTGTTGCGGATCTTGAGATTGCCGCTGTGGGTGAACAACCAGCCGTTGCGGGCGTTGCGGGTCGGCAGCACGCAGTCGAACATGTCGATGCCGGTCCGCACCGCTTCGACCAGGTCCTCGGGGGTGCCCACGCCCATCAAATAGCGCGGTTTGTCGGCCGGCATGCGCGGTGCGACGTGGCCGAGAATGCGGCGCATGTCGGCCTTGCCCTCGCCCACCGACAGCCCGCCGATCGCGTAGCCGTCGAAGCCGATCTGTTCGAGACCGGTGAGCGAGATATCGCGCAGTTGCTCGTACATGCCGCCCTGGATGATCCCGAACAACGCCCCGGGATGGTCGGCATGCGCCTGCTTGCTGCGCTCGGCCCAGCGCAGCGACAACTCCATCGAGGCGCGCGCCTGCGGCTCGCTGGCCGGATGGGCGGTGCACTCGTCGAAGATCATGACGATGTCGGCGCCCAGCGCCTGCTGCACCGCCATCGATTCCTCGGGGCCGAGAAACAGGCGCGCGCCGTCGACCGGCGAGCGGAAGGCGACGCCCTGCTCGGTGATCTTCCGGAGCGGCCCGAGACTCCACACCTGAAACCCGCCCGAGTCGGTCAGGATCGGACCGTCCCAATGCATGAACCGGTGCAGGCCGCCGTGCGCCTTGATCACCTCCAGGCCCGGGCGCAACATCAAGTGAAAAGTATTGCCGAGAATGATCTCGCTGCCGACGCTCACCAACTCCTCGGGCGTCATGGCCTTGACCGTGCCATAGGTACCGACCGGCATGAACGCCGGCGTCTCGACCGTGCCGCGCGCGAAATGCAGGCGCGCGCGCCGGGCCGCGCCGTCCTGCGCCAGCCGCTCGAAGCGCAGGCGCGCCGGCCCTGGGCCCGGCTCGACGATCGCGTTGGCACTCATGGGGAAGTCGGCAAAACCCGCCGGAATCGCTTTTCTGTGGCGGCCCGGGGTGCAACGACATCACTTGCACCCGCTCGGCGGCACGGATGTTCGCTGAACATCCGCGAGTACCCCGCCTCACCCTTGGCGTCTTGGCGGTTCAAGATCATATTTTTTACTAAGTGGCCGGCACGCGCCGTTCCAGCAGCATCGGCATGATCACCAGCGGCACGCCCTTGAGGTGCAGCTTGCGCTGGATGGCGAGCGCCGTGTAGTTGTGCAGCAGCCGCGTCACCCAGTTCTCCTCGCGGAACACCAGCGTGCCGGCGAAGAACACGCTGCCCGGAAAGCGCTCCAGCACCTCGTCGGCCAGCCGCACCGTGGCCTCGACCGGATCGGTGCCGAACGCCGAATAACTGGTCGCGGCCAGCCCGTGGGTGTTGCAGAAGCGCACGTATTTTTGCAATTGTTCCTCAACCTTGCGTTGCAGACCCTCGATCGCCTGGTCTTCCTTTATACGCACGGTGTCGACCTCGCCGACGGTCAAGAACACGAAATTCTTGAAGCGTCCGGGGAACAGGCGCTGGGTGTTGAGCAAGGTGTGGATGCCCATGCCGCGATAACTCGACACGAAGAACACCGCGGCCGGCTCGCCTTCCTGGATGACCGGCGCCTCGATATGGGTGGGCTCGGGCAGATTGGTCAGGATCTCGTCGAGTTCGATGAGCTGCAGCCGCACCTTCTGATAGTGGCCGTACACCAGCGCGCAGATCCCGACCAGCGTGCCGATCACGACCAGCGCCACCCAGCCGCCCTCCGCGAAGCGCGCCGTCAGCACCACGCCGAGAATGCCGGTGGTGATAACCAGGCCCGACACCGTCAGCGCCATGCGCCAGTACCAGCCGGGTTTGTCGCGATGCTGCCACCAATACACGCACAGGCCGAGCAAGGTGAGCGAAAACGTCAGGAACACGCTGATGCTGTACAGCACCACCAGCAGGCCGACGTCGCCGCCGCTCCACAACAACACCGCGAACGCCGCGATGCCCATGAGCACGATGCCGTTCTTGGTGACCAGGCGATCGGACAGTTCGGCGTAGCGATGCGGCACCCAATGGTCGACGGCCATGTTGGCAAGCGTGGCCGGGCCGCCCAGGAAGCCGGTGTTGGCGGCGACGAACAACAGCCCGGTTTCGAACAACAGCGTGGCGATCAGGAAACCGTGGCCGACGTCCCAGCCGCCCCATTGCCAATCGCCCAGAATCGCGCCGAACGCCACGGCATTGAGGGTCTGGCCCTCGACCGGCCGCGCGCCCCACAGCAGATACAGCAGTATGATGCCGCCGGCGGTGAACGCCAGCGACACCGCCATGTAGAACATGGTCCACTTGCCGGTGTGAATGCGCGGTTCCTTGAGGAGATTGATGCTGTTCGACACCGCCTCGATGCCGGTATAGGTACCGCCGCCGATGCCGTAGGCGCGCACGAACAGCGCGATCACGAACAATATGCCCATCTCGCCGGACAACCGCTGGGCGGAGGCGATCGAATCCGGCAGCAGCCCGGCGATGCGATCGGCCTGCCGGCCGATGCCGTACAGGATCAGGAAGGCGTGGGTCAGCACGAAGCCGAGGAAGATCGGCAATAGAAATTTGATCGATTCCTTCACGCCGCGCAGGTTGAGCACCACCAGGATCGCCAGGAACAGCAGGCTGACCTCGGGCCTGAGGAACGCCCACGCCGCCGGGGCCAGGCTGAACATGGCGTCGACGCCGGCGGCGACCGAGATGGCGATGGTCAGCACATAGTCGACCACCAGCGCCGCGCCCGACACCAGGCCGAACCGCCGGCCCAGCAGACTGGTGGCGACCTTGTAGCCGCCGCCGCCGGTCGGGAAGAGTTCGATAACCTGGTTGTACGAGACCGCGATCACAAATACCGTGATCGCGGTGGCGATCGCCAGGAACAACGCCAGGCCGGTGTGATCACCGAGCGCCTTGAACGCCTCCTCCGGACCGTAGGCCGACGACGACAAGCCGTCGGCGCCGAGGCCGACCCAGGCGAAGAACGCGATCAGGGTGATGTGACGGCGCGTCTCGGGGGCGAGCGGATCGCGCGGCGGGCCGATCAGGATTCGTTGCAGCCGCCGCTTGAGCGCGGTCCAGTCGAAAAGCCCGTCCGGCCCGGGTGTCGGTGCGGGCGCTTCGGTGGCCGGTTTGGCGGGGTCGGTGGGTTGCATTCTTGTTCGTGCGCCGCGTCGAATCTTATCAGGGTAGCGCTAAAAATTGCCATCCAGGCAATATTTAGGGAACCTCTGATTAAATCAGAGGTTCCCGTCCGGCCAGGAGGGCCGGGCATTTTTCAAACACGCAAGTGTTTGAAAAATGAAGCAAAACGAAAACCACGTTTTTCGTTTTGTGCCGCATAGGATGTGCAAATGCCGCGAAGCGCAAGGAAGCGCGGGAGCGGCCGTGTCTGAACAAGCCAGGGATGGACTTGTTCAGACCTTCCTTAGCGGTTCTCATCAGAGTTCCAGGGCTGCGCATCGCAGCCGCGCCATAAAAACATGGCGTCGCCGTAGCTGTAAAACCGGTAATTTTGCCGGACGGCGTGGCGATAGGCGGCCAGCACCCGTTCGCGCCCGCCGAACGCGCACACCAGCATCAACAGGCTCGATTCCGGCAGATGGAAATTGGTCACCAGACCGTCGACCGCCTGAAAGCGGTACCCGGGATAGATGAAGATGTCGGTTTCGCCCTCGGCCGGCTGCAGCCTGCCGGCGCGCGCCGCGCTCTCGAGCGCGCGCACCACCGTGGTGCCGACGGCGATCACCCGCCGCCCGGCGGCGCGCGTGGCGTTCACTTGCGCGCACGCCCGGGCGTCGATCCGGAAATATTCCGGGTGCATGCGGTGCGCCGCGAGCTCGTCAACCCGCAGCGGCTGGAACGTGCCGGCGCCGACGTGCAAGGTCAGGAACGCGTGCTCCACGCCATTCGCCGCCAGGCGCGCCAGCAGCGCCTCGTCGAAGTGCAGCCCGGCGGTCGGCGCCGCCACCGCCCCCGGGGTCTTGGCGTACACGGTTTGATAACGCGCCCGGTCGTCGCCGCCGTCCGCACGGTCGATATACGGCGGCAACGGCACATGGCCGACGCGCTCCAGAATATCCAGCACCGACTCCTCGGATTCGAAGCGCAACTCGTAGAATTCGCCGCGCCGCTCCACCACCCGCGCCGTCACCCCGCCCTCGAGCTGCAAGCGCTGGCCGGGCTGCGGCGGTTTGCTGGCGCGCGCCTGCGCCAAGACGCGGGCGCGATCCAGGATGCGCTCGACCAGCAGTTCGATGCGCCCGCCGGTCGGCTTGACGCCGAACAGCCGCGCCGCGACCACGCGGGTATCGTTGAGCACCAGCAGATCGCCGCGGTGCACCAACGCGGGCAAGTCGGTGAAACGCAAATCCCGCGGACCCTGACCGGGGTCGAGGTACAACAGCCGGCTGGCGCTGCGCGGCGTGACCGGCGCCTGGGCGATGAGCGCCGGCGGAAGCTCGTAGAAAAAATCGGATTTACGCATGGTGACGATGGGTCGGGGCCGGAGCGGCGCGCTGACGGCCGAAACTTCCCCGGCCGATAACGGGGCGCACCGAATCTTCCCGGAAGCCGAAGAGGATTACAACGCTCGGTTATCCGTCCGTCCCGCCACGCTCGCGTACCGCGTTGGTGCAGCGCGAGACGCTGACGGTGCGGCCGCGCTCGTCGCTGATCACGATCTGGGCCACCACCGTAGTCTTGCCGCGGTGGATGGGCGTGGCCTCGGCCGTCAGGCGCGCGCCCGGTCTGACCGGACGCAGGTGGTTGGCGTTGATCTCCAGACCGAACACCGTTTGGCGGTCGCGGTCGATACCGAGATAGGCCAGCGTCGAGGCCACGGTCTCGGCCAGCAGCACCGACACACCGCCGTGCAGTATGCCCATGATCTGCACGTGCCGGCGGTCGACCGGCATGGTCGCGACCACCCGCGTCCCCGAGGCCTCGACGAATTCGATGCCCAGCACCTCCATGACCGTGTCGCTGTTCAGCCGGCGCAACATCGCCAGGTCGGTTTCGGCGGCAGCCGAATCGCTCATGCGTCGGGCCGGCGGGCGGAGGCGGCGAGCGATCGGGACGGCTGGGCGCGCAGCAGCGTCCAATAGCCGAAGGCGTTCACCGCGGCGCGCTCCACCACCTCCAGGCGGGTCTCCTCGATAAACCGCTGCAGGCTTACGTCCGGCCGGAACCCCATGAGGCGCGACATCGGCGAAATCAGCCGCTCGACCCCGCCGATCACGGGGTTGGCGTGATGGAAGTGATTGACGATGAAAATCTCGCCGCCCGGCCGGCACACCCGCCGCATTTCCTCGACCAGGCGCGCCGGCGACGGCACCACCGACGCCACGTACATCGCCACCACCTTGTCGAAGCTGGCGTCGGAAAAACACAGACGTTCGGCGTCGCTACGTACCAGGCCGGCGACATGCCCGAGACGTTCGCACTCCCGCCGGGCATGGGCACGCAGCAGCATTTCCTGGGAAATGTCGATGCCGACCAGTTGCACGTCGCGCGGATAGAGCGGCAGCGACAGGCCGGTGCCGACACCGACCTCGAGCACGCGCTCGCCGGGACGGCAGCGCATTCGCTGAATCACCGCCCGGCGCCCGGGCTGGAACAGCGCGCCGAAATAAAAATCGTAGCGCGGCGCGTAGCGTCGGTACACCCGTTCGATCGTGTCGATATCCATGCTGACCCTGCTAGCTGTGGTTGCCGCCGCCCGTTCCGTGTGTTTCGGCGCTCGGCCGGTCGTCAACCTTAGCGCAGCCGGGAGAAAAACGCATCATTCCGGGGCCTGGTGCTTGCCGGCGCTCACCCGCCGCGCCTGCGGCCCCTCCTTGCCCTGTTCTTCCACGTAATTCACCTCGGCGCCGATCTCGAGTTGCTCGAACTCCGGCTCGACCACGCTGTTACGATTGAAATAGAGTTCCCGCCGGTCGGGGGTCTCGATAAAACCGTAACCCTGGGCGGGGAAGATCTTGGTGACCCGGCCGCGGCCGGGGGCATCGTGACTTTTCACGTCGCCGCGCTGGCGGCGCGCATAATCCTCGAGCTTGCGTCCGATGGCGTTGAACGCGTCGCGAATCGCGACATAAATGTCCTCGTGCTCGACGCGATTGACCACCAGCTCCGCGCCCGGCACGCTCAGGTCGATGTGCACGCTGTGCAGTTTTCCCTGGTGCTGATGACGTTGTGTCGATTCCACGACCACGCGGCAACTCATAATCCGGTCGTAAAAGGAATCGAGCTTCTGCGCCTTTTCGCGGATCCGGGTCTCGACCGCCTCCGAAGGCGGCATGTCGCGCAAGGTGATCTGTAACGGTATTTGCATGATTCAGGCCCTCGCTTATATGACACTGCCGATCGTTTCGGCACTCATTGACTCACTTTCAATTTACATCTTGCGCTTGCCGTCAATACCAGTCTTGATAAAGATCAATAATAATACGTCACCCGTCGGACAACGGTTTGGAATCGGTCCACAAGGGCGGTATACTGAACGGATGCCGGGGTGGCGGAACTGGTAGACGCGCCGGACTCAAAATCCGGTGGTGGCAACACCGTGTCGGTTCGATTCCGACCCTCGGTACCAACTTTACTGCAACAAGCCCCGCTCCCGGCCGTGGTCAGCCAGGTATGGACGTTCGGCGCGAGGCAACGAACTGGATCACGACATCCAGCCCTGTTTGCTTCTTCAGGTTAGTGAAGACAAACGGGCGTTCGCCACGCTGTTTCTTGGCGTCATGCTCCATTACTTCCAGGCTCGCGCCGACGTAGGGCGCTAGATCAATCTTGTTGATCACCAGCAAGTCCGACTTGGTGATTCCTGGCCCGCCCTTGCGCGGTATCTTGTCGCCGGCGGCGACATCGATCACATAGATCGTGAGATCGACCAGTTCGGGACTGAAAGTGGCGGCCAGATTATCGCCGCCGCTCTCGACAAAAATGATTTCCACGTCCGGGAACCGCGCCTCCAGCTGTTCGATGGCGGCGATGTTCATGGACGCGTCTTCGCGGATCGCGGTGTGCGGGCAGCCGCCGGTCTCGACCCCGACGATGCGTTCAGGCACGAGCGCCTGCGAGCGCACCAGGAATTGCGCGTCTTCCTTGGTATAAATGTCGTTGGTCACGACCGCGAGACGATAATCATCTCGCATCGCCTTGCACAAGGCGTCGACCAGTGCTGTTTTCCCGGAACCCACCGGTCCCGCGACGCCGATTCGATAAGCACTCATGATTCTCCCCCGATCTAGCTTCTAAACAGCCGGCTGTATTGGGTTTCGTGCGCCATGCTGGCGAGTGCGAGACCCCAATTACTTACGCCCAGATCCTCGTCGGGAAGCCGCTGCGCGATGTGCGCAGCGCAGGCGATGTTATCCTGCAGATCCCACAACAATTGCTGGCCGGCGGTCTGACCGAGTGGAATCAGCTTCACTCCAGCCCCGACCAGATTCGCGACCCAGCTTTGCAGATAGCCAATGGTTGCGTCATCGCGCGCGATGGCCCAGTGTGCGGCCGCGATGCCGAACGCCGTGGTGAAATTGCAGGCGGTGGCGAACAACTCGGTCGCGTGCGGCAACGTCGGCTCAAGATCCCTGAGCAACCGCAGCAAGGCCCTGCCCATGTCGTGGCTTTGATTGCGTAGCTCCTCGGTTTCGCGCGTGGCGCTGAGCCAATCGTCCCAGTCGCGCAAGCGACCGATATCGTCCACGCCCCAAGCGTCGTAGACGCGCACCAGCACCGCCGCCTCGAGTTGCGCGGCACCGACGAGCAACCCGTGACGCAGCCAATCGCGCAGGCCGCATGCATCCCGGATCCAACCGGCGTGCACGGCGTATTCGAGTCCCTCGGAATAACTGTAGGCACCGACCGGCAACGACGGGCTCGCGAGCTGCAACAACCGCAGCAGCGTTGGCGACTCAGCCATGCGGGAGATGCGGGGGACGAACGAACTCATGGCCGTGACCGCCATAGGCGCCGGGCTCGGGCTGGAACGGCGCGGTCTCCGAAACAGTCGTGAGCCCTAGCTGTACCAGCATGTCGGCCAGAACCGAGTCGGGTGACAGACGCAGGTAATCGCACCCGAGTTCGAGTGCGACGTGCCGGTTGCCGAGGTGATAGGCGGCGCGCAATAACGTAAGCGCGTGGGCGGCGCGCGCCGTCAATACCGGTTCTGCCATGGCCCGCACCCGTACAAGCGCGCTTCCGTCGGCGCCGGCCAGCAGATCGCCGTCGCGTAACAGCGTGCCGCGCGGAAGCATAAGCTGGACCTCCTCGCCGTTCTCCATAACGAAGCGCTGGCGGCTGCGCGTGCGTTCCTCGGCACTGAGCACGAGCCGGTGCGGCGCCGCGGCATTCGGATCGGCCGGCAGGCGCTGCGTCAGGGTGAGCATGGCAGGTTCATACGGTTAGCTCTCCGCCGAGACATGAAAATGGTCGGATCAAAACATAAAATAACGCTGCGCCAATGGAAGTTCTGTGGCCGGATCACAACTGAGTAGCACGCCGTCGGCGCGCACTTCATAGGTCTCCGGGTCCACTTCCATCCTCGGTGTGGCGTCGTTCAACTTCATGTCCTTCTTGCCGACATTGCGCGTACCGCTTACCGGCACAACGCGCCTGGCAAGGCCCAGGGCCTGGGCCACGCCACGCTCGTGCGCGGCACGGGATACGAAGGTGAGCGCGGTCGCCGTGCACGCACCGCCGAACGCGCCGAACATCGGCCTGCCATGCACCGGCTGCGGTGTCGGAATACTGGCATTGGCGTCGCCCATCTGTGACCAGGCGATGAACCCGCCCTTAACGACCAACTCCGGTCGCACACCGAAGAACGCCGGCTTCCATAGCACCAAGTCAGCGAGCTTGCCGGCCTCGACCGAACCGACGTGGCTGGCGATGCCGTGGGTGATTGCCGGATTGATGGTGTACTTGGCGAGGTAGCGGCGCGCGCGCAAATTGTCGGCATTCGCCGTATCGCCGTTGAGTGCGCCGCGCTGGGTTTTCATTTTGTGCGCGGTTTGCCAGGTGCGCATCACCACCTCGCCGATGCGTCCCATGGCCTGGGAATCCGAGGACATCATGCTGAACGCACCGAGATCGTGCAGGATGTCCTCGGCGGCGATGGTCTCGCGGCGGATGCGCGAATCGGCGAACGCCACGTCCTCGGCGATAGCGGGGTCGAGGTGATGACAGACCATGAGCATGTCGAGGTGCTCGTCGACGGTGTTGACGGTGTAAGGACGCGTCGGGTTGGTCGAGGACGGCAACACATTGACCTCGCCGCACACGCGGATGATGTCGGGCGCGTGTCCGCCGCCGGCGCCTTCGGTATGGTAAGCGTGAATCGTGCGGCCCTTGAAGGCGGCGATGGTGTCTTCGACGAAACCGGATTCGTTCAGGGTATCGGTGTGGATCGCAACCTGCACGTCGTACTGCTCGGCGACGCCCAGACAGTTGTCGATCGCCGCCGGGGTCGTGCCCCAGTCCTCGTGCAGTTTGAGTCCGATCGCGCCGGCCTCGATCTGCTCGACGAGCGCTTCGGGCTTGGCGCTGTTGCCCTTGCCGAGAAAACCGAGGTTCATGGGGAATGCCTCGGCGGCTTGCAGCATGCGCTGGATGTTCCAGGGACCGGGCGTGCAAGTGGTGGCGTTGGTACCGGTCGCGGGTCCGGTGCCGCCGCCAAGCATGGTGGTGACACCGCTGGCAAGCGCGACTTCGATCTGCTGCGGACAGATGAAGTGAATATGCGAGTCGATGCCGCCGGCGGTGACGATCGCGCCCTCGCCTGCGATAATCTCGGTGCCGGGGCCGATGACGATATCGACGTTCGGCTGGGTATAGGGATTTCCGGCCTTGCCGATTTTGGCGATCAAGCCGTGCTTGATGCCGATGTCGGCCTTGACCACGCCCCACCAGTCGAGGATCACGGCGTTGGTGATCACCACGTCGGCCGCGCCATCGCGGTTGGTGATCGGCGACTGGCCCATGCCGTCGCGGATCACCTTGCCGCCGCCGAATTTCACCTCTTCGCCGTAGGTGGTGAAATCCTTCTCGATCTCGATCACGAGCGCGGTATCGGCGAGCCGCACGCGGTCGCCGGTGGTGGGGCCGAAATGTTCAGCGTAGGCGCGCCGGTCCATCTTGAGGCTCATGGTTTCCTCTCCAGCGGGCCTTCCACCTTGGCGTTGAAACCGTACACCTCGCGCGTGCCGGCGTACGCGACCAGTTCCACCTCGCGCTCGTCGCCCGGCTCGAAACGCACCGCGGTACCGGCCGGGATGTTGAGGCGCATGCCCCGCGCCCGCTCGCGCTCGAAGCGCAGCGCCGTGTTGGTTTCGAAGAAATGATAGTGTGAACCGACCTGGATCGGCCGGTCACCGGTGTTGGCGATTTTCAATTTCAACGTCACGCGCCCGGCGTTCAACTCAATCTCGCCGTCAGCTGGAAGGATTTCGCCAGGGATCATGTTCGTTGCCTCATCGAATCGGATTGTGAACCGTAACGAGCTTGGTGCCGTCGGGAAAGGTTGCCTCGACCTGCACCTCCACGACCATTTCGGCGACTCCGTCCATCACCTCGGCGCGCGTGAGCAGCGTCTGGCCATGGTTCATGAGATCGGAGACGCTACGGCCGTCGCGTGCGCCCTCAAGTATCGCGGCGCTGATAATCGCCACCGCCTCCGGATAATTGAGTTTCAATCCACGCTGCTTGCGACGCTCGGCCACCAGTGCGGCGGTGAAGATCAAGAGCTTGTCTTTTTCTTGCGGCGACAGATGCATGCGGGTTCCTTTAGGTATTCCAGATTCGCGGCGAGCAGGCGGGGCGCGCGCGAAACGTTTGTCGCAGCAAATCCCAAACCTCGCCAAACCACTGCCGCGCCTCGGCGCTCGACGGGCCGCGGTAACGGCACAGCATTCCTTGCGTCAGCCGGGTAACACCCGCCTCGCCTGACCGCGGCGACGCCCGCCAGGCAGCACGCGCCGCTTCAATCACGGCCGCAACCACCGGCTGCCCTAGCCAGACCAGGCTGCCCACCACCGGCTGCCCGGCCAGACCATAGGTAGCGTCGAACAGACGGTCGCCGCCCGCGATACGCTGGCGATCGATCCACAACGGCCGGCCGTCGCGCCACACCTCGGTGAAATTGCGCCACTCACCGGTGAGGAACCGTTCGTTGCGGGCACTGCGCCCGAATCGCGTGATGTCCCAGCCCAGCCAGGTCGCGCGAGGCGCGAGTTCCACATGCTGCGACTGACGTACATACGCGCCATCGAACACGATGGTCTCCTGCGGGAGCCACTCGAGATGGGCGTCGTCTGCCAGGCGCGCATGTATTTGTTGTAACGCCTGGCGGCGTGCGCTGCGATACCACTTGCCGGCCGAGGGCGTGGTGAGCAGCGCTTGGGCGCCGAGCTTCAGGTCCAGATCGATCTCCAACCGATCGCCGCCCACCATGCCGCCCGGCGGGTGCAGCACCAGCACATGGCAGATCTGCGGCCCTTCGGGGTAGAACGGCCGTTGGATTGCCAGCGGCATGTGCGCACGCCGTTCCACCAGCGCGGTGCGTTCTCCCTGGCGTGCGAAGCCGAGGTCGAGTTGGCCGCGCCAAATACAGGCGGTTTCAGCCGTGCAACCGCCGGGCGACGCCATCGAGGCGTTATCGCCGGATCGTGCGGCTGCGCCGACGCCGGATTGCGCGCACCAGCGCGGCCGCGGCAGCGGCCGCCACGATCAGCATTAGACCGAGCAGCGGATCGAGTTCATGCGCGGCATGGGCATGTTCGACGTTCAGGCTCGGGTGCCCGGGATGTGCAGTCACCACCGCCGGTAGCAGACATGCGACCGTCGCGCCGATTCGCTTCATGGTATTCATATCGTTCTCCACGCCGGGTTTCGTCGGATTATGCCTGGTTTTAGACGGCCAGGAAACGGCGCACATTGTCCGCCTCCATCTCGTCGCCGCTACCGGTTTGCGCAACCTCGCCGCGCGCCAGCACAATATAACGGTCGGCCAAGGCCTTGGCAAAATCATAGTATTGCTCGACCAGCAGAATGGCGATGTCGCCGCGATCCGCCAGGGCGCGGATGACACGCTCGATGTCCTTGATAATGGACGGCTGTATGCCTTCCGTCGGCTCATCGAGCATCAACAACCTCGGACGCATCATGAGCGCGCGCCCTATGGCGAGTTGCTGTTGTTGACCGCCGGACAGATCGCCGCCGCGGCGCTGGCGCATATCTTTCAGCACCGGAAACATCTCGAAGATTTCTCCCGGTATCGCTCGCCCGGATTTCCCCCGGTGCGCGGCCATGCCGGTGAGCAAATTTTCCTCGACCGTGAGGCGCGCGAATATTTCTCGGCCTTGCGGCACGTAGGCCATGCCCAGGCCGGCGCGCACATGCGACGCGGAGTCGGTGATATCGCGGTCGTTGAATCGAATGGCGCCGCTGCGCGTAGGCAATACGCCCATCAGACATTTCAACAGCGTGCTCTTGCCCATGCCGTTACGGCCCAACAGCGCGGTACAGCCGCCCATCGGAATCTCGAACGACACATCGCGCAGACTGTGGCTGCCGCCGTAATAGTGATTGAGATGCTCGACGATCAACATAACTGAGCGCTACTTCGTTCGTCTTGTCATAACTACTGAAGCCCTATGCTGTACAGGGACGTACGAATGCCGCAAGCGCAGGGCAAGCCGGGGTATGCGACGATGGTCCTGTGGACCATCGTCCCGGCGAGCGGGCGCAACGCGGAGGGTGTGCCCCGGGCTTTCGAGCTAAGCAGGGACTGCGAAGCGATGAAAGCGCAGGAGCGGCCTTCGTTCGTCTTGTCATCATTATCGCCCCAAATAGACTTCTATGACGCGTTCGTCATTCTGGATGACATCCATCGGCCCTTCGGCCAGCACCCGGCCTTCGTGCAACACCGTGACCTTTCGGGCGATACTGCTGACGAAATCCATATCGTGCTCAACCACGATCAGCGAATGCCGGCCGGCCAGAGATAAAAACAATTCGGCGGTGCGTTCCGTCTCGGCGTCGGTCATGCCTGCGACCGGCTCATCCAGCATCAACAACTTCGGGTCCTGCATCAGCAGCATGCCGATCTCAAGCCATTGCTTTTGACCGTGAGATAACAGGCCGGCGGCGATGCCGGCGCGGGATTCAAGCTGAATATGTTCGAGTGTTTCCGCTATGCGATCGCGTTGTTCGGCGCTTATTCGATAACGCAGGCTCGACCATACGCCCTTGTCCATCTTCATGGCCAGCTCGAGATTCTCGAATACCGTATGGCTCTCGAATACCGTCGGTTTCTGGAATTTGCGCCCGATACCGGCATGCGCGATCTCCGGTTCGGACATTTTAAGAAGATCGATCGTCTGTCCGAAAAACACCGTGCCGGCGTCCGGCTGGGTCTTGCCGGTAATCACATCCATCATGGTGGTCTTGCCGGCGCCGTTCGGGCCGATGATGCAACGCAACTCACCGGCGTCGATGGCAAGCGACAACTTGTTGAGCGCCTTGAAACCGTCGAAGCTTACTGTCACCCCTTCCACATACAGGATCGCGCCGTGCGAGATGTCCACCTCGCCGGGCCTGACCATGTGGGCCATGCCCACGGTGTCGCCGCTGCTGCTAGCCGTGCCTTCCGCCGTCTGCGTCATGTTTTTCGCCGCAGTCGATCGAGCAGGCCAATGGCACCGCGCGGCAGAAACAACGTCGCCAAAATAAACAAGCAGCCCAGGAAATACAACCAGAAATCCGGAAACGCCACGGTGAACCAGCTCTTCGCGCCATTCACCAGGCCGGCGCCGAACAACGGCCCGACCAGTGTGCCGCGTCCGCCGACCGCCACCCAGATGGCCATTTCTATGGAGTTGGCCGGCGACATCTCGCTCGGATTGATGATGCCGACCTGGGGAACATACAACGCGCCGGCGATGCCGCACATCACCGCCGACAACGTCCACACGAACAGCTTATAGTCGCGCGTCTTATAACCCGAGAACATGGCGCGCCCTTCGGCGTCGCGGATTGCGGCCAGCACGCGTCCCAACTTGGAGATCACCAGATACCGGCAGGCGAGCAGCGTCAACACCAGGAACAGGCCGGTAATCATGAATAACGCGGTCTTGGTGACGGGATCGGCGAGCGGGAATCCAAGAATGCGTTTGAAGTCGGTAAAGCCGTTGTTGCCGCCGAAACCGGTGTCGTTTCGGAAGAACAACAACATGAACGCAAACGTCAGCGCCTGGGTGATGATCGAGAAGTACACGCCCTTGATGCGCGAACGGAACGCAAACCAGCCGAACACGAACGCCAGCAGCCCCGGGACCAGGATCACCTTTAGCACCGCCAGCCAGAAATACTCGCTGCCCGCCCAGTACCACGGAAACTCCTTCCAATCCAGGAACACCATGTAATCGGGGAGATGACTCCGATACTGACCCTCCGTGCCGATCTCGCGCATCAGATACATGCCCATCGAATAGCCGCCGAGCGCGAAGAACAGTCCATGCCCAAGACTCAGGATGCCGGCATAGCCCCAAATGAGATCCATGGCGAGCGCGACCATGGCATAACACATGATCTTGCCGATCAACAGCACGAAGTAATCGGATAGGTGGAGCGAATGTTCCGGCGGCAGCAGGCGCAATAACGGTATGACGAACAACACCACGGCAATGAACCCGCCGAGCGTCAACCAACCGCGCGGCCCGTAGAGGCGTGTGAAGAATGCAACAATGGGGCCCATGTCTCAGGCCTCGGCGCTGCGGCCCCTGAGGGCGAACAAACCCTGCGGGCGCTTCTGGATAACCAGGATAATGAACACCAACACAATAATCTTGCCGAGCACCGCCCCGGCATAGGGTTCGAGGAACTTGTTGATCTCGCCCAGACTAAGCGCGGCGATGATAGTGCCGGCCAGTTGCCCAACCCCGCCCAACACTACCACCATGAATGAATCAACGATATAACTTTGCCCGAGATCCGGCCCGACATTGCCGATTTGTGAAAGTGCCACCCCCCCGAGTCCGGCAATGCCGCTGCCGAGACCGAAGGTCAATGCGTCCACGCGCGGCGTGGGGATACCCATGCAACCGGCCATGGCACGGTTCTGGGTGACCGCGCGCAGGTATAAACCCAGGCGGGTACGATTTAGCAACAGCCACATCAGCAATACCACGAACGCCGCGAATACCACGATGACCAGGCGGTTATAAGCCAGCACCACCCCGCCACCGAGGGAAAATCCGCCGGACATCCACGCCGGGTTTTCCACCTCGACGTTCTGGGCACCGAACAACATGCGCACCAACTGAATCAAAACCAAACTGATACCCCAGGTGGTAAGCAGGGTTTCGAGCGGCCGGCCGTACAGATGACGTATGACGCCGCGTTCCAGCACGATGCCGACCAGCGCCGACACCGCGAACGCCGCCGGCACCGCCACGATCAAATAGGCGTCGAATGCGCCGGGGAAGTACTGGCGAAACAGCGCCTGTACCACATAGGTCGTGTATGCGCCGATCATCAGCATCTCACCGTGCGCCATGTTGATGATGCCCATGAGACCGAAGGTGATCGCCAGACCGAGCGCGGCCAGCAGCAACACGCTGCCGAGACTCAGGCCGTAAAACACGGTTCCAAGCAGTTGCGGCACGACCGCACGGCTGTCAATGGCGCGTATGGCCTTTTGCGCCTCTTCACGCACCGCGGCGTCGGGTTCTGTATAGCCGCCGTCCGGCGTTTTTTCGAGCAGCGCCGCGAGCAGTTGTTTGGTTTGAGGGTTTTCGCTTTGCCCCAGCACCTGCACCGCCAGACGGCGGCGTTCGGCCACGGGGCTTTTCAGGCCGATCGCGGCGGCCGCCTGGGCAAGCAGGGTTTTCACCTCGGCGTCGGTTTCCTTCTCAAGCGCGCGCTCGATGAGCGGCAACATCTCCTCGCCCGCGTCCGCGGCCACCGCCCTGGCCGCCGCCAGGCGTTCTGCGCGCTGCGGCACGATCAATTTGAGTGCGGCGATCGCGCTGTCGAGCGCGCCGCGTATTCGATTGTTGACGACGATGGCCTCGAGCTTGTCCGGCGGCACAACGAGCGTCTCGCCATGAATCGCGTCTTTCACGCCGTCGCCCGTCACGATGACCACACGGCCGTTGAAAATCTGCAAACCGTCGTCCTGCATCGCCTTGAATAGGCCGATCGCCGCGACATCGCCCTCGGTCACCAGCCGGTTGATGGCCGCAAGTTTGGCATCGCCGTCCTCGGCGGCAAGCTGCTGGACCGCGCCGGCATCGAGCGCATAGGCGCGCGGCGCAAGCGCGGCAAACAGCAATGCTGCGAGCGCGATCTTCCGGTATCCGGTCAGGGACATATAGAAATTGCTCGATTTTGCGGTTTAGTGCTTATTGTTGATGGTATCGCCAGTTTACCGCAGAACAACCGAGGGCAAAAACAACGCCGGCGGCGCAAGCGCCGCCGGCTGATCCACTTAAATAGCGGAACCTCCGATCTACCCAAAGGTTCCTCGACTGCACCGTGACGAATTACTTCTTCTTCGCCGTCATCTCCGGCTCATCCTTCTTCTTGTCGTTGCCGGCGATGTACGGGCTCCACGGTTTGGCCTTGACCGCACCCGGAGTCTTCCACACGACGTTGAATTGGCCGTCGGCCTTCACCTCGCCGATGAACACCGCCTTGTGCAGGTGATGGTTCTTTTCATCCATCTTGGAAAGGATGCCGGACGGGGCCTTGAAGGTTTGGCCGGCCATGGCCGCGATCACCTTGTCGGTGTCGGTAGACTTGGCCTTTTCCACCGCTTGCGCCCACATGTTGATGCCGATATACGCGGCTTCCATGGGGTCGTTGGTGATGGGTTTATCCTTATGACCGGCGATGTTCTTCTTCTTCGCGTAGTCGGCCCACTTCTTCTTGAATGCGTCATTTTCCGGACCTTTCAAAGACTGAAAGTAATTCCAGGCCGCGAGGTGGCCGACGAGCGGTTTGGTGTCAACGCCGCGCAGTTCCTCTTCGCCGACCGAGAACGCCACCACCGGCACGTCCTTGGCCTTCAGGCCCTGGTTACCCAGCTCCTTGTAGAACGGCACGTTCGAGTCGCCGTTGATGGTCGAGACCACCGCGGTCTTGCCACCGGCCGAGAATTTCTTGATGTCGGCCACGATCGTCTGGTAGTCGGCGTGTCCGAACGGCGTGTACTTCTCGTCGATGTCCTTGTCAGCCACGCCCTTCGACTTCAGGAACGCGCGCAGGATCTTGTTGGTGGTGCGCGGGTATACGTAGTCGGTGCCGAGCAGCACCCAACGCTTGGCGCCGCCGCCGTCCTTGCTCATCAGGTATTCCACCGCCGGGATCGCCTGCTGGTTGGGCGCGGCGCCGGTGTAGAACACATTCTTGGACAGTTCCTCGCCCTCGTACTGCACCGGGTAGAACAGCAGGCTGTTTAGCTCCTCGAACACCGGCAGCACGCTCTTGCGCGACACCGAGGTCCAGCAGCCGAACACCACCGATACCTTCTTCTGGGCGATCAGCTCGCGCGCCTTCTCGGCGAACAGCGGCCAGTTCGAGGCCGGGTCGACGACCACGGCTTCGAGTTTCTTGCCCATGACGCCGCCCTTGGCGTTGATCTCGTCAATGGCCATCAGCGTCACGTCTTTCAACACGGTTTCGCTGATCGCCATGGTGCCGGAAAGCGAATGCAACACGCCGACCTTGATGGTTTCGGCGGCCTGCACCGCCGACACGGCGAACAGCCCGGCCGCTACCGTTATAGCGGCCAGCGCACGTTTGAGTTTGGAACCGATCAAATCTTTAACACGCATATTAGCTATCCTCGCATTGAATAAGATGATTAGATTTGGAACTGCATGCCGATCCGGAAGATGTTGCTGTCCTTCGTGGTGCCGCCTCGATCATCATTGGCGTAGATAAATGAGACGCGGGCGTTATGGCCGTCAATGACGTAATTCAGGCCGAT
>JACREH010000060.1 GCA_016218345.1 Gammaproteobacteria bacterium | reverse complement strand
CGCGCGCGGTTCAGCGCCCAGCGGTCGAGTGCCAGCATGTCCGCCGGCTTCAACAGGTCGCGCGCCGGATCGAAGCCGGCCAGGTTGGCCAGCAGATAGCGCGCGGTGTTACGAATACGCCGGTAGGAATCGGCGGTGCGCGTCAGGATTTCGTCGGAGACGCTCATCTCGGCGCGGTAATCGGTGGCCGCCACCCACAGCCGCAGGATATCGACGCCCAGCGTCTTGATCGCCTTCTGCGGCAGGCCCATGTCGTTGCCGAGCGACTTCGACATCTTGCGACCCTTGGCATCGACGGTGAAGCCGTGGGTCAAGACCGCCTTGTACGGCGCGGCGGCGCGAATCGCCACCGACGTTAGCAACGACGACTGGAACCAGCCGCGATGCTGGTCGGAGCCTTCCAGATACAGGTCGGCCGGCAGCGTGAGTTCCGCGCGCTTCTCCAGCACGCAGCCGTGGGTCACGCCCGAGTCGAACCAGACATCGAGAATATCGCTGACCTTCTCATACCGGTCGGCGTCCGCGCCGAGCAGCTCTTTGGCGTCCAGCTCGAACCAGGCGTCGACGCCATTCTGTTCGATGCGTTTCGCGACCGCTTCGACCAGGCGCGGCGTGTCCGGATGCAGCTTGCCGGTCTCCTTGTGCAGGAACAGCGCGATCGGCACGCCCCAGCTGCGTTGGCGCGAGATGCACCAGTCGGGACGGCCTTCGATCATGCCGGTGATGCGCGCCTGCCCCCAGTCCGGCAACCAGGTGACCTTCTTGATCTCTTCCAGCGCCTTGCCGCGCAGGCCGGCGCTGTCCATGCCGATGAACCACTGCGGCGTGGCGCGGAAGATGATCGGCGTCTTGTGGCGCCAGCAATGCGGATAGCTGTGGCGCAACGCCTGTTCGTGCAACAGCACGCCGCGTTGCTTGAGCACCTCGATGACATGCGGATTGGCCTTGAACACGTGCTCGCCGGCAAACAATTCGGTGCCGGGCAGGAACTTGCCATCACCACCGACCGGATTATCGACTTCGATTTTGTAACGGCTCCCGACCACGTAGTCGTCCTGGCCGTGGCCGGGCGCGGTGTGCACGCAACCGGTACCGGTCTCGGTGGTGACATGCCCGCCGAGAATCACCGGAACCTCGCGCGCATAGAACGGATGCTGCAGCATCACGCCTTCCAGCGCCGAACCGGCGGCGGTGGCGATTATCCGGTAGTCGGCGATACCCCAGCGCAGCATGGCGCTCTTGAGCAGCGGCTCGGCCAGCAGCAGGCGCTCGACCCGCTCGCCTTCGGTCTGCACCACCACATACTCAAGCTCCGGGTGCACGGCCACCGCGCGGTTGGCCGGCAGAGTCCAAGGCGTGGTGGTCCAGATCACCACCGACAGCGGGCCGTGGCCGTTCTTGCCGGCCACGTGCTGCAGGCGCGCGAACAGCGCGGCTTCGTCCGGAATCGTGAAACGCACGTCGATGGCCGGCGAGGTCTTGTCTTCATATTCAACCTCGGCCTCGGCCAGCGCCGAACCGCAGTCGATGCACCAGTGCACCGGCTTGTAACTCTTGTACACGTGACCGTTGGCGATGATGCGTCCGAGCTGACGCAGGATGTCGGCCTCGAACTTGAAATCCATGGTGAGATAGGGATGCTCCCAGTCGCCGAACACACCGAGGCGCTTGAAATCCTCGCGCTGGCCATCCACCTGTTTAGCGGCGTACTCGCGACAGGCCTTGCGGAACGCGGCCGGGTTCACCTTCTCGCCGGCCTTACCGATCTTTTTTTCCACGGCGTGTTCGATCGGCAGTCCATGGCAGTCCCAGCCGGGCACGTAGGGCGCGTCGAATCCGCTCAGGGTCTTGGCCTTGACGATGATGTCCTTCAACACCTTGTTGACGGTGTGACCGAGATGAATATCGCCGTTCGCATACGGCGGGCCGTCGTGCAGGACGTACCGCGGCCGGCCCTTGGCGGCCGCGCGCAACCGGCCGTAGAGGTCGATCTCCCGCCAACGCGCCAGAATAGCCGGCTCGCGATTCGCCAGATTGGCCTTCATGGGGAAATCGGTGTGCGGCAGGTTCAGGGTATTTTTATAATCGCTCACAACTACATCCTATGGCATTGCGGCACGCGAAGCGTCAGGCATCGCGCGCGCTCACGGGGCCGCCGGCCGCCGCCCTCGGCTGCTGGGCGCGGAAAAATTCGCGGGCGTGTTCGATGTCCAGAAAAATCTGGCGCTTGAGATCATCGAGCGAATCGAAACGCTTTTCGTCGCGCAGCTTGTGCAGGAAATTCACGTGCAGGTAGCGACCGTAGATCTGCCGGTCGAAATCGAGCACATGCACCTCGAGTATTCCGCGCGTGCCGTCCACGGTCGGACGGGTGCCGACGTTCGCGACCGCGTGCAACGGCTCCTGGTCCAGGCCGAACACTTCGGCGACATACACGCCCTTCACCGGCGTGGCCTTGCGGTGCAGATAGACGTTGGCGGTCGGGATGCCGATGGTGCGCCCGCGCTTGGCACCGTGCGCCACCCGGCCCGACATGCGATACGGCCGGCCCAGCAATTCTTCGGCGCCGGCCAGGTCGCCGGCCGCGAGCGCGGCACGCGCGCGCGTGCTGCTCACGCGCGCGCCGTCGATGTTGAAGGTCAGCATCGGCACGACCGGGAAACCGTGTTTCTGGCCGGCCTGTTGGAGCAGCGCGAAATCGCCCTGGCGGCCGCGGCCGAACCGGAAGTCGTCGCCGACCACCAGATAGCGCACACCCACGCCCTCTACCAGGATGCGGCGGATGAACTCATCCGGCGGCATGCCGGCGAGCCGGTCGTCGAAGCGCAGGCACAACACCCGCTCGACGCCGAAGCGGCGCAGCGCCTGGAGCTTCTCGCGCAACCGCGTCAGGCGCGGCGCGGCGGCGTCCGGTTGGAAATATTCCTGGGGTTGCGGTTCGAACACGATCACCGTGCTCGGCAGGCCGAGTTCCGAGGCCTTCTGGGCGAGTTGGCCCAGCACCGCCTGGTGACCGAGGTGCACGCCGTCGAAATTACCGATGGTGGCGGCGCAACCCCGATGACGGGGTTTCAAATTGTGCAATCCGCGGATCAATTCCATGGAGACTGACTGCCTTGACGGGCCGGGCCCGGCGGGAAAACCGTGTTCACAAGGGTCGAAGGATAAAAGTTTGCGGGGTTTAATACAACTTCCGAGCGGTCGGCCCTCACCCTCATTCCCTCTCCCGCTCTCACGGGAGAGGGAGGCGAGCCGTTGCGCGCTTGGCGCGCACTCCCTACTACCGTGCCCAGTCCGGATCGCGCTCCTCGACGATTTCGCCGAGCGCGCGGCGCGCGGTGTAGCCCTCGTGGTAATCGTGAAAATGGCCGATCTTGAGCTCGGGAAATTTCCAGCACAAATAGCCGTCGCCGGTGTCGAAATCGACCAGCCACAGGCCCTTCACCACCAGCCCCAAGCGCTCCATCTTCGCCACCCAGCGTTTGACGATCGCCTCGTATTGCTTCTCGACCTCGTGGATCTGCGGATTGCTCGGGATCATGCCCTCAAGGTGGCGGCGCACCGGTTCGAGTTCGGTGAACGCCGCCTGGGTGATGGCGCGCACCAGCGGAAACAACGCCTGCGCCTCGGCGAGCGTGAACACTCGCGAATCGTTATGGGCGACGATCTGATGAATCATGTCGGTATTGCGTGAAGCCATTTCAAAAACGTCGCGAGCGGGCGTCAGCCGGGGGCGGCCGGAGCGCAGGGCGAGGCGGAACAAGACGGCCATTCGGTAAATGGCCGTCCCGCCGAGCGGGATGGCCATGGACGGCCATCCCCGGAGTTTCGAGCGAAGCGGGACAGCGCAGCGCTGAAACCGGAGCATACACGCCAGTATGTGAGGGCGAGCGCGGAATTGGCGAAGCGCCGCTTCGCCCGCGCGCAGCGCCCGTCGCCTACCGGCGACGGGCCGGACCGCCGCTGGCGGACGAGCACCGCCCGACCCCGGGTCACGCGCGCGCAGTAGTTTTTGAGATGGCTTCGCATCAGTCCTGCTCTCCGTCGGCCTTGGCTAGCGCCAGCAACCGCCAGCGCACCCCGAGGGCGTACATACTGACAACATAAACCACAACCCCCCCGAGAATCCAGGCAGTGAGACGAGTGGCGCGCTCCCATGCCGGCGCCGCCAGCCAGGCGCCGATATCCCCGGCGCCCCACCACAGCAGCGCGCCCATGGCGGCGCAGGCCAACAGGATTCTGGCCAGCAACCACGGCCAGCCGGACAAGGGCGTGTAACTGCCGGCGCGGCGCAGGCCGCGGTACAACAACCCGGCGTTCACCAGCGCCGCCAGCGAAGTGGCGAGCGCCAGACCGGTGTGCGCGAGTCCGAACACCAGGGCGAGGCTGAAGCCGATGTTGGCAAACAGCGCGATCACGCCGATGCGCACCGGCGTCTTCATGTCCTGGCGGGCGTAAAAGCCGGTGGCCAGCACCTTGATCAACAGGAACCCCAGCAGCCCGACCGCGAACGCGATCAGGCTGAGGCGCGTCATGGCGGCATCGTGAACGCTGAACGCGCCATAGTTGAACAAGGTCACGACCATCGGCCCGGCCAGCACGATCAGCCCGACGGTGGCCGGCGTCCCGACCAGCCACACCCAGCGCAGCGCCCAATCGAGGGTATGGGAAAACGATCGATGCGAGGCGCGCTGGTGTTTCTGGGAAAGATTCGGCAGGATCACGGTGGCCAGCGCCACGCCGAACACGCCGAGCGGAAATTCCATCAAACGGTCGGAGTAATACAGCCACGACACGCTGCCGGTGACCAGGAACGACGCCAGGATGGTGTTGATCAACAAATTGATCTGCGCCACCGACACGCCGAACACCGCCGGCACCATCAACCGGAATACCCGCCGCACGCCGGCGTGCTGCAGCCCCAGGCGCGGCCGCGGCAGCAGGCGCAGCCGCCGCAACGACGGAAATTGAAACAGCAGCTGCACGGCGCCGGCGATGAACACCCCCCAGGCGAGCGCCACCACCGGCTGGGCGGCATGCGGCGCCCACAGCACGGCCGCGCCGATCAGACACAGGTTGAGCAACACCGGTGTGAACGCCGGCACGCCGAAGCGCCCGAGGGTGTTCAGCACGCCGGCGGCCATGGCCACGAGCGAGATGAACAACAGATAGGGAAACATGATGCGCAGCATCTGCACGGTGAGGTCGAACTTGGCGGCGTCGGCGGCGAACCCGGGCGCCAGCACCCAGATCAACAGCGGTGCCGCCACGATGCCGATGACGGTGACGATCACCAGTGCCAGACCGAGCACGCCGGCGACGTAATCAACGAACTCGCGCATTGCGCGGTATTCGTCCCTGGCGCGGTACTCGGCGAGCACCGGCACGAACGCCTGGGAGAAGGCGCCCTCGCCGAAAATGCGGCGCATGAAATTGGGGATACGAAACGCCACGAAGAACGCGTCGGCCGCCAGGCTGCTGCCGATCAGGCGCGCCAGCACCATGTCGCGCACGAAGCCGCTGATGCGCGACAGCAGTGTCATGCCGCCGGTCACCAGGGTGGATTTAACCAGTCGTCGAGACATGCCGGGCGGACTTTAATATAGGGGCTTCAGGCGAAGCCGCGATCATAAGCCAACCGGCCCCGGCCCGCACTCCGGCGAATTCCGGTCCAAGACGCGGTTTCGATTGACAAATGCCCGCAAATTCCGCATAGTGCGCCGCTTTTACAGGTCCCTAGCTCCAGGAAAATCCATGGCCAACACCGCACAAGCCAAGAAACGCGCCCGCCAGGCGGAAAAACACCGTCTGCACAACACCGCGCTGCGCTCGACGCTCCGCACCCACATCAAGAAGGTCGCCAAGGCGATCGAAACCAAGGACAAGGCCGGTGCGCTCGCCGCTTACAAGGAAGCCACCGCGGTCATCGACAGCACCGCCAACAAAGGCCTGCTCCACAAGAACGCCGCCGCCCGCCAGAAGAGCCGGCTCAATACCCGGATACGGGCACTCGCCTAACGTTTTCCCCGAGGGGCCCGGAAGGGCCCCTTCTAGTTTTATCTTTCCAGCGTTGAATTTTTCAGCATTCTCGCGTATCGCCGCGGGCGATACGAAAAACAGAAATCCCACAACTTTTTCTCTTCGAAAGAAGAGAAAAAGTTTAGACCACGACCATGTTATCTCGATGAATCAACTCCGCCTCCCCGACGTAGCCGAGGATCGCCTCGATGCGCTCGCTCGGCTGGCCGATGATGCGCGCGGCGTCGGCGGCGCTGTAGTTCACCAGGCCACGGGCGACTTCCCGGCCGTCAGGACCGAGGCAGGCCACCAGTTCGCCGCGCTGGAAGTCGCCGTCCAGCGACTGCACGCCGACCGGCAACAGGCTGCGGCCGGCCTCGCGTAACACCTTCACCGCGCCGGCGTCGAGTACCAGCCGGCCGCGCACCTGCAACTGGCCGGCCAGCCATTGCTTGCGCGCCGCCAGGCGTTCCTGGACGGGCGCGAGGTAGGTTCCCAGGCGCTCGCCGCCGAGCAGGCGCGGTAATATCTCCGGTTCACGCCCGAAGGCGATCACAGTGCCGACGCCGGCGCGCGCGGCGGTCGCGGCCGCGGATAGCTTGGTGCGCATGCCGCCGCGCCCGAGCGCGCCCGAACCGCCGGCGGCGGCCTCGAGCGTCTGGTCGCCGGCGCGGCCCTCGTGGATGAGCACGGCATCGGCATGGGCGCGCGGATCCTTGTCGTACAGTCCGGCCTGGTCGGTGAGGATCACCAGCAGGTCCGCCTCCACCAGATTGGCGACCAGGGCGGCGAGCGTGTCGTTGTCGCCCAGCCGGATTTCGTCGGTCGCCACGGTGTCGTTCTCATTCACCACCGGCACCACGCCGAAACCGAGCAGTGTGCGCAGGGTGCCGGAGGCGTTGAGGTAGCGCTCGCGATCGGTCACGTCCTCGTGCGTCAACAGCACCTGGGCGGTGTGCAGGCCATGGCGCTGAAACGCGGTTTCATAGACCTGCACCAACCCCATCTGCCCGACCGCGGCCATCGCCTGTAACTCGTGCAGCGCGTGCGGGCGGGTCTTTTGGCCGAGACGCTGCATGCCGGCCGCCACCGCCCCCGATGAGACCAGCACCACCTCGATGCCGCGCGCGCGGAGTTGTGCGATCTGACCCGCCCATGCGCCGATCGCCGCCGCGTCCAGGCCTTGGCCGTTGTTGGTGAGCAAGGCACTGCCGATTTTCACCACGCAGCGCCGCGCCTGGGTAAGCGCCAGACGTGGCGTACTCATGCGGCACCCTTCTTGCGCGCCTTGCGCGCCTCGAGCCGATCCATCAGCTGGCCGCAAAGTTCGCGGCAACCGGCGCCGGTCAGACCCGAGATCGTGAACACCGGGCCCTTCCAATTGAGCGCCCGCACTAGCGCGCGCCGGCGCTTGTCGGCCTCGGCCTTGGAAAGCAGATCGGCCTTGTTGAACACCAGCCAGCGCTCGCGGCGCGCCAGCGTCGGGCTGAACTTTCTGAGTTCGGCGGCGATGCTCTTTATATCCTTGACCACGTCGGCCGCGGGATCGAGCGGCGCGATGTCGACCAGATGCAAGAGCACGCGGGTGCGCGCCAAGTGCTTGAGAAACCGGATGCCCAGACCGGCGCCCTCGGCCGCGCCCTCAATCAGGCCCGGGATGTCGGCAATCACGAAGCTGCGGAACGCCTCCAGGCGCACCACGCCCAGTTGCGGATGCAAGGTGGTGAACGGATAGTCGGCGACCTTCGGACGCGCCTGCGACACCGCGCGCAGGAACGTGGACTTGCCGGCGTTCGGCAGGCCGAGCAGGCCGACGTCGGCCAATACCTGCAATTCCAGGGTGAGCTCGCGGCTGTCGCCGGTGCCGCCCGGAACGGTGCGGCGCGGCGCGCGGTTGCTGCTGGATTTGAAGCGGACGTTGCCGAGACCGCCGTCGCCGCCCTTGGCGACCAACAAGGTCTCGCCGTCGCGGGTCAGATCGCCGATCGCCTCGCCGGTGTCGGCGTCGCGCACCAGCGTGCCGAGCGGTACCGGCACATACAGATCGTCGCCGCCCTTGCCGGTGCAATTACTGCCGCGGCCGTTGCCGCCGGCGGCGGCGCGAAAGCGCGTGCTGAAACGGAAATCGGCGAGCGTATTGAGACCGCTGTTGGCGATCAGATAGATGCTGCCGCCGCGTCCGCCGTCGCCGCCGTCCGGGCCGCCGAGCGGCGCGAACTTCTCGCGTCGAAAACTGGACGCGCCGTCGCCGCCCTTGCCGGCCTCGACGCGAATGGTGGCTTCATCGACAAATTTCATAACGTCGGTTTCACTGTGACAAGTCGCAAAAAACAAAAAACCCCGCCGAGTCGCCAGGGCAGGGTTTCTGAGAATCGCCTCCGCGGGCTTCAGGCGGGAATAATATTGACCGTCTTGCGTCCGCGCGGACCTTTGACATCGAAATCCACGCGGCCGTTGACCAGCGCGAACAGCGTGTCGTCCTTGCCGATGCCGACGTTGCGGCCGGGATGAAACTGGGTGCCGCGCTGGCGCACCAGGATGTTGCCGGCCAGCACCTGCTGGCCGCCGTAGCGCTTCACGCCCAGCCGTTTGGATTCGGAGTCGCGGCCGTTACGGGAACTGCCGCCTGCTTTTTTGTGTGCCATAAGTTGGTTCTCTCGTTACGTCTTGCTGGTTGCCCTCACCCCTTTCTGCGCTACGCGTTCCTGCTACGCTTGAAAGCCGGGGCTCGGCATCCTGCCTCGCCCGTTCGGCGGGACAAAGGTCCGCTGGACCTTCGTCGGGTTCCGCCTCACCCCTCTCCCGCGTGCGGGCGAGGGGGAGTTGCGTGAATCTTCGCTATTTAATGGCGGTGATTTCGAGTTCGGTGTAATCCTGGCGGTGGCCGGTGGTCTTGCGGTAATGCTTGCGGCGGCGCAGCTTGAATATGCGGATCTTGTCGCCGCGCCCATGCGCCTTGACGGTCGCCGTGACCGCGCTGCCGGCCAGCGTCGGGGTGCCGACACGCACGCCGGCGTCGTCCGCCACCATCAACACCTCGCCCAGATTCACCGACGCCCCGGCCTCGGCCGCGAGCTTTTCCACCCGGACGACGTCGCCGACCGCGACCCGGTACTGCTTGCCGCCCGTCTTAATTACCGCGTACATATGTGCTCTCCAAAAACCCGGTTTCAGCCGGCAAAATTAGCGCGTAATTCTAACCGCCGGGGGGTCAAGTTACAAGCCGCTCGGGGTTTCTTGCCTCGGGCGCGGTCATAAACTAGCATGCCGCCCCTCATCCATCCCCGACCCCGGAACCCAATGGATTTATCGGCCATTCAGGCGCTGATCGACGACGACCGCCGGGCGGTGGACGCGGAAATCGGCCGTCGGCTGCATTCCGAGGTGGCGCTGGTGAACCAGGTCGGGGCCTATATCATCCACAGCGGCGGCAAGCGCCTGCGACCGCTGATCGTGCTGCTGGCGGCCCGGGCGGTCGGCTACCAGGGCCGCCAGCATGTGTCGCTGGCCGCGATCATCGAGTTCATCCATACCGCTACCCTGCTGCACGACGACGTGGTCGATGACTCGCCGTTGCGCCGTGGCCGCGAAACCGCCAACGCCGTCTGGGGCAACGAGGCGAGCGTGCTGGTCGGAGATTTCCTGTACTCGCGCGCGTTCGAGATGATGGTCGAAATCGACAACATGCGGGTCATGGGAATCCTGGCCAAGACCACCAATACCATCGCCGAGGGCGAGGTCCTGCAACTGCTCAACTGCCACGACCCGGACGTCAGCGAGGCGCGCTACTTGCACGTGATCCACAGCAAGACCGCCAAGCTGTTCGAGGCCGCCGCCCAGCTCGGCGCCGTCATCGGCGGACAGCCGGTCGCGGTGGAGGCGGCGCTGGCCGGGTACGGGCGCCATCTGGGCACGGCCTTTCAGCTGACCGACGACCTCCTCGATTACTCGGCCGACAGCCAGGCGCTCGGCAAAAACGTCGGCGCCGACCTGGCCGAGGGCAAACCGACCCTGCCGCTGATCCACGCCCTGCGCACCGGCAGCGAGGCCGAGCGTCGGGCGTTGCGCGCGGCCATCGAGTCCGGCGGGCGCGAACATATCGAGACGGTGCTGGCCGCCATTGAATCGACCGGGGCAAACACGTACACTGCGCGCAAGGCCGAGGACGAGGCGAGCTCGGCCAGGCAGGCGCTGGCAGTGATTCCCGACTCACCCTACAAACAGGCCCTGCTCGACCTCGCCGATTTTTCCGCGCATCGTAATCATTAGTCAGTTACCACGGGGTGTAGCTCAGCCTGGTAGAGCACTTGCTTCGGGAGCAAGGGGCCGGAGGTTCGAATCCTCTCACCCCGACCAACATCCCTGTCGGGGTGGTCGGATTCCCAGCCCGACGCGTCCCGCGCGCCGGGCATTCGGCAGGCGAAATGTCCACTGGACATTTCGCATTTTCTGCCTCACCCTCTCACCCCGACCAACTTCCCTGTCAGGGTGAGAGGATTCCCGGCCTGTCCGCTCCTGCGGTCAGGCGCTCGGCGGCGTTGCCGCCTTGCCCTCTCACCCCGACCATAATCACCAGAGACGAGGAACGAGGCGCGAGGTACAAGGGAGAACCCGATATCCCGATCCATTACCTCAGCGCATCACCCTCGTCCCTCGTACCTTACTTAAATCGCATGAGCCAATTCTTCCGCATCCTGATCGTGCTCGCCGGCCTGTGGGTGATTCTCGGACTGGTAAAACGTTTTCTCGCCAAGCGCCGGTCGGCGGCGCCGAAGCCGCCGGCGACCAACGACGACGTCGTGCCCTGCGCCCATTGCGGTGTGTATGTACCGCGTGCCGAGGCCGTGCACGCCCGCGGCCGGAACTATTGCTCGCAGGCCCACAGCGAGGCCGATAGCTAAACCCGGCGGCCCCGGCGCACTATACTCAACCATAATAAGGGTCACCTTCGGGATTCGATTCTATGGACACCCTGTCCAGCACCAGAGCCGGGAGAAACGCCGACGCGGCCATGGGGACCGCGGAAGGTCGGGCCGCGCTCAACTGGTCGCTGTTGCGCTATTTCATGTTCTATCGCCTGGCTATCGCGCTGCCGGCCGCGGCCTTGGCGTTGTCCGGCCATTCCTTCCCGCCGTTCGGCGAAACCGGGCCGCAAACCTTTCTGATCGCCAGCCTGGCGTACGCCGGCATGGCGGTCACCGGCCTGTGGACCGTGCAGCGGCGCTGGCCGAACTACACCACCCAGGCGAGCGGCTTCGCGTTCGCCGACGTCGTGCTCATCACCCTGCTGTTGCACGCCAGCGGGGGACTGGCGAGCGGTCTCGGGTTGTTGCTGTTCATCACGGTCGCGACCGGCGGCCTGGTGTTGAGCACGCGCCTCAGCATTTTCTTCGCGGCGCTCGCTACGCTGGCGCTGCTGCTCGAGCATTCCTGGGGGGTGTTCCGCGGCCAGCCCTTCAACTTCACGACCTTGCCGCAGGTCGGCATCCTCGGTCTGCTGCTGTTCGCCACCGCCGGCCTGACGCGCATGTTGGCCGCGCGCCTGCGCGGCGCCGAGGCGCTGGCGCACCGGCGCGGCATCGATCTCGCCAACATGGCGCTCACCAACGAGCTCATCATCGAACGCCTGCAATCGGGCGTGGTGGTCTGCGATCAGCGCGGCCATGTCCACAAGATGAACAAGACCGCCCGCGAGTTTCTCGGTCTTGTCCAGGCGGAGAACAGCGGCGCGGAACTCATCGACCTCTCGCCGGATCTGGCCGGTCAGTTGCTCGCCTGGCTCGGCAAGGCCCAGGGCCACGAGCGCAAGCCGTTCACCACGCGCGCCGGCTATGCGCTGTTGCCGCGCTTCATGTCGATCGGCCATCGCAAACAGGACACCGGCGTGGTGATTTTTCTGGACGATACCGCGGCGCTCAAGCAACAGGCCCAGCAACTCAAGCTCGCGGCGCTGGCACGGCTCACCGCCAGCATCGCCCACGAGATCCGCAACCCCTTGGGCGCCATCATCCATGCCGGCCAGTTGCTGGCCGAGGCGGCCAATCAAGGCGACGACGAGAAGCGCCTGGTGCGCATCATCGAGGATCAGAGCCGGCGCATGAACGTGATCGTCGAGAACGTCCTGCAAATCGGCCGCCGCGACCACGTCAAGCCGGTGCGCCTCCAGATCGACGCCTGGCTGCGGCAATTCGCCCACCAGTTCGGCGAAAGCAGCCGGCTGCCGGTCGAGGTGTTCTCGATCGTGGCGCCGCACGAGGTGCTGGCCTGCATCGACCCCGATCAGCTCGCCCAGGTCGTCACCAACCTCTGCCAGAACGCCCTGCGCCACAGCCCGGCCTACGCCGGCCAGCCGCTGGTGGCCCTGAAGACCGGGCATGACGAGGACACCTGGCCGTACCTGGATGTGATCGACTGGGGCTCGGGGGTGCCGGTAGACATCGCCGACAGCATTTTCGACCCGTTTTTCACCACCACCCCCAAAGGCACCGGTCTTGGCCTATATATTGCTAGAGAGCTATGTGAAGCCAACGGCGCCCGCCTCGATTACCATCCCGGCGAGGGCAAGGGTAGCCGGTTCCGCCTCACCTTCACCCGCGCCGAAGACTGCGCCGACAGCAGAGTGACATGACCGCCAAAAGCCAGATTCTGATCGTCGACGACGAGCCCGACATTCGCGAGTTGCTCGAGCTGACGCTCGGACGCATGAACATCGAGACTCGCGCCGCGGAAAACATCGACGAGGCGCATCACCTGCTGCGCCAATTCAAGTTCGACCTGTGCCTCACCGATATGCGCCTGCCGGACGGCAACGGCATCGACCTGGTACGCCATATTCAGGAACGACATCCGCAACTGCCGGTCGCGGTCATCACCGCCCATGGCAACATGGAAACCGCCATCACCGCGCTCAAGGCCGGGGCATTCGATTTCGTCTCGAAGCCGCTGGACGTGAACGACCTGCGCAACATCGTGCGCTCGGCGCTGCGCATCAAACAAACCCCGGCGGCGCCGGCCGCCGCCGGCCCGCAGGGCGGCCAGAAACTGCTCGGCGAATCGGCGGCCATCCAGAAGGTGCGCGCGCTTATCGAAAAGCTGGCGCGCGGCCAGGCGCCGGTCTATATCCACGGCGAATCCGGCACCGGCAAGGAGCTGGCGGCGCGGCTGATTCACGAGCTCGGGCCGCGCGCCGACAAGCCGTTCGTGCCGGTCAACTGCGGCGCGATCCCGGAAAGCCTGATGGAAAGCGAATTCTTCGGCCACAAGAAGGGCAGCTTCACCGGTGCCCTGCAAGACAAGGACGGCCTGTTCAAGGCCGCCGACGGCGGCACGCTGTTTCTGGACGAGGTCGGCGACCTGCCGATCCCGATGCAGGTGAAGCTGTTGCGCGCCATTCAGGAAAAATCCATCCGCCCGGTCGGCAGCCAGTCGGAACTGCGCGTGGACGTGCGCATCCTGAGCGCCACCAACCGCGATCTGGGCGAACTGGTACGCGAAGGCCGGTTCCGTCAGGACCTGTATTACCGCCTGAACGTCATTCAACTCAGCATCCCGAGCCTGCGCGAGCGCCCCGAGGACATCCCGACCCTGGCCGATTATCTGTGCACCAAGCTCACCGCCCACCTCGGCGGCAACCCGCCGCGCCTCACGCCCGATGCCGTCGAGGCGCTGAAACACTACGACTTTCCCGGCAACGTGCGCGAACTGGAAAACATCCTGGAGCGCGCCATCACGCTCTGCGACGGCAGCGAAATCACCGCCTTGGATCTGGAGTTGCCGCGGCCGGCCGAGGGCGGCGGCGACGCCCTGGTACCGGCCGGCAGCGAATCGCTGGACGACTACCTGGCGCGCATCGAGGAACGGGCGGTGCGCGACGCCTTGGCGCGCGCCAACCACAACAAAACCGCCGCCGCCAAGCTGCTCGGCATCACCTTCCGGGCGCTGCGCTACAAGCTCGAAAAACTCGGGATCGATTGACAGCGCCGGTCCGGACGCCTACGTTGAAAGGGTTCCTTGGGTCTGCGCCTTGCGAGACCCCGGTGAGTGTTCGGGGGGCTGAATTAGGCTTTTTTAGGAACCGCACGGAGGGGCAACCGGAATGCCCAAATACGACACCGCGCCCGCCCGAATGCCGGGCGAAACCGGGGGAAATGACGGGGATCCGACCACGAAAGGTGGGAATCCCCCGACAACCGGCGTTACCCAACCTGGTGTGGCAAACGGCATATTCTGGTACATTTTTTGCTCTATACTGGGTGACTGAAGAGCAGAGGGGTGGCAAGGAGATCCGGCCTTCTGACGACGCTTCAATCAGGTGAGCG
Source organism: Gammaproteobacteria bacterium (assembly GCA_016218345.1). Taxonomy (GTDB): domain Bacteria; phylum Pseudomonadota; class Gammaproteobacteria; order Acidiferrobacterales; family UBA6901; genus JACREH01. The sequence goes on along the minus strand of JACREH010000060.1, from coordinate 2,624 downwards.
GGAATCTGGGAAGGCATCGGCCCATCCGTTTTAGAGGATCGGGACCGCTGCAGCGGTTTCGGACGTACCGGGCATGTTTTCCGGGTTCCAGCTTAGCGATGCATCACAACTTAACTGGAGGTTCTCATGAGAAAGTTACAACACGGCTTTACCCTGATCGAATTGATGATCGTAGTCGCGATCATCGGCATCCTGGCCGCGATCGCCATTCCGGCCTATCAGGACTACACCATCCGCGCCAAGGTATCGGAAGGCTTGGGTCTGGCCTCAGCCGCGAAAGCGTCGGTGTCCGAATACCGCACCAGCCAAACCAGATTCCCCAGTACCAATGGTGAAGCTGGTATTTCTGATTCTATTGTTAGCAAATACGTGCGAGGGGTGGTGGTCTCTACGGGCGGGATTATCACAGTCACCTTTTCCAATACACTTGATGCGAACACGTCCGGACTTACGCTGGTCTTCGGGCCCAGTTTCATCAATCAATCAGTGGTGGATTGGGGTTGCACGGCAGGCAACTCGCCCTTCACCGGCGGCGGCGGCTCTCTGCTCTTAAAGTATCGCCCGGCCAATTGCCGTTAAAGTCTCTCTCTTGCAAAACCCCGGGTCCTCCCGGGGTTTTTTTATGTGTGCCGTTCGGTGAATAAACTGCTTTCTAACGAGGTTGCCCCTGGCTGGGCGCTCTATCTGCTCCTGGCCATCACCCTCGCCGGGTATTGGCCGGGGCTGGCGGGCGGCTGGGTATTGGACGATCAGGTCAACCTCGCTCCGCTCGCCAATCTCGGTGACGACCCGACCAGCTGGTACGTGGTGCTTACCACTAACGGATCCGGGCCATTGGGCCGGCCGCTGGCCATGCTCAGCTTCGCGGTCGATCAGTTCATCCACGGCGGCGAGGTCTGGTCTTTTAAATACACCAACCTGATGATCCATGTTTTGTGCGGCGCGTTGATCTTCTGGCTGACCGGCCGCCTGCTGCAAGAACATCGTTTCGCGCCCCAGCGCTGGTGGTTTGCCCTCGGGGTCAGCGCCATGTGGCTGTTGACCCCCATGCAGGTGAGCACGGTGCTATATGTCGTGCAGCGCATGACGCAGCTATCGGCGCTTTTCGTACTCGCCGGCCTGCTGTGTTACGTCATCGGCCGTCAGCATCTGGAAAAAAATCGCCGGCGGGGGCTCGGCCTGCTGCTGTCGAGCTTCATGCTGTGGATGCCGCTCGCCATCTTGAGCAAGGAAAACGGCGCACTACTGCCGTTGCTGGTTTTCATCGTCGAGGTATTTTTCTTCGGGTTTCGCGCGCGCCCGGCGGATAAGCGCTTGCTCATCGCGGTATACGTGGTATTTCTCGCGGTTCCCGCGCTGGCCATCGCCGGGAAAATCCTATTGGACCCGGCTTTCCTGTTAAATGGTTACATCAATCGCGAATTTACCCTCACTGAGCGACTCCTGACCGAGCCACGCATCCTGTTCGACTATATAAAAGGGCTGACCATTCCCAGCGGCGCCGAGCTTGGCATTTACCACGACGACTATGTCAAATCCACCGGACTGCTCTCGCCCATCACCACCGCGGTTTCGATAGCGGCGTGGCTGATAATCCTGGTCCTGAGTTATCTGGCCCGTGCCAGGCCGGTCGCGGTATTCTTTTTCGGACCGCTCTTCTTTTTCGGCGCCCACCTCATGGAATCGACCGTATTCGGTCTGGAGCTTTATTTCGAACATCGCAACTATCTGGCCTCCTACGGTTTGTTTCTATCACTGGCGATGTTGTTTTATTACCTGATGCAGCATTTCCGCTGGAAAAAAACATTCGTCGTATTCCTGATCGCACTTCCCGCCACCCATGCGGCCGCGAGCTATCAACGGATCCTGACCTGGACATCGTTCGAGAGCATCCTGCTTTCCGCCGAACAATCCCATCCCGAGTCGCTCCGCGTGCACGGCGAACTGGCCATTTTCTATTACAACAGGCGCGACTTCGATCAGGCTGTTTCCCATCTCGACAGGGTGCAGGAACTTGACCCATCTAGTACGTCCTCCGCGGCCATGCACAGAATGGTCGCGCATTGCCTATGCCAAAAAGACATCCCCGAGGCGGAATACAAACGCCTGCAGGCGGGCCTGTACGCGGGCATGGTTAAATACCTCATCCCCGGTATCAGGCAGATGATCGGTGTCGTGAAGCATAATCAATGCCCCCAGCTAAACGTCGACTACCTCAATGCGATCTTCGATCAGTGGCTTCACATATATCAAACACAGGCGATCAACAACGCCCAAGGACGCATACAATGGTGGCTATTGAACATTCAAATGGCCCAGCTATTGGAGTATAGTGGCCGATATTCACTGGCCATCCCTTATCTCGATCGGGCGGCGGCACTCTATCCCAATCGTCTCGAGTCGGGGCTGCTGAAGTTGCGGTATCAGTTGATGCTCGGCGACCTCAATGGCGCGCGCAGAACCCTGACGGATACAATGCAAAACGATAGAGGCGACAGACCTGACTATAGCGAGGCCCTGCGTGTGTATGAGAAATCTCTTCATATGCTCGGCGACGGCCCAACGCCCGCCGTTCCACTTGTTTCGCCGGGGACGTAATTCCCACTTTTACAGTGGGTGCAATG
>JACREH010000053.1 GCA_016218345.1 Gammaproteobacteria bacterium | reverse complement strand
TGATTGGGCGCAGAAAGTGTAATGCATGGCGGCGGCGAAAGGAAATGTGTCGGACACGCGTGGCGTTACGGACGCAGGCGCGCGAACAACGCCTTCAGATACGCGGTTTCGGGAATGGCCGGATGGATCGGGTGATCGGGCGCCTGTCCGCCCTGTTCGAGGAGTTGCAGCTCGCGCCCGTGGGCGCGGCTGGCGCGCAGCAGCACATCCTGCAAGGCCTCGCGGCTCAGGTGATAGGAGCAGGACGCCGACACCAGCAGGCCGTCGTCGGCGAGCAATTCCACGGCCAGTTCGTTCAGCCGGTGATAGGCGCGCGTCCCTTCCTTGATGTCCTTCTTGCGCTTGATCAGCGCCGGCGGGTCGAGCACCACCACGTCGAAGCGCTCGCCGTCGGCGCGCAGCCCCTTGAGGGCGTCGAAGGCGTCGAGCTCGCTGACCGTGACCTTGTCGGCCACCTGATTCAACCCGGCGTTGGCGCGCGCCAGCGCCACCGCCCGCTCGGAACTGTCCACGCACAACACCTCGCGCGCCCCGGCCGCGGCTGCCTGCACGCCCCAGGCGCCCACGTAGCTGAACACGTCCAACACCCGCCGGCCGGCGACATAGGCGCGCAGGCGGGTGCGGTTCGGGCGCTGGTCGTAAAACCAGCCGGTCTTCTGGCCGTGCAGCAACGGAATTTCGAAGCGCGTGCCGTTTTCCTCGAGCACCGTGGTTTCCGGAACCTCACCGCGCGCGGTCTCGACGTAGCTCGGCAGGCCTTCCAGTTGGCGGCTGGCGCCGTCGTTGCGCAGCAAGATCGCGCGCGGCGCCAGCAGCTCGACGAGCGCCGCGACGACCTCGGCCTTGACGCGTTCCATGCCGGCGGTGGTGAGCTGCGCCACCACGACGTCGCCGTAGCGATCCACCACCAGGCCCGGCAGGCCGTCGGCCTCGCCGAACGCCAGCCGGTAGAACGGTTGCGCGAACAGACGCGCGCGCAACAGCAACGCCGCGCGCAGACGCGCCACTATCAGGTTGCGGTCCAACACCGCCTCGGGATCGCGACTCACCAGGCGCGCGCAAATGAGCGAATGCGGATTGACGTAGCCGCTGCCGAGCGGCTGGCCGGCGGCATCCTGGACGACCACCGGCTGGCCGGGTTCGAAGCCGGTCAGGGGCGTGGCCTTGATATCGACCTCGTTGCTGAACACCCACAGATGCCCGGCGCGCAGGCGGTGGTGTTCGCGGGGTTTGAGGCGCAGGGGCGCGAGGGTCATGGCGGTGTTCGGCGATGGGGAGGTACAGCTTAGGGGAAAGCGGCCAAAATGGAAATCTACGACAGACGGCGCGTGTTAGAATGCCGAAGAAAAACAGGAGACGGTGGTGGCAAACGGCAAGCTTTTTATTCTCGCGGCGCCGTCCGGCGGCGGCAAGACCAGCCTGGCGCAGGCCTTGATCGAGGGCTCGCCCTCGATCGTGCGCTCGGTGTCGCACACCACGCGCGCGCCGCGCCCGGGCGAGCGCGACGGCGTGGATTATTTTTTCGTCGCGCCCGGGGAATTCGAGCGCATGGCCGCGGCCGGCGAGTTCCTGGAGCATGCCACCGTGTTCGGCAATCGCTACGGCACCTCGCGGCGTGCGGTCGAGGACCGGTTGGCGGCCGGAAAAAACGTGCTGCTGACCATCGACTGGCAGGGCGCGCGCAGCATCAAACAACAACTGCCGCAGGCGCGCAGCATCTTTATATTACCGCCGTCGCGCCAGGCGCTCGAACAACGGCTGCGCGCCCGCGGCCAGGACAGCGCGGAGGTGATCGCCGCGCGCATGCAGGCGGCATTGTCCGAAATCAGCCACTACGGCGAGTTCGACGTGCTGGTGGTCAACGACGATTTTTCGGCCGCGCTCGCGGACCTCCAGGCAGTTATTCTCGGCAACGGCGCCCCGAAACGCCCGCTGGGCGTGGATATCGCCGGGCTACTCGGCGGTTAGCAGCTGCTGAAAGATTCTTTTTTTGACTTATCAAACAACTTTTGTGCGATCCGGATTCCCGCTCGGCCTACCCGCCGGTGCGCTGCAAAGCGGCGAATCGCAGGTCACGGTCCAGGATTGAATACAACCCCGACCGGAACAAGCGTTAAGTCCTTCAGTGGACCGAGGGTGTCCACATCGTCCAGCGGCGGCAGTGCTCCGTACGGGTCGCGATATATGTAGATGAGATTGAAACGGATAAACCCGCGGGTCATTCTGCTGGGAGGGCTAATAGCCAGCCTCCCCAGGGCGTCGTTCTGCACGGTCTCGGCGCTAACCTGAAGCGGGGCGGCAGTCACTCCGCTGGCGAGGACACGGATCGTGTGCGGGCTTTGATCCGTGAGATAGGTCACGCGCCACTGACGAGCCGGGGGCAGGCTGGCGGCCACCGCCACGTCTTTCGTGCTTGCGTCAACTCGAAGTCTCATCAGGGTTGAGGTAACGGGGTCCACCGGAACGTCCGGGATGCCGTTGTTGTCGCGATCCACTTGGGCGAGCAGTTCTGGAGTATAAGGGTTCTGCGGGTTGTAGGGATCGTTATAAACCTTGTAAAACTTGCCGTTCGCCGGGAAATAATCGGTGTTGTTTAAAAACGTGAAATAGGTCGGCTCATAAACGTCGTTCGTCGCCACCGCCACGGCGTCGGCCTCCGCGCCCAGCGGGCCGCGGTACACCACTTGAAGATACAGGTCGGTAGCGTTGATCGGGATGGGCTTGGCCGGGTCGAATTCGAAGGTGAAGAGAGTCGGAGCGGCTTTGGGGTCCGCCGGCAGCGTCACGCTCCCGATCGGTTGGGAGACAGCGATCTCCTCAGGGCTGCGAAAGTCGTTGGTACCGCACTGGCCATTCCAGGTACGTTGGGACTGTTGACTGAATTCCCCGGTAAGGTCCGGTTGATAGCAGGTATTGCGGCGGAACTTGGCCACGAGTTCCAGTTTCCCGCCGGTCATGTCCTGGGGAAATTTGGCCCCACCCGCGACGATGTCCGGGGTGGCGTTCTTGAGCTTCATCTTGATGCGCGTAAACCCTTGGGTGTCCTTCTGGTTGATCTGGCTGTGATCGACAATGCCGTAGACGGCTTCGTCGGGCAGGGTGATTTCGAGCTTGCCGCGGAAGAAGTAGTCGATGAGTCCGGCGGAGTAGCCGACGGCCTTGGGGAT
>JACREH010000054.1 GCA_016218345.1 Gammaproteobacteria bacterium | reverse complement strand
TTACACGCTCACCGGCCTGAAGTGCGGCGGTTGCGTGGCCAAGGCCACCGCCGCCTTGCAGGCGCTGCCGGGGGTGACCGCCGCCCAGGTCGATCTCGCCACCCACAGCGCGCGCGTCGAGGGCGAGGTCGCGCCCGCGGCCGTGATCGACGCGCTGCAGGCTGCCGGCTACCCGGCGGAGCTTAAGGCTGTATGATTTTTCGCCGCAAAGGCGCGAAGGACGCAAAGGTTTTTCACGATAAGACTCGTATTTTTCTTTGCGTCCTTCGCGCCTTTGCGACAAAGAACTGTTATGAAATCTCTCTACCTTAGAGAAGGTTTTTGAGACAGGTTCTAGCGACGCGCGAGCGCGTTCAGCCACGCGCCTAAATCATCCCCGCCGCGCCAGGTGAATACCCGGCCTTCGTCGGCCGCGGGTTCCTCGAAGCGGCGCGCCTGTTCGTCCAGGATCGCCGCGCCGGCGTCCGAGATATCCGAATTCTCCGCGGCGCGCCGGTGCAGGCGGCGCGCGAGTTCGTCGCGCTCGGCCAGGCAGTGGACGATCGCGAACGGCACGCGGAGTTCGCCCGCCAACTGCGCCACGGCGGCGCGCGCCGCGCGGCTGTGGTAGGTGGCGTCCAGGATCGCCCAGCGCCCGGCGTCGGTGATGGCGCGGGCGTGGCCGAGCATCGCCTGGTAGGTCCGGGCGCTCAGCGCCGGGGTGTAAATGCCCTGGCCGAACGGGGCGCTGGCGTCCTCACCGAGCGGGATGCCGGCCAGGTGTTTACGCACCGCGTCCGAGCGCACGATCACGCCGCCGAGCGCCGCGGCCGCCTGGCGGGCGGCGGTGGTCTTGCCGCTGCCGCTCAGGCCGCAGGTGATGAGCAGGCCGGGCGCGCGCGGCGCCAGATAACGCTCGGCCAGCTGGAAATAGTCCTCGGCCTCGCGGCGCGCCGCCTCGCGGCGCCCGGGTTCGGCTGCGCCGTCCATCAGGAACGACGTCACCTTGCCGCGCACATAGGCACGGTAGATCTGATAGAAATCGAGCAGTGCCAGCCCGCCGTAATCCTGGGTCCATTCCAGGTACTCGTTCAGGAAATCGTTGCCCAGCGCCGGCAGGCCGCGCGCGTCCAGGTCCATGGTCAGGAAGGCGATGTCGTTCATGACGTCGCCGGCGCGGAACGCCTGATTGAACTCCACGCAATCGAAGATCACCACCCGCCCGTCGTGCAGGCACATGTTGCGCAGGTGCAGGTCGCCGTGGCCGTCGACGATGCGGTGCGCGGCGACGCGCGCCGCGAAGCGCGCCGCTTGAGAGCGCAAAAAATCCTCCGAATAGGCGCGCAGCCGCGCGTGCCGTTCCCGGCCGATGGTGACACCGATGTATTTCTCGGTTTGTTCGAAGTTCTGACGCACCGGATAGGCGACGCTGTCGAGCGCGCCGTAGCGCTCGATCTCCGGGCCGCGCTCGGCGCCGGCGTGAAAGCGCGCGATCTGGCGGGCGATGTCGACGAGTTGGACGCGCGCGAGTTTACCCTGCGCCGCCAGGCGATCGAGCAGGCCGTCCTGCGGCAGGCGGCGCATGCGCACCGCGTATTCGACCGGTAGATTTCCGTCCGGACAGTCCTGCTTCACGATTCGAAACTCGCTGCACAGCGCGCACACCGCCGCCACCCCCAGGTAGATATCCGGCGCCAGCCGGGCGTTGAGGCGCACCTCGTCCTGGCAGGCGCGCCGGCGTTTTTCGAGGGTGGTGAAATCGAGAAATCCGAAATCGAGCGGTTTCTTCAATTTATAGGCGTACTCCCCGGCCAAAAACACGTCGCTGATATGGGTTTCGAGGTGTTCGATCGGCCCGGTCGGATGGGGATACGCCGCGGGATCGGAGAGCGCGGCAACCAGCCGGACACGGCCGTTATCGGAATGGGTCATGGGGCAGGATCGGGAGTAGGCGTCGGCCGGCATTATACGCGCAAATACGCGGTTGCCGACGCCTTTCCCGATCGCGGCGACGGCGCTGATGTTGACATGCGTCAAAGAAAAACACCGCGCGCCGGTTCAGATTAACGGGCAAAGTTGCCGCAGTCGTTCGCGGTTATCCCGTTCATTTCCGCTCCGAGGAGGTCGCCATGATCCGCAAACTGGTTTTCAGCGTGCTACCGGTTATTGCCGCCGGCCTGCTGGCGGCGGCGCCCGCGCCGCTTTCGGCCCAGTTGCCGGATGCGGGCATGATGATGGACGATCCGCCCGGGCCGTTCCACGGACCGATGGGCCGGATGGGCGGCTACGGCCAGGGCCGCGGCATGGGGATGATGGGTCACGGCATGATGGGCATGGGTCACGGCATGATGGGCGGCGGCCTGGGCGCATTCGGCATGCTCGATCTCTCCGACGAGCAGCGTACCAAGGTCAACAAGATCTTCGACGCCGAACGCAGGCAGCACTGGGTGATCGGCGGAAAGCTGCTCGACGAACGCATCAAGCTCCGCGACCTGTTGTACGCCGACGAACCCGATCCGAAGAAGGTCGGTGCCGTGTACGGCGAGATCGCCAAACTCCGTCAGCAGACGATCGAGGCGCACGTGCAGGCGGCCAATCAGGCGCGCGCGGTGCTGACCGCGGAACAGCGCGACCGGCTCAAACAGTGGCGCCGCGGCATGATGATGGGAGGTCAGGGCATGGGGGCGCCGGGCCCGGGCGGCCGCGGGCCGATGGGGCCGGGCAACATGCCGGGCGGCATGATGGGGCAGTGATCGCCGTCCGGGTAAACCCTGTTATTCAGGGAAGCTCCGATCGAATTTTCCGTTCGTGGTGAGCTTGTCGAACCACGAACGGAAGATGGCACGAAACCAAGGCTTGTACTATCCGCCCTTCGACAGGCTCAGGGCGAACGGTGTAGTGTTCAGAGGTTCCTCGGCACCCACAAAGGAGGTCGGTCATGAAAACGATTACCCTGACGGTGGCGGCGGCGCTGGTCGCGCTGCTCGGTTTCACGGGCGCGGCGCAGGCCGCGGAGAACCCGGCGTTCTGGAAGTTTCAGGCCAAGGGCGAATTCGCCGCGGTGCTCGCCAATCTCAGGGACGGCCTGCAGGCGGCGCAATTCATCATCACCGCCGAGGAAAATCTGTCCAAGGGCCTGGAGAACAACAAGCACTTGTTTCCGGACGGCAAGTGGAACAGCATCGGCTTCGACAACGTCACGGCGGTGCATTTCTGCTCGGTGGTGTTCAACCAGGAGGTGTTCAACATCAACATGGACTGGTCGGTGCTCTGCCCGTTCAAGCTGGTCGCCTACAGCATGAAAAAGACCCCCAAGCAGGTCACCATCGTCATCCAGCGCCCGAGCTACGCGCTCGACAAGGACCCGCACCCGCGCGCCCGGGAGATCGGCAAGAAGATCGACGAGCGCATTATGAACGCTATTAAAGAAGGGGTTTCGCGCTAGCAGGCCGCTGAAAAATTCATTTGTTGGCGGCCTGCGGTACAGGGAGGTACCGCCATTTCTCGGACACATTCGTGTTTGAGAAATGAAGCACGGCAAAAACCCAGGTTTTTTTGCCGGGCGAGATGAAAAAAGGCCAGGAACGGCTTTTTTCAGCAATTATAGGGTCCCAGTGCCCGACCGGGGACATTTGTCAGCGACCCCGGAGTGCGTTTAGGATAATGCCGGGCCGAGCGGATTTGGCCCGATCGACACAGGGTATGGGGGAAAGCATGAATAAGAACGAGGCCGAACTGGTTACCACCATGTCGCCCAGCCCGGCGCGCGCCGTGGCGCCGCCGATGCGCGCGTCGCAACGCGCTCCGGCGCGGGTCTCCGGGCGCGTGTACGGTATCGAGCGGCGGCTGCTCAAGTTCCTGTTGCGGATATTGGGCAACCCGCCGGTCGCTTTCGTGCTCTGGAACGGCGATCAGATCGCCGCCTCCACGGGCACGCCGCTGATGCGCGTGCTGATCCACGATCGCGCCGCGCTCTTCGATGTGGTCCGCAATCCCGACCTGCATTTCGGCGATCTCTACAGCCAGGGGCGTATCGAGGTCGAGGGCAGTCTGCTCGAATTGATGGAGATCATCAACCGTTCGGTCGCCGCGGCGTGCGCGCGCGGTGGGCTGGGCGCGCGTCTCATGTCCCCACGCCAACGGGCACGACCCAACACGCTGCGCGGTTCGCGCGACAACATTCATCAGCATTACGACATCGGCAACGAATTCTACCGGCTGTGGCTGGACGAACGGATGCTGTACACCTGCGCCTATTTTTCCACGCCGACCGACACGCTCGAACAGGCGCAGATCGCCAAGATGGACCACGTCTGCCGCAAGCTCCAGCTCAAACCCGGCGAGCAGGTGGCCGAGGCCGGCTGCGGCTGGGGGGCGCTGGCCTTGCACATGGCGCGCGATTACGGCGTGAAGGTCAAGGCCTATAACGTCTCGCACCAGCAGATCCTGTACGCGCGCGAGCGCGCCCGCGCCGAAGGCCTGGACGGCCGGGTCGAGTTCGTCGAGGACGATTACCGTACTATCGACGGGCGCTTCGACGCGTTCGTGTCGGTCGGCATGCTTGAGCACGTCGGTGTCGAAAATTACCGCGGGCTCGGCGACGTCATCCGGCGGGTGCTGAAGGACACCGGGCGCGGGCTCATCCACACCATCGGCCGCAACCGCGTCCAACCGATGAACGCCTGGATCGAGAAGCGCATCTTTCCGGGGGCCTATCCGCCCACGCTGGGCGAGATGATGGCGATCTTCGAGCCGCACGAGTTTTCGGTGCTGGATGTCGAGAATCTGCGCCTGCACTACGCGCGCACCCTGGAACACTGGCTGTGGCGCTTCGAGAAGTCGGCCGAGCGCATCCAGGCGATGTTCGATGAAAACTTCGTGCGCGCCTGGCGCCTGTACCTGGCCGGGTCGTGCGCGGCCTTTACCACCAGCGACCTGCAACTCTTTCAGGTGCTGTTCGCGCCGCGCAACAACAACGACCTGGCGTGGACCCGGGAACATCTGTATGCGACCGGCGCGGGCGGGAACTAACGGCACCACCGGCCATCGAAGTTGGTAATGCAGCGTACCAATCTTGTATTCGCAAACACCGTGAGGTTATAGTGCCGGCATGAGCATGGTTAGAACCACGCTGGTGTGGCTGGCTGCCCTGGCGATTGCCGTCGCGCCGCTGATGCCGGTCGCCGCTTCCATGGCCCGTGGCACCGTTGCCGGAGACGGCGCGCATGCCGCCCATGCCTCGTCGGACGCCGTGCCGAATGCCGCGGTGCTTTCCGACGCCGCCGCCGATATGTCGGCCAACCACGCGGATTGCACTAAACATGACGTCTGCGACGGCAAGTGCTGCAACGCCTGCGCCCATTGCGTCGCCGTAACGGTTGTATTCCACGCCGATTCCCATCCGCTGCACTCGGTCCAGACACCGGTAATCCCCCGGCTTCACGCCCGTCTGGCCGTGGCCTTGCCCAACCGCCCTCCGCAACACTCCGCTGGCTAAACCCGCGTTGTACCGCCGTACCGCGGTGCAATCGCATTTATATCCAAACGCTCATCCGCCGATTCCATTGCGCGGCGGGTGGGCGCGCGGCGAGTTTAACTGGAGAGGACCCATCACGATGAAGCGCATTTCCCGGTATCCGTTGGTACCACCCGATCGTTCTCGCCGGAGGTTCATGCAGGGCGTCGCCGCCACCGGCGCGCTGGCGGGATTGCCGGCATGGATTACAACGGCCTCGGCCAAGGAACCGCCGGGCACGGCCACCGGCAGCGCCAAGGTGCTGAGCGGCACAGAGTTCGACCTCACGATCGCGGAAACGCCGGTCAACTTCACCGGCCGGTCGCGCCTGGCCACGACCATCAACGGTTCGATTCCCGGGCCGACGCTCCGCTGGCGTGAAGGCGATACCGTGACCATCCGCGTGACCAACCGCCTGGCTGTGGATACCTCGATCCATTGGCACGGCATCCTCCTGCCGTACCAAATGGACGGTGTCCCCGGTATCAGCTTCCGCGGTATCGCGCCCGGCGAGACCTTCGCCTACCGCTTCAAGGTGGCACAGACCGGCACCTACTGGTACCACTCGCACTCCGGCATGCAGGAACAGACCGGCATGTTCGGCGCCATCGTCATCGACCCGGCGCGCGGCGAGTCGATCCGGGCCGACCGCGACTACATCGTGCAGCTGTCCGACTGGACCGACGAGGATCCGCACCGGGTCATGAGCAAGCTCAAGATGCAGAGCGACTACTATAACTTCAATCAACCCACGGTGGTCGATTTCTTCCGCGACGTGTCGAAGGAAGGTTTGTCGGCCGCGCTCGACAAGCGCGAGATGTGGAACCAGATGCGCATGAACCCCACCGACCTGGCCGACATCTCCGGCTACACTTACACCTACCTCATGAACGGCACGAACGCCGCCGGAAACTGGACCGGCCAGTTCCGTCCGGGCGAGAAGGTGCGGTTGCGCTTCATCAATTCCGGGGCGATGACGTTCTTCGACGTGCGCATCCCGGGGCTCCCCATGACCGTCGTGCAGGCCGACGGACAGAACGTCGAGCCGGTCACGGTCGATGAAATCCGCCTGGGCGTGGCCGAGACCTACGACGTGATCGTCAGCCCCAAGGACCAGGCCTACACCGTGTTCGCGCAGTCCATGGATCGCAGTGGCTTCGTGCGCGGCACGCTCGCCGCGCGCGCCGGCCTGAGCGCGCCGGTGCCGGCCGTGGACCGACCCGAACCGCTCACCATGGGGGACATGATGGGCGCCATGGATCACGGCGCCCACGGCGGCGCGCCGATGGACCACGGTATGCCGGCCATGGACCACAGCGCCCATGCCATGCCCGCTACCGGCGCCGATCCGCTCGCCAAACCCTCGACCACGGTACGCCATGCCCGCACCGAGTACGGCCCGAGCGTCGATATGCGCGTCGATACGCCGCGCACCAACCTCGACGATCCGGGCGTGGGTCTGCGCAACAACGGCCGGCGCGTGCTCACCTACGCCGATCTGCGCACGGTCGGCGGGCCGCTGGACAAGCGCGCACCGGGGCGCGAGATCGAGTTGCATCTCACCGGCAACATGGAGCGTTATGTCTGGTCGATCGACGGCGTCGAATTCGGCAAGTCCACGCCGATTCACTTCCAGCACAACGAACGCCTGCGCGTGATCCTGCACAACGACACCATGATGACCCATCCCATGCACCTGCACGGGCTGTGGAGCGAGCTGGAGGACGCGGATGGAAAATTCCTGGCACGCAAGCACACCGTCAACGTGCAACCGGCTCAGCGCGTGAGCTTCCTCGTCACCGCCGATGCCCTCGGGCGCTGGGCCTGGCATTGCCATCTGCTGATCCACATGGACACGGGCATGTTCCGTGAAGTGGTGGTGTCATGAGAAACGTACGAATGATGCGGAACGAAACCATGACGACGAGACCGGTGAACTGGATGGCCACGGTAGCGTTGGTCTTCGGATTGATCCCCGCTTGGGCGCAAGAGCCGGAGCAGAAGTCTGGAGAGACGGAAGCCATGCCGGGCATGGATCACAGCGACGTACAGGGACGTACAAGTGCCGCGGGAGGCGGGATGCCGGGAGCGGCCCAAATGGACCACGGCGGCAACGCAACGGCAACCGAGGCCACCCGCGCATCCGCCATGGACCACGGTTCCATGCAGGGCGGCTCGCCGCCCCCCGATGCGCGCGATCCGCACGCCTACTCGGGCGGCTACACCCTCGACCCCGCGCGACCGCTGAAGATGGC
>JACREH010000002.1 GCA_016218345.1 Gammaproteobacteria bacterium | reverse complement strand
CGGGATATTGCCCATGCCACCCAGCACGATCATACACAGCACGATGATCGATTCGAACAGGTTGAAGCTCTCCGGGCTGATGAAGCCCTGAAACCCGGCGAACAACCCGCCGCTGATGCCGCCGAACGACGCGCCCATGGCGAACGCCAGCAGTTTGATATTGCGGGTGTCGATGCCCATGGCCTCGGCGGCCACCTCGTCCTCGCGGATCGCCACCCAGGCGCGGCCGATGCGCGAATTCTGCAAGCGCAGCGAGATAAAAATAACGACCAGGGCCAGAAATAGGAACAGATAGTAATAGGTATACACACCGGGAACCGCCATACCGAACCATTCGTGCGTCTGGTTGAGCGAGACCCCGCCGATGGCGATGGGATCGATCAGGTTCACGCCCTGCGGGCCGTTGGTGATGTTGACCGGGGCGTTCAGATTGTTGAGAAAGATGCGGATGATCTCGCCGAACCCGAGCGTGACGATCGCCAGGTAATCGCCGCGCAACCGGAGCGTGGGCGCGCCCAGCAACACCCCGAACAGGCCGGCGACCGCCGCGCCCAACGGCAGCAGCGCCCAGAACGGCAGATGCACGCCGAAATGCGGCGAGGCCAGCAGCGCATACAGATACGCGCCAACGGCGTAGAAGGCGATATAGCCGAGATCGAGCAGGCCGGCGTACCCAACCACGATGTTGAGGCCGAGCGCAAGCATCACGTACAACAGCGCGAAGTCCAGAATCCGCACCCAGCCGCGCCCCAACCCGGCGCCGACCAGAAACGGCAGCAGCGCCAAGGCGATCGCCAATCCGGCATACACCGCCCACACGAACCGCCGGTCGGTTTTCAACGTCTGCCAGTGTGCCTGCCAACCCATGTTGTGGTTCCAAATGCCTCTAACAGAACAACGCCAACCGCTAAGGAATATCTGATTAGGTCGTCATTCCGGCGAAAGCCGGAATCCAGGCGTTGATAAGGCATCGGCCATCAGGCCGATTCTGGATGCCAGCTTTCGCTGGCATGACGGCATTACCACTTGTTCAGAGTATCTCTGACGACACTGAGTCTTTCCTACCAAAATACTGATGTTCTTGTTGCTGCCCGGGGTACAACGACTGTCCGTTGTACCCGTTCGGTGGAGCAGATGTTCACTGAACATCCGCGAATACCCCACCTCACCCTTGGCGTCCTTCGACTGCATGGACGCAGGAGGTAGAGCAATGCCGGGAGCGATTGCCGAGGCGGTTCAAGATTGTTTTTCTATTACGCGCGCTCCGCGACCCGCTCGCCGAGCAGGCCGGCGGGCCGGAACACCAGCACCAGGATCAGCACGAAGAACGCGAACACGTCCTGATAGTGGCTGCCGAGAAACCCGAAACTGAGATCGCCGATGTACCCGGCGCCGATGCTCTCGATCACGCCCAGCAGCAACCCGCCGAGCATGGCACCGGCGATGTTGCCGATGCCGCCCAGCACGGCGGCGGTGAACGCCTTAAGCCCGAGCAGGAAGCCCATATAATAGTGCGCCAGCCCGTAATAGGCGCTGACCATCACGCCGGCGATGGCCGCGAGCAGCGCGCCGATCACGAAGGTAATGGAGATGACGCGGTTGGGATTGACGCCCATGAGGCCGGCCAGTTCGGGCGATTGGGCGGTGGCGCGCATCGCCCGCCCCAGGCCGGTGCGCTTCACCAGCAGCCACAGCCCGGCCATGAGCGCGCCGGACAGCAGCACGATGACGACTTGCAGAGCGGTGATCGTGGCACCGGCGATTTCATAGCGCACCACCGGCACCAGCGCCGGGAAGCTGACGTATTGCTTTCCCCAGACGAGCATGGCGACGTTTTGCAGCACGATCGACACGCCGATGGCGGTGATCAGCGCCGCCAGGCGCGGCGCGCGCCGCAGCGGCCGGTAGGCGATGCGCTCGATCGAAAAGCCGAGCACCATGCACGCCACGACGGCCGCGCCCAGCCCGAGCATGAGAATCACCGGCCACGGCACGGCCATGCCCAGCCCCAGCAACCAGCCGACCACCGCCAGGCACACCATCGCGCCCACCATCGTGACCTCGCCGTGCGCGAAGTTGATGAGTTCGAGGATGCCGTACACCATGGTGTAGCCGAGCGCGACCAGTGCATAGATGCTGCCCAGCACCAGGCCATTGATCAGTTGTTGGACGAAGATGTCCACGGAGGAAGATCGTTATATGACTGTCTAGCCGCAGATCAACGCGGATAGTCGCAGATAAAAAAACCGGCGCATACTCCCCCTCCCCCTAGCCCCCTCCCGCGAGGGGAGGGGGAATCGCCACTTTTCCCAGCGTTTCGGCTCGATTCGATAAGCGTCCCCTCCCCCTTTGCGGGGGAGGGACAGGGAGAGGGGGGGGGGCGTCAAGCATTTACGTGCTACTCAATAAAGGAATCCGGCGCAAATAAGATTATCGGCGTTCATCTGCGGTTCCAACAAGCTTACTTGCTTTTCCCAGCGCTCTCGCCCTGCACGGTATCGAGCACTTCCCAGCGGCCGTTTCTGACATGATACAGCGTGATCGCCCCGCCCAGGACATCGCCGCGCTCGTCGAAGCCGATCTCGCCGGTGACGCCGGTGAAACGCAGCTTGACCAGCTCCGGCAGGTACATCGCCGGCTCGGGCGAGCCCGCCTTCTCCATGGCCAAGATCATGGCGTTGACCGCGTCGTAGGCGTACGGCGCGTAGTTCTGGATCACGCCGTACTTGGCGTTGAATCTTTCCCGGAACGACTTGCCGCCCGGCATCAGGTCGAGCGGCATGCCCGGCATGGACGCGGACACGCCCTCGGCGGCCGGACCGGCGAGCTTCAGAAATTCCTGGGTCTGGGCGCCGTCGCCGCTGAGAAACCTGGCCTTCAGGCCGAGCCCCTGCATTTGCTTGGCCATCGGCGCGGCCTGCGGGTCCATGCCACCGTAGAACACCACGTCCGGGGTCTTGCCCTTGATCGAGGTGAGGATGGCGGTGAAATCGGTCGAACGGTCGCTGGTGTATTCGCGCGCCACCACTCCGCCGCCCGCGGCCTTGACTGCCTTTTCGACTTCGTCGGCCAGACCCTGGCCGTAAGCGGTGCGGTCGTCGATGATGGCGACGCGCTTGGCACCCAGGTGCTTGACGGCGAACTCGCCGAGCACCTTGCCCTGCTGGCGATCGTTGGTCATGACGCGGAGCGCGGACCTGAATCCCTGGGCGGTGTAGGCAACCGCCGTGGCCGACGGCGAGATCTGGACGATGCCGGCGTCGGCGTAAATCTTCGAGGCCGGTATCGAGGTGCCGGAGTTGAGGTGGCCGATCACGCCCTTGACCTGCTGGTCGGCGAGCTTCTGGGCGACGATGGTCGCGGTCTTGGGATCGGCCTGATCGTCCTCGCCGATCAACACGAACGTCGCTTTCTTACCGCCGATCGTGACGCCGCGGGCGTTGGCCTCGTCGATCGCCAGCCGCGCGCCGTTCTCGTTGTCCTTGCCGAGATGCGCCTGCGGCCCGGTGAGCGGCGCCACCGAACCGATCTTCACGATCAACTCGCCCTTGGACGTCTCCTGCTTGCCACAGCCGACCAGGCCGGCGGCCAAGAGGCCGATACTCAATACTTTCAGAACGGATACCGGTTTCATGTCTGTCCTCGCCCTATGTACACGTTATAGTTTTTGCACACCGGGATTCTAACGCAGAACGGCGCGACCAGCACGGCCTCTCACAGGAACAAACAAGCGGGTCGGGGGTTAAACCTGGAATCTCTTTGCGTCCTCTGCGGCTCTGCGGCAAAAGCTCATACAACCAACTTCTTCAGCCACCGGCCTTCGGCGGGATGCGCAGCCGTCGGCCGGCCGGCGGATCCTTCGCGCCCAGACCATTGATAAAACGCAGCGCCTCGACATGGGTATCGTATTGTTTGGCGATCACCGCCAGCGTCTCGCCGGGTTTGACCACGTGCTCGCGCGGGCCGCTCGCCTGGCTGGGCGTGGCCGCGCCGCGGCGCGCCTGCAAGCGCGGCGTGGCGCGTTGCAGGCCGTTGAAAATCCCCTCGGCGACTTGGCGCTGGTAGGCCTTGTCGCGCAATTTCTTTTCCTCGTCGGGGTTGGAGATGTACGCGGTCTCGATCAGCACCGACGGGATATGCGGCGACTTGAGCACCATGAAGCCGGCCTGCGCGACCGTGTCCTGATGCAGCGGCCCGACGGTTCTGAGCGAGCCGAGCAGATCGGTGCCGAGATCGAGGCTGTCGCTGATGGTGGCGGTCTGGGTCATGTCGACCAGCACCTTGAGCAGCAGATCGTCCTTGTCGTTCGCGCCCGCACCGCCGATCAGGTCGGCGGCGTTTTCCTTGTCGGCCAGCACGCGCGCCGCCTCGCTGGTCGCGCCGCGCTCGGAAAGCGCGTACACCGATGCACCACGCGCGTTGCGGTTGACGCCCGGAACGGCGTCGGCGTGAATCGAGATGAACACGTCGGCCTGATGGCGGTGGGCTTTTTTAATACGCTCGCGCAGGCCGATATAATAGTCGCCGTCGCGGATCAGCACCGCCTTCATGCCGGGCGCTGCCGAAACCAGTTTCGCCAACTCGCGCGCGATCGCCAACACCACGTCCTTCTCGCGGGTGCGGTGAGTGCGCCCGATCGCACCCGGGTCCTCGCCGCCGTGGCCGGCGTCGATCGCCACCACCAGGTCGCGCACCGCCAGGGCCTGTGTTTCGCGGCGCACGGTCGCCGGTTCCGGCCGGGTTTCGTCCTCGGCGGCGGCGCCGGCATCCATGAGATCGATCACCAGCCGGTGGCCGTAGTCGCCGTACGGTTTCAACACGAAGCTGCGCGGCCGGGCCTCGGCCTTGAGATCGAGCACGATGCGCAGGCCGGCGTCGCTGCGCTCGGCGCCGCGCACCCCGGCCAGTATCGGGCCGCCGGTCTCGGGCGTCGGCAAGGCGCCGCTCAGGCGTGCGTTGTCCATGTCGATCACGATGCGGTTCGGGTCCTTGAGCGTCGACAGACGGTGCTCGAGCGGGCCGCTCAGATCGAACACCAGGCGAGTGTGATCGGGCGCCTGCCAGACGCGCAGATTGCGCACCGCCACCGGATCGGCGTGCGCGAACAGCGGGAAAAGTAGTACGAAAAACAAAAGAAGATTTTTCGAAATTACTTGTCGGGTAGTTTTCAAACCAGCGGTGTTGATGTTCCGCCCCTTCTGGCGTGCCGAGCATCGCAGGCCGGCGAGGACAAGGCCCGCCAGGGGCGCGCCCGGGAGGCGCGCGTTTTTCGCAGTACACGGTAGTACTGTCGAAAAACCCCCTCGTCGGCCGAGAAGCGCAGGGAACCCGAAGGGCACGCCGGAGGGGTAGATGGCTTTGGTTACTTTCGCCGAAACGAAAGTAACCCGCCGTGCGGGGGCGGAACCCCGCGTAATATTCTTTTCAGCATCGCGGGAGCGATAGAAGAAGCTTGGCGAGCGAGAAAAAAGGAATAAACGGCCCAATCTCATGTCAGACCGTCGAGCAAGTTGTTGCCGCTGTCGGTGTGCGAAACCCATTGCACGCTGCGCCCATGATCGGCCTGATCGATATAGACGTCAACATCCGGTTCCGGCAGCAAGCCGGCGCCGCGTTCGGCCCATTCGATCAGGCATATGCCCTGCCCTTGAAGATAATCGCGGATACCGAAAAATTCCAGTTCCTCGGCGGCGTGCAGCCGATAAAAATCGAAGTGATACACCGTGTGTGCGGGCAGCACGTACGCTTCGACCAGGGTGAAGGTCGGGCTCTTCACCGCCCCGCCATGGCCGAGGCCGTGCAAGATGCCGCGGATCAGCGTGGTCTTGCCGGCGCCGAGCGCGCCATGGAAATAAATCATCGCGCCGGGTTTGAGCGCGCCGGCGAAGCGCTCGCCCAGACGTTCCATGTCGGCTTCGGTCGCCGCGCGTTCGGTACGCTTCATCGGTCAATGAAGCGATTGATCCACACCGGCAACTCGGCCGTAACCTCGCTCGCCAACAGGCCGAGCTCGCCGCGCCGCGCGGCGACCGCATCGGCGGCCGCGGCATGCGCCCAGACACCGGCGCGCGCCGCGGCCAGCGCGCTGGCGCCCTGCGCCAGCAGACCGGCGATCGCGCCAGTCACTACATCGCCCATGCCAGCGCTCGCCATGCCGGGATGGCCGCGATCGCACAACCACAGGGTGTCGTCGGCACGGGCGATCAAGCTGCCCGAGCCCTTGAGCACGCACACGCCGCCGTAACGCGCGGCGATCGCGCGCGCCGCCTGCAACCGGTCGGCCTGAATGTCGGCGACAGTGGACTGTAATAAGCGCGCCGCCTCGCCGGGGTGGGGCGTGAGAATCCAGTTGGTGCGGGTGACCGGATCGGCGGCCAATAAATTCAGCGCATCGGCATCGACCACCAGCGGCGTGGCGCTGTCGAGCACCGCTCCCCACAGCGCCCGCCCCCACTCGCCCTGCCCCAGTCCCGGGCCGACCGCGATGACGTCGGCCGCGGCCATGAGCGGCCGCAGCGCCGCGCCATCGGCGACGGCATAGGAAAGCAATTCCGGACGATCGGCATTAATACAGTGGGCGTGTTGCGGATGAGTGGCGAGCACCACCAGCCCCGCGCCGGCGCGGTAGGCGGCCTCGCCGGCCAGGCGCGCGGCGCCGCTCATGCCGGGCTGACCACCGACCACCAGCACGCGCCCGGCGTCGCCCTTGTGGGCGTGGCGGGCGCGCCGCGGCAGCGCATCGTGCAACGAATCCACGGTGATGCGGCGCGCGAGCGGCGGCGTGCCGTTAAATAGCTCCATTGGCACGCCGAGCGCGTCATAAAAAATCTCGCCGCTGCACTCGCGCCCGGCGCCGGTGAACAGGCCGGCCTTGAGGGCGATGAACGTGAGCGTGGCTCTCGCGCGCACCGCCGCGCCCAACACCCGGCCGCTGTCGGCGTGCAACCCGGACGGCAGATCGAGCGCCAGCACCGGCCGGCCGGCGGCGTTGATCGCCTCGACGGCGGCGCGCCACTCGCCGGCGAGATCGCGCTCCAGGCCGGTGCCGAACACGGCGTCGACCAGCACGTCGCAATCGCGCAGCGCGTCCGCGTGTAGCGACGTGACACAGACGCCGCGCGCCACGCAATGCTGGCGCGCCGCGTGCGCCGCGCCGTGCAATTTCTGCGGATCGCCGAGCGCATACACGCCCACCGCCAAACCGGCGGCATGCGCGAATTGGGCGAGCACGTAGCCGTCGCCGCCGTTATTGCCCGGCCCGCTCACGACCACGATGCGGCGCGCGCGCGGCCAGCGCCAACGCAGCAGGTCGAACGCCGCCTGCCCGGCGCGGCGCATCAACTCCTCGCCGGAAAGTCCGAAGCCG
>JACREH010000052.1 GCA_016218345.1 Gammaproteobacteria bacterium | reverse complement strand
TGCAGGTATTCGACGCCCTCGAGCGGCTCGGCCTGAACCGGGGCCGCCAACAGGCCGAGGACGGCCCAGACTAACGCAAATTTTTTCACCGTTATTCTCCTTTAATGATTTACAGGTGCTGCGGGAGTTATCTTAACAAAAATGAATAGAACCTATCTCAAAATACCCTGGTAGGTTGGGTTGCGGCGCTTGCGCCTAACCCAACCTATGCCCGCCATGGATGGCGGAAGTGCGGAAAACGCAGGAGCAGTTTTTCCGCCATTGAAACCATTTTTGAGATAGGTTCAAAATCATAGTTAATTTGCCTATTTACCCAGCGCCAGACGCGCCAGCAGCCGCCCGTGCAGGCCGCCGAAGCCGCCGTTGCTCATGATCAAGACCTGATCATTGGCCCGAAGTTCAGCGGCCAGCCCGTCCACCAGGGCGTCGATCGAATCGAAGCTGCGCGCCTTGTCCGGCCCGAGCGCTGTCACCACCTCGCCCAGGTCCCAGCCCAGATCGGGCGGCCGGAACAACACCACCCGGTCGGCCGCCGCCAGGGCCGGCGCCAGGGTCGCGCGGTGCACGCCCAGGCGCATGGTGTTGGAGCGCGGTTCCAGCACCGCGACGATGCGCGCGCCGCCAACGCGCGCGCGCAGCGCCGCCAGGGTCGCCTGGATAGCGCTCGGGTGATGGGCGAAATCGTCGTAAATTTTTATGCCGTCGCGCGGCTCGCCGATCAGTTCGAGCCGGCGCTTGACGTTGCGAAAGCCGGAGAGCGCCGCGAGCGCGCTCGCCACCGGCACACCGGCGTGGCGGGCCGCGCCGATCGCCGCCAGGGCGTTCAGCATGTTGTGCCGACCGATCAGCGGCCAGCGCACCTCGCCCTGCTCCCGGCCCTGCCAATAGACGCGGAACCGGCCGGCGTCGAGGTCGAGCGGCTCGGCGCGGAAGCCATCGGGCGCATCGAACCGCTCGACCCGGCTCCAACAGCCCATGGCCAGGACCTCGGCCAGATTGCGGTCGGCGGCGTTCACAACCACCAGGCCCGAGCCCGGCACGGTGCGCAGCAAATGGTGAAACTGGCGCTGGATCGCCGCCAGGTCGGGAAAGATGTCGGCGTGATCGTATTCGAGATTGTTCAGGATCAGAGTGCGCGGCCGGTAGTGCACGAACTTCGAGCGCTTGTCGAAAAACGCGGTGTCGTATTCGTCGGCCTCGACCACGAAGAACGGCTCGTTCCCGAGGCGCGCCGACACGCCGAAATTCTCCGGAACGCCGCCGATCAGAAACCCGGGTTGCAGGCCGGCGTCCTCCAGTATCCAGGCGAGCATGCCGGCGGTGCTGGTCTTGCCGTGGGTGCCGGCCACCGCCAGCACCCAGCGACCGGCCAGAACTTCCTCGGCCAGCCATTGGGCGCCGGAGGTGTAGCGCAGGCCGCGCTCCAGCACCTGCTCGACCGCGGCGTTGCCGCGCGTCAGGGCGTTGCCGATGATAACGAGATCGGGCGCGGGCGTGAGATGCGCGGCCTCGTAGCCGTCGCGCACCTCGATGCCGTGGGCGGCGAGTTGCGTGCTCATCGGCGGATAGAGGGCGCGATCCGAGCCGGTGACGCGATGGCCCTGGGCGCGCGCCAGCAGTGCCAGCCCGGCCATGAAGGTGCCGCCAATGCCGAGGATGTGGATGTGCATCAGCGCGGGATCACTTCCGGAAACAGCGCCATCAGCGCCAGACCGGAGGCGAGCGCGCAGCCCAGGCTCGCCAGCACCGCCAGGCCCAGCGATACCGCCAGGGCGTGGCGCAGCACCTGCGCCATGATGGCGATGAACCAGATCGCGGTCGCCAGGACGAATCCCGTCACCCACGGCTCGGGCGCGCTCGCCTCCGGTCCGAGGGCGTGCGCCGCCGCCAGCCAGGTGACGATGTCGGCGACGATATTGGCGAAAAAAAGCGCGGTGACGGTTTGCAGCCAGCGTTCCGGATAGCCGCGCAGTTTGAGCAGCGCCCAGACGACCGCGCCGAGCAACGCCGTTTGGGCGGCGGCAAACGTCAGCCGGGCGAACGCGTCCTGGTGCAATTGATCGAGCGTGAAGTGGCCGGCGATCGACAGCAGCGCCGTGACCGCCACCAGGTTTTTCGAGGCCGGCAGGTCCTGCGGCCGGCCGCGCAGCAGGCAGATATCGAGCAGAGTTTTCAGGGTGGCTGACATTTCGTTTACTCGGCGGTGACGCGCGTCACCAGCCATTGGCGTTGCTCGGACAGTTCCAGCGCCACCTGGAAACGGACGCGGCCGTCGCTCTCCTGGCGCAGGCCGGTCGGGTCGGCGCTGGCCGCGATCAGCACCAGCCGCCGGCCGGCATCGAGGCGCTGGGCGGCGGTGACCGCGAGTTCGAGCGTCATGCCCTGACGGTGGCGGGCGCGCAGATAGTCGATCGCCAGCCGGGTGCCGAGGCCGTCGAGCACGGCCTCGAACCCCTGGCCGTCGGCGGGCTTGGACAACTCGCTCAGGCGTTCGCGGTTGTCCGGTTGCTGCACCAGGGTTTCCAGAAAAAACCGCGCGCGGCTCTCGGCGGCGTCGCGAAACAATTCGCAGCCCGCGACCACCGCCAGGACGGTCAGCAGCACGAGCGGGAAAAGATAAGGACGGGCGGCAGGCATCGGAGCGTGCCATCTTAACAACCCTCGCCCCGGCAACCAAGCACGGCCGCGCACGAACGTCCGGAAGCACCGATCTGTTAGAATGCCGTCATGTCGGTAAGCTTTGTCGATACTCCGCGGGCGCTCGCCGAGCTGTGCGAGCGCGTGCAGGCCGGCGTCTGGCTCGCCTTGGACAGCGAGTTCATGCGCGAGCGCACCTATTACGCCCAGTTGTGCCTGTTGCAGGTGGCTACGCCCGAGGCGATCGCCTGTGTCGACCCGCTGGCCGTGGATATCGCCCCGCTCCTGGACGTGATCTACGACCCGGCGCGGATCAAGATCATCCATTCGGCGCGCCAGGACCTGGAGGTGTTGTTCGACCTGCGCGGCGCGGTGCCGGGCAATCTGTTCGATACCCAGATCGCCGCCGCCTATCTCGGGTTCGACGACCAGATCGGTTACGGCGCGCTGGTCGAGGCGATCAGCGGCGTCACACTCGCCAAGGCCCATACCCGCACCAACTGGGCGCAGCGGCCGCTGAGCGATGCGCAACTGCGCTACGCCGAGGACGACGTGCGCTATCTGGGCGCGATCCACCAACGGCTTTCCGCCGAGCTCGACGACCGCGGCCGCCGCGACTGGCCGCGCGCCGAGTTCGAGGCGCTCACCGATCCCAAACTCTATCGCGCCGATCCCGGCCAGGCCTGGCGGCGGATAAAAACCGGCCATCAACTCGACCCCGCCGGTCAGGTGCGGCTGCGCGAGCTGTGCGCCTGGCGCGAACAACGCGCCCGCGACCTGAACCTGCCGCGTTCCTGGGTGGCGCGCGACCCGGCGTTGTACGAGCTCGCCCGCCGCCCGCCCGGGACGCCCGCCGAGCTGCGCGCCCTCCAGGTGCTTGACGGCCAGGCCGTCGAGCGCCACGGTGCCGAGCTGCTGGCGGTACTGGAACGCGCCCAGACCCTGCCGGCCGAGACGGTGTGGCGCGAACCGGTGCTGCTCACCCGCCCGCAGGCCGAGCGCTGCAAACTCATCATGGAGCGGCTGCGCGACCGCGCCCGCGAGCAGCGCATCAGCGCCGCGTTGCTCGCTACCCGCCGCGAGGTCGAGCGCCTGGTGCTGGGCGACGGCGACATCCCGTTGCTGCGCGGCTGGCGGCGCGAATTGATCGGCGACGCGGTGTTCGACCTGTTGCCCGCCGCTGGACCATAGGCGAGGCTTGGCGCGAACGCGCCGAGCGCGTAAAGTGCCGGTTTTTTCCACGAGACCCGCCATGCAAATCGCCAAACACAAGGTTGTCAGCATCAACTACACCCTGACCGACCAGGCCGACACCGTACTCGACAGTTCCGAGGGCGGCGACCTGTTGGTGTATATCCACGGGGTAGGCCACATCATTCCCGGTCTCGAGAACGCGCTTGCCGGCAAGGCCGCGGGCGACACCCTCAAGGTCACGGTGCCGCCCGAGCAGGCCTACGGGCTGCGCAACGAGGCGCTCAAGCAGACCGTGCCGCGCGACCGCTTCGAACCCGACATGGACATCGAGGCCGGCATGCGCTTTCACGCCCCGACCGAGGACGGCGTCGAGATCGTGACCGTGACCATGGTCGACGGCGACAGCGTCACGGTCGACGCCAATCACCCGCTCGCCGGCATGACCCTGAATTTCAGCGTCGAGGTGGTAGAGGTGCGCGATGCCAGCGCCGAGGAACTGAGCCACGGCCACGTGCACGGCCCGGGCGGGCATCATCACGAGTAACTATTCAAGGCTTAGCCGCAGATGAACGCAGATGCACGCGGATCAAAGCCAATAAAACCCGATGCGTAGAACCCGTCTCAAATTCGGTACGTGGCAATTCGTTCGTCATGCCCGCGGACGCGGGCATCCAGAAAATAACTTGAAAATGCCGGATTCCCGCGTGCACTGGAAACTGCTCCTGCGTTTCCAGTACTTCCGCCATCCCAGCAACTGCTCCATGCGTTGCTCTACCTCCCGCCATCCGTGGCGGTCGCATGGCGGTCGCGCGGGAATGACGTCCGGGGTGACACGAACATCTGCGGGAATTTTGAGATAGGTTCTGGTAAGTATCTGCGTCTATCCGCGTTCATCTGCGGCTGAGATATAAAAACCAGACGCGCGGCGAGCGCCGCGCGTTTCTTCCTCAAGTCTGCGCGGCTTCCTGCGGCACCTCGCCCTCGTACGGTTCGGCGTAGTCGCAAGCAGGTTTCCCTTCGGCGTTTTTTGTCGGGCACACTTTCTCGGTGCCGCGGCGCTTGGTGGTCTTGAGGGTCAGGATTGGGTACCCGCACTTCGGGCAGGGCTCGTTGAGCGGCAGATTCCAGACCGCGTACTTGCAATCCGGGTAGCGCGCGCACGAAAAGAAGATCTTGCCGTAGCGCGACTTGCGCTTGAGCATGGTGGCCTGTTTGCATTCCGGGCACTGCACGCCGGTGTCGGCCGGTTTTTCGAGCGGCTCCATGTGGTTGCAGTTGGGGTAATTGCTGCAACCGATGAAGCGCCCGTAACGTCCGCGCTTCACGACCAGCGGCGAGTTGCACTTCGGGCAGACCCGGCCTTCGACGATCTGCGGCTCGTTCGAGGCGCCGGCCTCGTCGTCGACGTTGCGGGTGTAATTGCAATCCGGGTAACCGCTGCAGCCGATGAAGTAGCCGTTGCGCCCCAGGCGCTTGGTCAGTTTCTTGCCGCATTTCGGGCAATCTTCCTCGAGCATTTCCAGTCCCGGCCGGGCCGCGTCCTCCTTGGAGTCGATCTGGCCCTTGAACTCGTCCCAGAATTCCTTGAGCAGCGGCTTCCATTCCTTCTCGCCGCGCGACACGGCGTCGAGATCATCCTCCAGGCGCGCGGTGAAATCGTAGTCCACGTATTTGAAAAAATGCTCGGACAGGAACTTGTTCACCACCCGGCCGACGTCGGTCGGCTGGAAGCGGCGCTTGTCGAGCGTGACGTACTCGCGCGATTCGAGCGTCGAGATGATCGAGGCATAGGTGGACGGGCGGCCGATGCCGTAGGCCTCGAGCGTCTTGACCAGCGAGGCCTCGGTGAAGCGCGGCGGCGGCTCGGTGAAGTGCTGCTCCTTGCGGATGCCGCGCAGGTCCACGTGCTCGCCCTTGAGCATGAGCGGCAGGAGCGCCTCGTCTTCTTCGCCCTCCTTTTTCTCGTCGCTGCCTTCCTGGTAGACGGCCATGAAACCCGGCTTCACCAGGTGCGAGCCGTTGGCGCGCGACACGTTGCCGCTGCCGGCCTCGAGGTCGACGGCCACGGTATCCAGCACCGCGTGCACCATCTGGCAGGCGACCGTGCGCTTCCAGATCAGCTCGTAGAGCTTGTATTGTTCGGGTGTCAGGCGCTCCTTGAGCTGCTCGGGGATGCGCTCGGCCGAGGTCGGACGGATCGCCTCGTGCGCCTCCTGGGCGTTCTTGGATTTGGTCTTGTACACCTGCGGCGCTTCCGGCAGGTTGTCGTCGCCGTAGCGCTTGGCGATGAGCGCGCGGATCTCCTCGATCGCCTCCTTTGCCAGGTTCACCGAGTCGGTGCGCATGTAGCTGATCAGGCCGACGGTCTCGCCGCCGATATCGACACCTTCATATAGTTGCTGCGCGGTGCGCATCGTGCGCTGCGCCGTAAAGCCGAGCTTGCGCGACGCCTCCTGTTGCAGCGTCGAGGTGGTAAACGGCGGCGACGGATTGCGCTTGCGCTGCTTCTTTTCGACGTTGACGACCAGGTAGCGGCCCTGAGCGTGCTTGAGCAGCTCGGCCTCGATGGCGGTGGCGCGGGTCTCGTCGCCGATCGCGAACTGGTCGAGCTTCTCGCCCTGGAACTGGCCGAGCTTGGCGGTGAAATTCTGGCCCTTGGTGGTGAGGTCGGATTCGATGGTCCAATACTCGCGTGCCTGGAAACGCTCGATCTCCTGCTCGCGCTCGACGATCAGGCGCAGCGCCGGGCTCTGCACGCGCCCGGCCGACAGCCCGCGCCGCACCTTCTTCCACAGCAGCGGCGACAGATTGAAGCCCACCAGGTAATCGAGCGCGCGCCGTGCTTGCTGGGCGTTGATCAGGTTGGTCGACAGCTCGCGCGGCGCCTCGATGGCGTGCTGGATGGCGGTCTTGGTGATCTCGTGAAACTCGACGCGGTGCACCGGTTTGCTGTCGAGCGCGCCGCGTTCCTTCAATATCTCGTATAGATGCCAGGAGATCGCCTCGCCCTCGCGATCCGGGTCGGTGGCGAGATACAGAGCGTCGGCCTGTTTCATGGCCTTGACGATGGCGTCGACGTGTTTCTTGTTCTTCTCGATCAGGTCGTACTTCATGTCGAAGCTGTTGGCGGTGTCGACCGCGCCCTTCTTGGGGATGAGGTCGCGCACGTGGCCGTAGGAGGCGAGCGCCACAAAGCCCTTGCCCAGATACTTGGACATGGTCTTGGCCTTGGCCGGCGACTCGACGATGATCAGATGTTTCGACATGTATTGGACAGCCTGTGCAAAATCATTGAACCGCGGGGATCACGGGGTGAATCGCGATAGCTCGAAATGTTGTCCGGCCCACCCCGTGTTCCCCGTGGTTTCCACATTCCGGGCGTGATTGTTGACGGCAGACGGTGGGGGTTGTCAAGTCGGGGTGATGGAAACGGCGCCCGGCGGGCCGGCGGACGCCGGCGCGCGTCAATGCAGCCGGTCCTGAAAACCCTCGAAAACCAGGTCTTCCATCCAGGCATAGGCGTGCTCCTGGCCGGGTTGGTTGAACAGCACCATCAGGATCACCCACTTCAATTGCTCGAGATCGATCTCGTCGGTCTCGAGCGCCATGACACGGTCGATGACCAGTTCGCGCGTCACCGAATCGAGCACGCCGCTTTGTTCCAGGAACAGAATAAAGCCGCGCGCCTCGACGAATATCTTCTCGCGTTCGAGCGGCGAATACACCCGGAGCGAATTCGGTTTGCTGACCGCCGGCAACTGGCCGGCGCGCTCGCGCAGGCCGGAAAGGCCTTCGAGCCAGGAAAACGCCTTGTTGATTTCGCCGCGCGGGAAACCGGCTTGGGACAATTCGAGTGCGAGTGTTTCTTGATCGGGATTGAATTCGGGGCCTTCGTCCATGTAGTTTTCAAACAGGTACATCAACACATCGATCACGTTTTCTTTCATCAAGTCGCCCTACCTCCAAGGATGGAGTGTGCTGTTTAAGGAGTCGCTACGGCCATTCCCTGGCCTTTCCGCGACACTTCCCACTTCCCTGTGGGTCGCGGGATGTCCGGAACGGCGCATCAACAGATCCTTTGGTATCTCCCGCCGGGGCAGGCGGCAATCAGCCCACGCAACTCCATTTGCAACAGCATGGAGGAAACGGCCTCCGCCGTCAATCCGGTGCGCTCGACCAGCGTGTCGGGCGCCACCGGGTCGTAGCCGAGCTGGTCGAGCAGCCCGGCCAGGGCCGGTTCCAGCCCCGCCGGCCGTGCGCCCGCGCCGCTGCCGGCGCGTTCCTGCGCGGCCTGGGCCAGCGGCGCCAATTCCTCGAGGATATCCTGGGCGGTTTCGACCAGCTTGGCGCCCTGGCGGATGAGCCGGTGGCAGCCGCGCGCCAGCGGCGAATGGATCGAGCCCGGGATGGCGAACACCTCGCGGCCCTGCTCGGCGGCCAGACGCGCGGTAATGAGCGAACCGCTTTTGAGCGCCGCCTCGACCACCAGCACCCCGAGGCTGAGGCCGCTGATGAGACGGTTGCGCTGCGGGAAGTTTTCGCGCCGCGGCGGCGTGCCCAGGGGGGATTCCGACACCAGCGCGCCGTGTTCGGCGATCCGATGGGCGAGTTCGTGATGGTCCGACGGATAGACGCGATCCAGGCCGGTGGCCGCGACCGCGACGGTGGCGCCGCCGGCGGCGAGCGCCGCGCGGTGCGCGCAGCCGTCGATGCCCATCGCCAGCCCGCTGGTGACGACCAGGCCGGCGCGCGCCAGCGCCTCGCCGAACGCCTCGGCGTTGAGGCGGCCGCCGGGCGTGGGGTTGCGGCTGCCGACGATGGCGAACTGCGGTTGCAGCAGCAGGGCGCGCACGCCGCGCACGAACAGGCAGATTGGCGGGTCGGCGATCTCGCGCAGCAGCGGCGGGTAATCGGCGTCGTCCAGGGTGACCAGATGGTTGCCGGGGATTTCCAGCCAGCGTAGTTCGGCGTCGGTTTGTCCGGTGTCGATGCCGGCCAGGATTGCCGCGACGGTCTGGGTCTTCTCGGGGAGGACCTCGGCGAGTTCGGCGCGGCGCGCGGCGAGAATTGTTTCGAGCGTGCCGAAGCGCGCCAGCAAATCGACGACATCGCGCCCGCCGAGGCCGGGTGTGCGGCTCAGTGCGAGCCAGGCGCTGCGTGTCTCTGGGTTCATTCGTGAACGCGATATCGACGACCGCCGCCCGGGCATGCGGGCGAAACACCGGCGTTACTCGCGGCGGCGCGCGCGCCGCGGCCGGCGGAGCGTTACGGGGTTTGCACCACGTCGTGCAGATGGATCGGCCGGTTGGCGTCCATGATGAGCGCGTAGCTCACCTTGTCGAACACCCGGAATACCATCAGCAACCCGGATTCCTCGTCCGGCAGTTGATACAGTTTCTTGGTGATCGGGTCCTTGTGCCGGCCGGCGTGGCGCATGATGCGCAGCACATGGCCTTCTTCCATGCCCTCGCGCTTGCCGAGGCTGATCGCCACCACCCCCAACGGGCCGAATTCGCGCAGCGCGTTGACGCCCGACAGGATCCGACCGGACACCTGGGTCTTGGGCGCGTGCGGGAAGTAATGCGGCAACGTGGTCTTGGGCGGCGCCTTGATCAGGCGGTCGGTCGGGCCGATCTCCTGGGAGGCGCGCGTCACCGTCAACTTGGACGGATCGCCGGCGGTCATGAGCGTGGCGTCGCCCAGGTAGATCGCCTCGTAGCCGAGCACCTCGCCGTTATCGGGGTTTCGCAGCGGTTTGCCCGGGCGGAACAGCTGGTAAAACTCGTCGGGCTTCTTGCCGAGGCCGCGCGCGTAGAATTGGTCGTGATCGCCGAGCGCCACGCGTCCGTCCATACCGACCGTGACGTAGCCGGCCTTCTCGAGTTCGTGATTGCCCACCACCAGTTGCTGATGCAAGTAGGGCAGGATCGCGCCCGGCGGGACGGTGACGATGGCGTCGTCGCGCGATTCCGTACGCACCCGCGGTCTGAGGAATTCCTCATCGAGGCTGATCTGCGGCTGACCGCCGTCCCGGCGCAGCACCAGCACATCGCCCGGGTAGATCAGGTGCGGGTTCTTGATGTGTTCGTTGATCTTCCAGACCCGCGGCCAATACCAGGGTTCTTTCAGGAAGCGCGCGGAGATGCCCCAGAGGGTGTCGCCCTTGATCACGGTATAACGGTCGGGGGGGTTGGGCGCGAGCTGTACGACATCGGCCAGTGCCAGGCCGGTGACGGCCAGGCACACGGCGAGAACCCAGGTCCGGAATGCGTGTCTATTGGGGGACATCGGCATGATTCCCTTTGGTGTTATTGGCAGGAGTGTAGTCCATCCCGGAAACCGCTGCCAAGGGGATTCCGGGAAAAATATTCTTGTTATTCAGTATCATTTGAACAGATAATAAACCAGTTTGCCAGGAACGAAATCGATCTCCAGCGGCCGCCATGGCGATACTTAACATATTGCACTATCCCGACCCCCGCCTGCGCCGGGTGGCCCAGCCGGTGGCCCAGGTCGATGCCGCCGTTCGTCGGCTGGTGGTCGATATGGCCGAGACCATGTACGCCGCCCCGGGGATCGGGCTGGCCGCCATCCAGGTGGACGTGGCCCTGCGGGTGGTGGTCATGGACCTGAGCGAGGAGCGCAACGCCCTGAAGGTGTTCATCAACCCCGAGATCCTGGCACGCGACGGCGTACAGGTGATGGAAGAGGGCTGCCTGTCGGTGCCCGGCGTCTACGACGAGGTCGAGCGCGCCCGCCATATCCGGGTGCGCGCGCTCGACGCCGACGGCCGGCCGTTCGAGCTCGAGGCCGAGGGCTTGCTGGCCACCTGCGTCCAGCACGAGATCGACCACCTGGACGGCAAGGTATTCGTCGATTACCTGTCGCGCCTCAAGCAAAACCGGCTCCGCAAGAAACTCGAGAAGCAGGAACGCCTGGCGATGTGAACGCGGCCACGACAGAAAAAGTTGCCACGGATCGAAATAATATTAATTCAGCCGCAGATGAACGCAGATATTCGCGGATGAGATCGAATCCGATGCCATCGGCGTCCGTTTTAATCTGCGTATATCTGCGTTCATCTGCGGCTAAGATAAAATATTTTTTTCCGTCATTCGTACCGTGATCTTCCGCGGCTCCGTCTTTTTACCCCGTAACCTCGCATGAATCTGGTTTTCGCTGGCACGCCCGAGTTCGCCGTTCCGACGCTGCACGCCCTGCACGCCGCCGGGCATCGGATCCTCGCGGTCTACACCCAGCCCGACCGCCCGGCCGGGCGGGGTCGCAAGCTCACCGCCAGTCCGATCAAGCATTACGCCCAAGCCCACGGCCTGCCGGTGCATCAACCGGCCACGCTCAAACTCGCGAGCGAGACCGAGGCGCTGCGCGCGCTCGCGCCCGATGTCATGATCGTGGTCGCCTACGGGTTGATCCTGCCGGCGGCGATCCTGGCCGTGCCGCGCCACGGTTGCCTCAACGTGCATGCCTCGCTGTTGCCGCGCTGGCGCGGCGCCGCGCCGATCCCGCGCGCCATTGAGGCCGGCGATCGCGTGAGCGGCGTGACCATCATGCAGATGGACGCCGGCCTCGACACCGGCGCGATCCTGGCCATGGCCGAAACACCGATCGCCGACACCGACACCTCCCAAAGTCTGCATGACCGGCTGGCTCCGCTCGGCGCGGCGACGCTGTTGCCGGTGTTGGCGCAACTGGCGCACGGTGCCGTGGACGCGCACCCGCAGGACGATACCCGCGCCTGTTATGCCGGCAAGCTGCGCAAGCACGAGGCGGTCCTCGACTGGCAACTGCCGGCGCCGGTCATTCATCGAAAAATCCGCGCGTTCAATCCCTGGCCGGTGGCCGCCACCACGCTGCACGGTACCCCGCTGCGGCTCTGGGGGGTCGGGCCGCTCGGCGATATAACGTCCTCGACCGCCGCCCCCGGGACGGTGCTGAGCATGGACGCCCGCGGCGTCGGCGTGCAAACCGGCGCCGGCACGATCACGCTCACGCACGTGCAGATCGAAGGCGGCAAGGTGCTGGCGGCCGCGGATTTTCTGAACGGTCACGCGCTCGCCGCCGGCGAGCGGCTCGGGGCGCCGGACTGATACGGTGATCGCCTCGGCACGCCAGCCGCCAGCGCGGGCGTTGGCCGCGCGCGCGGTGCAGCAAGTGGTGCAAGCGGGGCGCGCGCTCGACGATGCCCTGGCCGGCGTGCTCGCCACGGCGCGCGCCGAGGATCGCGGTTTTATCCAAGAGATGAGTTACGGCGCGCTGCGCTGGGCACACCAGTTGCAGGCGATCGTCGCCTGGTACCTGCAGCGGCCGCTCAAGGCCGAGGATCAGGACATCGCCGCGCTGTTGCTGGTCGGACTGTATCAACTGCGCCATATGCGCTTGCCGGCGCATGCGGTGGTGATGGAAACCGTCGGGGCCGCGCACGCGCTCGGCAAACCCTGGGCCAAGGGACTGGTCAATGCCGTGTTGCGCAGCGTGCAACGCGACGCCGCGCAGGTAGACGCCAAGATAGCGGCCGACGCGGCGCTCCACTACAGTCATCCGGCGTGGCTGCTGGCGCGCCTCCAGCAGGCCTGGCCGCAACACTGGCAGGCGATTCTCGCCGCCAACAATGAACGTCCGCCGCTGACGCTGCGCGTGAACCTGAGCAAACTGGCGCGCGCGGACTATCTCGAAAAATTGA
>JACREH010000051.1 GCA_016218345.1 Gammaproteobacteria bacterium | reverse complement strand
GCAGCGATTGAAACCGCATGCGGCCCGGGTTCATACGCTGACGGTCGACAACGGCCAGGAGTTCGCCCGCCATCAGGTCATCACCCGACGCCTGAAGACCCCGGTGTACTTCGCCGACCCGTATGCGCCCTGGCAGCGAGGTACGGTTGAGAACGCGAACGGACTGCTGCGTCAGTACTTCCCCAAGAAACTCGACTTCGGCACCGTTACCCATGGAGACCTGCGTCATGCCGAGCACCGGCTCAACTACCGCCCCCGCAAGTGTCTTGGTTATCGCACGCCGCATGAGGTACTCTTCAAAACCACGACCCGACTCGTGGTTGCGGTTGATAGTTGAATTCAGCAGTACCCAAAAGAAACACGCCCCTCCGGCGCGAAATCCCCTGCGCTTCTCGGCCGAGGCGGGGGTTTTTCGACGGCACATCCCTGTGTCGCGAAAAACGCGCGCATCCCATGCGCGCCCCTATCGGGCCTGATCCGCCTCGGCCTCCGATGCTCGGCGCGCCGGCAAAGGGGAGAACGTCAACACCCGATCGCATAAATCTCCCAACCGCTATGTATTAAGGACTTAAGGTTCTAGGTGTTGGGTTTGGTTTGGATGTCGCCCCTTGAGTCGCACCGAGCACCGGAGGTCGGCGAGGACAAGGCCCGCCAGGGGCGCGCCCGGGAGGCGCGCGTTGGCCGCAGGACAGGAGGTTCTGTCGGCCAACCCCCTGGCCGACCGAGGAGCGCAACGCGCTTTGGTATGGGGTGCGACGAAGGGGCAAGTGGTTTTGGTGACTTTTGCCGTAACAAAAGTCACTCGTGCGCGCGGCGAAACGCGCATTATTATTTTCCAGCCATCGCGGGAGCGATACAAAAATAAACAAAATTGAAACACCCCGAAAAATACGCGATAGTGCCCGGCATGTCGCCGCAACCCGACCAACCCTCCGGTTACATCCATAGCTTCTCCCAGGCCGAGCAGGAGCGGCTGGTGCGCCAGGGGGTGTTTCTCGAACCCTATGTGTTTCCGTCCATCGATTACTCCGGTTGCCGGCAGGTTCTCGAGATCGGTTGCGGGGTGGGCGCGCAGATCGCGGTGTTGTTGCGGCGCTGGCCCGAGCTGGTCGTGACCGGTGTCGATCGTGCCGCGGTGCAGCTCGAGCAGGCGCGCGAATTTCTGGAATCCGCGGTCGTCGCCGGGCGAGTGCGGTTATTCCGCGGTGACGGCACCCGGCTGCCATTCCCCGACCGGAGTTTCGACGGCGCGTTCGTCTGCTGGGTACTCGAACACGCCGGCGATCCGGTCGGCATACTCAAGGAAATCCGGCGTGTACTGGCACCGGGCGGGGTGCTGTACGCCACCGAGGTGTTCAACGCCGGCATGTATACCTGGCCGGTCTGCCCCGCGACCGAACGCTATTGGTGTGAGTTCAACCGCTATCAGCGCGACCTGGGCGGCGACCCGGACGTCGGCGCCAAATTGGCCAATCTCGCGTTGCGCGCCGGTTTCTCGGACATAACGCTGCGCTATCTCACCCCGCAACTCGATAGGCGCATGAGCGATCCCGCCGAGCGCCGGGAATTCATGGCGATGTGGACCCGCCTGCTGCTGAGCGCCGCGCCGGCGTTGCAGGCCGAGGGACGGATACCCGCCGGCCTCGCCGACGACATGGCGCGGGAATTACAGGCGCTCGCCGCCAACCCCGAGGCGGTATTCATGTACATGGCCGTGCAGGTGCGCGCCCGCGATTAGCGGTGCACACCGCGCGTTTCGCTGTCCTTGAGTCTATCGTCCAATTCCGCCATTTGCGTCACCGGCGTTCCGCACGCCAGGCCGGTGCAGATATAAGCGGTCACCTCGCCAGTCGCGGCGCGGCTCGCCAGCGCGACGGGCAGATCGATGGCGTCGTCCGGGATGGCGAACACCATCCGGCGCGGCGCATAGTGCCGAACACAGCGTGTCAGCCACGCGGAGAGCATTTCAGGCCGACCGCGCAGCACGACGGTCTGGGTGGGTTCGAGATATTCCTCGACGGCGTTGAGCAGGGCGTTGTGCGCCGAGGGGTAACGGCGCAGCGCCGGGAACAGCGCCTTGAGCGTGCGTTCGGCGGCGTCGAGATAGCGGGGTTCGCCCATGAGGTGCCCGAGGCGCAACAACGCCAGCGCGGCGATGCCGTTGCCGGACGGTATGGCCTCGTCGCTCGCCGGCTTCGGCCGGTGCAGCAGTTGCTCGTGATCGTCGGCGGTGAAGTAGAACCCGCCGGCGTCCTGATCCTGGAAATGCGCCAACAGCACCTCGGCGAGTTCGACAGCAAACTGTAATTCGGCGCTCCGCCAGCGCGCCTGCAAGAGTTCCAGAATCCCGTCGATCAAGAATGCGTGATCGTCGAGATAGGCGGGCAGACGGGCCTTGCCGTCCTTGTATGTCGCGAGCAGCCGGCCGTCCTTCCAGAGCGTCGCGCGGATGAAATCCAGCGCGCGCCCGGCCGAGGCGATGAACTCCGGCTTTTCCAACAACCGCCCGGTGCGTGCCATGCCTTTGATCATAAGACCGTTCCAGGCGGTCAGGATTTTCTCGTCGCGTCCGGGGCGGAGGCGCTGTTCGCGCGCCGCGAAGAGTTTTTGGCGGGCGTTGTCCAGCAAGGCGTTTACCCGCGCCACGTCCATCTGCTGCGCGCGGGCGATGCCCTCGGTGCCCTGGAACACGTGCAGGTGCCACCATTCATTCTCGAAATTGGGCGGTCGATCGAGGCCGAAGCGCGGAGCGAACACCGCGTATTCCTCGGTGCTCAACAGCGAGCGCACCTCGTCCCGGGTCCACACGTAGAATTTGCCCTCGTGGCCTTCCGAATCGGCGTCGAGCGTCGAGTAATAACCGCCGTCCGACGACTGCATCTCGCGCATCGCCCAGGCGCCGGTTTCGAGCGCGACCCGCCGGAACGCCGGATTGTCGGTGGCCAGCGCCGCGTCGGCGTAGAGCGCGAGTAGCGGGCCGTTGTCGTACAGCATCTTCTCGAAATGCGGGATCATCCAGTGCTCGTCCACCGAGTAACGGCAGAAGCCGCCGCCCAGTTGATCGTACACGCCGCCCGCGGCCATGGCGTGCAGGCTGAGGCGCGCCATCTCCAGTGCCTTGCCGTCCGGTGTACCGCGCTGCGCCGTCGCCGCCCAGTAGCGCAGGCAGCGCTCGATGCTGGTCGGATGGGGGAATTTCGGCGCGCCGCCGAAACCGCCGTGGTCGGGGTCGAATTGCTTCTCCATCTCGGCCTGGGCCGCGTCCAGCACGCCGGCGTCGATGCCGAGGCCGGGCGCCGGGCGCTCCGGCGCCAGGTGCAGGAACGCCGCGCGCACCTGGGCGTTTTGTTGCACGACCTCGGCGCGGTGATCGCGGTAAAACGCCGCCACGCGCCGCAACACCTCGACGAACGGCGGCAGGCCGTGGCGCGGCGTTTTCGGAAAATACGTGCCGCCGAAAAACGGTATGTGATCGGCAGGCGTGAGAAACATGTTGAGCGGCCAGCCGCCGGACCGCCGGGTGAGCAGTTGGTGCGCGGTCTGGTAGATCTTGTCGAGGTCGGGACGCTCCTCGCGATCGACCTTGATGCACACGAACAGCTCGTTCATGATCGTGGCGACGTCTTCGTCCTCGAAGGACTCGTGCTCCATCACGTGGCACCAGTGACAGGCCGAATACCCGATCGACAGCAGGATCGGTTTGTCCTCGCGCCGCGACTGGTCCAAGGCCGCGGCATTCCACGCCTGCCAATCGACCGGGTTGTGCGCGTGTTGCAGCAGGTACGGGCTGGTTTCGTGGATCAGGCGGTTGGTATGCGCGGGCGGATCGGACTGTGGGCTAGTCATGGCGAACGGTTTGACGGCGGCGATTCGCCCTCACTATACTGTGACCTCGCGGCGGTGTCTTTAAATCGCCGCCAATTCGTAAGGATAAAACCATCACCATCCGATGAACCCGCGCCCCGCCACACGCCGGCTGTTCCGCACCACGTTGCTGGTGTCGGTGCTGCTGCTCGCGCAGTGGGTGCTCGCGGTTCATCACACCGAGCTGGCCGCGCACGCCGCCGCCGGGGCGTGCGAGTTCTGTCTGACCCATGCCGACCTGACCGATGGCTCGACGCTCGCTTCGCCTCCGCCGGTCGTCGTCCCGGCCGCCGCGCCTGTGCCGGCATTTTTTCCCGCCGCGTTCGCGGCGCCCCGCCACCCGTCGTATTCCGCCCGCGCACCGCCCCTGTCGTACCGGTAATTGCCCGTCGTGCAGCACGCGGCTTGGCCGCGTGACGTCGTTGGACTTTTTGTGGGGGCGTATTCGTGAACCCGATAACAAATGTATTGGCGATTTTCGCCGTTGCTGTTTTCAGTTGGCCGTCCGCGGCGCGCGCCGCGGACGCTCCCGATCCCGCGCGTCCGGCGCTCGGCGGATTCGATCTGAGCTTGTCCGTCCTGGGCGCGGCCGGCGGTTCGAGCGCCAATGATAGCGAGCTCGAATTTTTGCAGGCCGGCGGCCACGATCCCGGTCGCAACGGCTTCAACCTGCAAAACGTCGAATTGACCCTGGCCGGCACGGTCGACCGGTATTTCGACGCCCAGGCCAATATCATATTTCTCATCGACCGGCACGGCGACAGCGTGATTGAACTGGAAGAAGCGTTTCTGGCCACGCGTGCCTTGCCCGCCGGTCTGCAGCTCAAGGCCGGCCATTTTTACACCGAGTTCGGCCGGCATAACCCCCAGCATCCGCACAGCTGGGCGTTCGTCGATCAGCCGGTGGTGCTGTCGCGGTTCATGAGTCCGGACGGTCTACGCAATCCGGGCGCACGCCTGTCGTGGCTGATGCCGCTGCCGTGGTATTCGGAAGTGTATCTGGGCGCGCAAGACGCCGCGGGCGAGACCGCGGTCAGTTTCCTGTGGGAGCCCGGCGAGAGCGTCGGCGGCAATGTCCTGATCGACCGTGGCGGCACGCGCGGCCTCACTGACCTGCTCAGGAGCGCGCGCTGGTTGAACGGCTTCGATGCCTCCGACACCGTGAGCGTGAACCTGGGGCTGTCGGCGCTGGCCGGCCCGAATGCCAGCGGCGCGGACACCGACACACGCATCTACGGCCTCGATGTCTACCTGAAATGGAAGCCGCTCCTGAACCAGCGCGGCTTCCCGTTTCTCGCCTGGCAAACCGAACT
>JACREH010000050.1 GCA_016218345.1 Gammaproteobacteria bacterium | reverse complement strand
CTCACGCTGGTCTGCTGGAACAGCACCAACATGAGCGGCAACATGCCGACGGCGATCGCCCACTGCATGCCGGTCCAGGCGCGCCAGCGCTCGCGCCAGGTGGCGCGCGCCCGGCCGGGATGAATGACGTACAGGATCAGCGCCACCGCCGCGAACGACAACCAGAACCCCGCCGCCAGCACTGCGAGCGGATCGATCGCCAGCACCAACAACAAGGCGACCGCCAAGATATAGGAAGGCGGGCGGCGCCGGCTCCAGAGAATGCCGGCCATCACCACCGCCAGCATCACCAGCGCACGTTGCGTCGGGATCGCGAAGCCGGCGAGCGCCGCGTAGAAACCGCCGGCCAGGAGCGCGGCCAGCGCCCCGGCCTTGGGCGCCGGCCACCACAGCACGGTGACGCCGGGCAGACTCCACAACCAACGCACCAGGAAAAACATCAGGCCGGCCACCAGCCCGATGTTCATGCCGGAGATGGCGATCAAATGCGTGGTGCCGGTGCGCGCCAGCACGCGCCATTGCGGGTCGCCGATGGCGCTCTCGTCGCCGTTGGCGAACGCCGCGATCATGCCGGCGAAGGCGTTGCCCGGCAGCAGCGCGGCAATGCGCACGCTCAGGTACTGGCGGAAGCGCCCGAGCCGATAGTCGCCGGGGTCGGAACGCAGCAACTCGGGTAACGGCGATTCGCGTACATACCCCAGGGCGCGGATACGGTGCTGAAACAAATGCGCTTCGTAATCGAATCCGCCGGGATTTTGAAACCCGTGCGGGCGCTTGAGCCGCACCGGCAGCGCCCACTTGTCGCCGACCGTGGGTGCAAACGCATCGCCATAGGTACTGACCTGAATGCGGCGCGGAATCGTAACCAGCCGATCCTCGTGACTGGCCAGCACGACGTCGAACTCGAAGCGCAGCCCATGCTCGCCCGGGCGCGGGATATCGGCGACGAAGCCCTCGATGCGCAGGTCCCGGCCTTCGAGCTCCGCGGGCAGGGTTTCCTGCAACACCAGATCGGCGC
This sequence comes from Gammaproteobacteria bacterium, assembly GCA_016218345.1. Taxonomy (GTDB): domain Bacteria; phylum Pseudomonadota; class Gammaproteobacteria; order Acidiferrobacterales; family UBA6901; genus JACREH01. The sequence goes on along the minus strand of JACREH010000050.1, from coordinate 12,103 downwards.
GCCACGCCGCCCAGCACAGACCGGCGACCAGGAACACGAGCGGGATTGCCGCCCGTTGCCAAAACGCCAGCGCCACGAGCGGCACGAGCAGCGTGCCCCACCACAGCGACGGCAACTCCGGCAACTGCTGCACCAGCAGGATACCGAGCAAAAACGCGAGAGCGGCGCTGCGCATGGCGGATCCCTCCAAACACCCAACGCAAAGGCGCAAAGAACGCAAAGGTTTTATGCGGTTTAAACCTATAAAACGCTTTTCTTTGCGTCCTTTGCGTCTTTGCGTTGAAAATTATTACAAACTCTCTCTTCAGTCTGCTTCTTTCAACACCCCGTCTTCCAACGTCAGCACCCGGTCCATGCGCGCGGCCAGCGCCGGGTCGTGGGTGACGACGATAAAACTGGTCTGGAGTTCGCGGTTCAGTTCCAGCATGAGTTCGTACACGCTCTCGGCGTTCTTGCGGTCGAGGTTGCCGGTCGGCTCGTCGGCCAGCACGCACAACGGGCGCGTCACCATGGCACGCGCCACCGCCACGCGCTGGCGTTCGCCGCCCGAGAGTTCGCCGGGCTTGTGGCGCAACCGGTCGTCGAGGCCGACGCGCGCCAGCATGGCGGACGCCCGGGCGTAGGCGGTCGCGCGCGGTTCGCGCCGGATCAGCAGCGGGACGGCGACGTTTTCGAGCGCGCTGAACTCCGGCAGCAGATGATGGAACTGGTAGATGAAGCCGAGCGCGCGATTGCGCAGTCGGCCGCGCGCCGCCTCGTCGAGCGCCGCCAGGTCCTGGCCGTCGAGCTCGATCATGCCGGCGGTGGCGGAATCGAGCCCGCCCAGCAGGTGCAGCAGCGTGCTCTTGCCGGAGCCGGAGGCGCCGACCACGGCGATTTGCTCGCCGCGCGCCACCCGCAGGTACACGCCCTTCAACACCTCGACGTTGAAGCCGCCCTCACGGAACACCTTGGCCACGCCGGTGGCGCGCAGAATGTCGGTCGCGCTCATTTAAGGAAGCCCTACTGCGCTGCGCTGCGTTCGTCTTGCTTTCATTCGTAGCGCAGCGCTTCGGCGGGCTGAATGCGCGCCGCACGCCACGCCGGATAGAGCGTCGCGACCAGCCCCATGAGCAACGCGGCCACGGTGATGGTCGCGACGTCGTCCACGCGAATATCGGACGGCAGATCGGTGATGTAATACACGTCCTTGGCGAGGAACGTGAAGTTCAGCAGGCTCTCCAGGAAATGCACGCTGGCCTCGACATTGAGCGCCAGCAGGATGCCGCCGGCCACGCCCGAGAGCGTGCCGATCACGCCGATGATGCTGCCCTGCACCATGAATATACCCATCACCCCGCGCGGGCTCAGGCCGAGCGTGCGCAGGATGGCGATGTCGGCCTGTTTGTCGGTCACGAGCATCACCAGGCTCGACACCATATTAAACGCCGCCACCGCCACGATCAGCAGCAGAATGATCAACATCACGCGCTTTTCGATCTTGAGCGCCCGGAAAAAATTGGCGTGCTCGCGCGTCCAGTCGCGCACCCGGTACTCCGGCCCGAGGCGATCGACCAGCGCCAGACCGAACGCCGGCGCGGCATAGATGTCGGCGAGCTTGAGGCGCAGGCCGCTCACCTGCCCCGGCATCTGATAGAGCAGCGCGGCGTCGTCGATGTGCAGGAGCGCGAGCCCGCTGTCGTATTCGTACATACCGACCTCGAACAACCCGACCACGGTGAAGCGTTTGAGGCGCGGCAACAGGCCGGCCGGCGTGACCTGGCCCTGCGGGGTGATGAGTGTAATCGTCGAACCCGGCTCGACCCCGAGTTTCCAGGCCAATTCGCGCCCGAGGATGATGCCGAACTCCCCCGGCCGCAAGTCCTCCAGGCTGCCGGTGGTGAGCTTGCGGCCGACGTCGCTGACCCCCGGCTCACGCGCCGGGTCGATGCCGCGCACCAGCACGCCGCTCGTGACCTTGCCGTGGCTGAGCATGCCATGGCCCTGCACGTACGGCGCGGCTGCCGTTACCAGTGGCCCGCCGCCGATGCGCCCGGCCAGTCCGCTCCAATCGTCGAGCGCGCCGCGCTCGCCGGTGACCGTGACATGCGACACCACACCCAGGATGCGGTCGCGCAATTCGTTGCCGAAGCCGTTCATCACCGACAACACCACGATCAACGCCGCCACCCCGAGCGCGATGCCGAGCATGGAAATGAGCGAGATGAACGAGATGAAATGGTTGCGGCGCTTGGCGCGCGTGTAGCGCAGGCCGACGAATATTTCAAATGGCAAGGTCATGGGATGCCATTAAACCACAGGGGGCGGAAAGTAAAAACCGGCGGATTTTTTGCGCCCGGTAATTCGCGCGAGGCGAGATCGGTCGGATGCACGCGAATATTTCGAGGCGCTACAAACCAGAACCTAACTCAAAATTCCGCGCGGCGATCTTGTTACCCAACGCCGTCATTCCCGCGCAGGCGGGAATCCAGTGTTTTTGAGGCCATCTGGATGCCCGCTTCCGCGGGCATGACGAACGGTGGGCGACGAACCGATTTTGAGATAGGTTCTAGCCTTTCCCGCCACGCCCCAACCTGCGCAGCGCATCGCGCAACGCTTCGTCGGGGGTATGTTCGGCGACGCTGTCGAGTAGCGCCCGGGTTTGCGGCGACAACTTGCGCGCGTCGCGCTCCGGGCGGCGCGGCGCGGCGGCGTGTTCGGGCGGCACGACCCGCACTTGCAGGCCGATCAGTTCGTGAAAGATCGCGTGGCGGCGCAAGGCGCTGATCAGCCGTTGTGGTTGATGGCGCAGCTTGCTCGCCCACACCGGGCTCTCGGCCCGCAGGACCAGACAGCCGTCGGTATAGCGCAACGGCTGGACGTGCGCGGCCAGCGGCTGGCCGGCGGCCTCGCTCCAGACCCGCTCGAGCGTCTGCTGGTGCTCGCGATCAAGCGCGATCCCGAGCCGCCGCAGCGCAGCGTCACTGAGATAACTGGCCAGTTTTTTTGCCATGACTAAAATCTACGAATACTCGCCGCAAAGGCGCAAAGAACGCAAAGAAAGATTTTTTCGATTTTAATCCGAAACGCTTTTCTCTGCGTCTCAGCGGCTCTGCGTCAAAAATTAATACTATCTCTCTTCCACAAGATTTTTCCTTACTCAAACCCGCGTACGAACGGAATCGTCAGCCGCCGCTGCGCCGCCAGGGCGGCGCGGTCCAGGCGGTCGAGCAAGGCGAACACGGCGTGGGTGTCGCGCGCGTGGCGCGCCAGGATATAGTGCGCCACCTCGGCGGGCAGTTCCAGGCCGCGCTGGCGGGCGCGCTGACCGAGGGCACTGAGCTTTTCGTCGTCGTTCAGCGCGTGCAGTTGATACACACCGCCCGCGCCCAGGCGCGTGCGCAGCTCCGGCATGACCAGACCGAGATGCCGGGGATTGGCGGCGGCCGCCACCAGCAGGCGCGCGCCGGACGCCTTGGCGCGCTCGATCAGCGCGAACAACGCCGCCTCCCAGACACGCTCACCGGCGACAGCGTCGAGATCGTCGAGGCACACCAGCGCCTGCTGTTCAAGTTCCTCCAACAGCGCCGGCGCGAACTGGCCGGCGTCCGCGAGCGGCAGATAGACGCAGCGTTCGCCGCGCGCGTGCCGATCGCGGCAGGCGGCCTCGAGCAAATGGGTTTTGCCGGCGCCGCGTTCGCCCCAAAGATATAACAATCCCGGCGGACCCGGGGCGCCCGCCGCGAACGCGACCACGCGGTCGAACGCCTCGGCGTTGCGCGCCGCCAGAAAATTGTCGAACGCCGAGTCGTCGCGCAGCCTGACATTGAGCGCCAGCTGCGGATGCGCCGAGGCCCGCCCGGTCACGGCCGTGTCGGGCGCCGGTAGAGCGCGCTTTTTCGATAGCGCGCGTGCAAGTGGCGCAGCCATACCACGATCACCGCCGCCACCGGCAGCGCCAACAGCACGCCGACGAAGCCGAACAATTGGCCGCCGGCCATGACCGCGAAAATCACCGCCACCGGGTGCAGGCCGATGCGCCCGCCGACCAGATAGGGCGTAAGCACCATCCCTTCGAGCGCCTGGCCGACGCCGAACACGACCGCCACCCATACCAGCGCCGAGCCGTCCTGGAACTGCACCAGCGCCGCGAGCGCCGCCGCGGCCAGGCCGACGATCAGGCCGAGGTACGGCACGAAACTCACCAGGCCGGCGACCAGGCCGATCGGCAGGGCCAGATCGAGCCCGACCAGCCACAGGCCGAACGCATACACGCACGCCAGGATGAACATCACCGCCAACTGCCCGCGCAGGAAACTGCCGAGCACCGCGTCGGTCTCGCGCAGCAGGCGCACGACGGTGGCGCGCCAACGCGGCGGCAGCAGCTCGCGGGCGCGCGCCAGGATGCGATCCCAATCGCGCAGCAGATAAAACGTCACCACCGGGATCAGCACCAGGTTCAATAGCCATGCCGCCACCCCCAAGCCGGAACGGGCGGCGTAGGAAAACACCTGGCGCGCGGCGCCGCCCAACTCCTGCCAGTGCTGCACCGCCTGTTGCTTCAATTGCTCGCGGTCGAGCCAGGACATATCGATGCCGAGCGTCTGTTGCAGCCACGGCACCGCCGTGTTCAGCAGCCAGTCGAGGTAGCCCGGAATACGGCCGGCGAAATCCGCCGCCTGGCGCGTGATCAAGGGCACGAGTATCAACACCAGCGCCGTGACCGTGAACGCCGCGACGATGAACACGGCGATCACACCGAACACGCGCGCCACGCCGCGGCGCTCGAGCGCGCCCACCGCCGGGCTGGCGATGTGCGCGAACAGCGCGGCGATCAGAAACGGCGTGAGGATCGGCGCCAGCAGATACAGCAGCACGCCGGCGCCCGCAACTAGCGCAGCACCGAACAGAAATGGTTGATTGACGATCATCGTTTAAGAGCTATGAATCTTCATCGCCAAGAACGCCAAGATTGGGGTTTCCAGCAAAAGCGCCTTTCTTGGCGGCCTTGGCGCCTTGGCGGTTCAAGAATTTAAGAAACAAGCTTCAGTCATTCCGGCCTCGAACCGGGTTGAGCGCGCCACCCGACGGCGAATTGACATTGGCGGGTTTTCCGGCGGCCGCCGGTTTCAGGTCCTTTTGAATGCCCCAGATCCACACATAGTGTGCGCCGCTCGCGACCGTGGTAACCAGCACCAGGAACACCAGCAGCTGGATGACCGCCGGCAGGTCGAATACCCCGGCCTGCTGGGCGAGGATCAGGCCGATCAGGCCGATCTGCAAGACGGTGTTGAGCTTGCTCACCGGGCTCGGGCACATCTGCACGGTGCCGACCAGCGAGCTGTAGGCCAGATAGCCGCCGACGATCAGCAGGTCGCGGAACACCACGCTCAGCATCAGCCAGAACGGAATATGCCCGAGCAGCGTGAGCATCACGTAGGCGCTGACCAGTAATATCTTGTCGGCGGCCGGATCGAGGATCGCGCCCAGGCGGCTCATCACGTTCAGGCGCTTGGCGGCGTAGCCGTCGGCGGCGTCGGTGACGCCGGCGATCAGAAAGATCCCGAGCGCCAGCGTGTACTCCTGGTCCTTGAGGGCCAGGATCAAGAGCGGCACCAGGGCGATGCGCGACAGCGTCAGGGCGTTGGGGAGGTACGACAGATTCATCGTTATCGGCGCTCGCGGTTTCCGTATGCTCGCCGCCGGGACGCTATGCGAGCCCCCGGCGCAAGTCAAGGTTTACACCCTCAAGGCCACAGCCTACCATACCGCCTCGGCCCACCGACCATCCGCAGACGTGACCAAACCCCGGCGCAAATCCCTGAGTTATCGCGATGCCGGCGTCGATATCGACGCCGGTGACGCACTGGTCGAGGCCATCAAGCCGGCGGTGGCGCGCACCCGCCGTCCGGGGGTGCTGGCCGGGCTGGGCGGGTTCGGCGGGTTGTTCGAGATCCCGCCGGGACGCTACCGCGAACCGGTGCTGGTCTCCGGCACCGACGGCGTCGGCACCAAGCTCAAGCTCGCCATCGAACTCGACCGCCACGACACCATCGGCATCGATCTGGTGGCGATGTGCGCCAACGACGTGCTCGTGCTCGGCGCCGAGCCGCTGTTCTTTCTGGATTATTTCGCCACCGGCCGGCTCGACACCCGGGTGGCGAGCCGCGTGATCGCCGGCATCGCCGAGGGCTGCGTGCAGGCCGGCTGCGCGCTGATCGGCGGCGAGACCGCCGAGATGCCGGGCATGTACGCCAAGGACGATTACGATCTGGCCGGGTTCTGCGTCGGGGTGGTGGAAAAGTCGGGCATCATCGACGGCTCCCAGGTGCAGCTCAACGACACCCTGATCGGCATTGCCTCGAGCGGGCCGCACTCGAACGGCTATTCGTTGATTCGCAAGATCCTCAAGACCCGCAAGGCCGGGCTCGATCAGCCGTTCGCCGGCGGCACGCTCGGCGAGGCGCTGCTCGCACCGACGCGCATCTATGTAAAATCCATCCACCGCCTGCTCGCCGAGATTCCGGTGCACGCCCTCGCCCACATCACCGGCGGCGGCCTGCCCGGCAACGTGCCGCGGGTGTTACCGGCCGACACGCGCGCGGTGATCGACAGCCGCGCCTGGAAACGCCCGGCGATTTTCGACTGGCTGCAAACCGGCGGCAACGTCGAGGACGTCGAGATGTACCGCACCTTCAACTGCGGCATCGGCATGGTGCTGGCGGTCGCACCCAAGGACACCGAGCGCGCCCTGCAACTCCTGACTGGCGCCGGGGAAACCGCCGCCATCATCGGCCACATCGAGGCGCACCAGGGCGAGAGCGAGGTCGTTATCCTGGAATGAACAGCGCGCCCGCGCCGGTAGTGATCCTGATTTCCGGACGGGGGAGCAACCTCCAGGCGATCGTACAGGCAATGCGCGCGGACCGGCTGCCGATCGTCATCCGCGCCGTGATCGGCAACAATCCGGCCGCGCCCGGCCTGGCGATTGCGCGCGCCGCCGGTCTCGTTACCCAGGCGATCGATCATCGTGACTTTACCGACCGCGCCGCCTTCGACCGGGCGCTGATGGAGGCGATCGATCGCCACGAACCGCGCCTGGTGGTGCTGGCCGGCTTCCTGCGCATCCTGGGCAAGGCATTCATCGATCATTACGCCGGACGACTCATGAACATTCACCCCTCGCTGTTGCCGGCCTTCAAGGGTCTCGACACCCACGCACGCGCGCTCGCGGCCGGCGCTACGCGGCACGGGGCGAGCGTGCATTTCGTCGGCAACGACGTCGACGGCGGGCCGGTCATTGTCCAGGCGGAGGTGCCGGTGCTGCCCGGCGACGATACCGGCACGCTCGCGGCGCGCGTGCTCGCGGAAGAGCACCGCATCCTGCCGCTCGCGATCCGCTGGTTCGTGGAGGGCCGGCTGAGCGTGCGCAACGGCCAAGTGTTGCTCGACGGACAGGTGCGACCCGAACAACACCTGGTCGCCGCGCCCACCGGAACCCACTGACATGCGGCACGCGACGACGCCGATACTGCTCGTGGCCGCCCTGCTCGCCGCGCCCGCGCCGGCCGTGGCCGCCGGCCTGCCCGACACGCTCGAACTCAATTACCAACTGCATTACGGCGACATCCTCGCCGGCCAGACCCGCAAGACGCTCACCCGCCAGCCCGACGGCGGCTATCGACACCGCACCCACAGCCTGCCGGCCGGCATGGCCACGCTCTTCACCAGCGCCGAATGGATCGAGGAAGGGGCGTTCCGGGTGCGCGCCGCGCAGGTCCAGGCGCTGAGTTTTCTCAAGTACCGCGAGGGCGGCAACAAGCCGCGCCGCCACAGCGTCGCGTTCGATTGGGCGAAGAAGCTCGCGCGCTACGGCGACGGCCGCGAAGAACCGCTGCCGGCGAACGCCCACGACGAAGCCAGCGTGCTGTACGAACTCATGCTCAATCCGCCGCCGTCCGACAAGACCGCGCGCAGCGTGGCGATCAACAACGGCAAACGGTTCATCGTCTACCGTTACCAGACGCTCGGCCGCGAACCGCTCGACACCCCGCTCGGCCGCCTCCAGACCCTCAAGATCAAACGCCTGGTCGAGCCCGCGGCGGCCTGCCGGGGGGCGGGGCAAGACAGCGCCGCCTGCAAACCCGACAGCGAACTTACCCTGTGGCTGGCCGTCGAGCGCGGTAACCTGCCGGTCAAGCTGCATATGCAGGAAGGCGACCGCGAGGCCACCTTGGTCTTGCGGACAGTCACCGGCCTGTAGCTTGGCAACTTATTGATTCTAGTGAACTTATGGCGAATATCGCGGCATCCTCGACCCCCCGTCCCAGCGCCGGGAATAAACGCCCGGCGGGGTGCGTCTAACCCACTGAATTATGGAATTCTTTAATCTCTTCGGTCAGTCGCGCGAGTTGCGCCAAGCCCTGGAACTAAGCCGGGTACGGCTCTATCGCATGGCCTACGCCTGGTGCCACAACGCCGCGCTGGCCGACGACCTGACCCAGGAGGCGCTCACCAAGGCGCTGCGTAAATCCGATCAATTGCGCGACCCCAAGGCGCGCGATGCCTGGCTGTTCAGCATCCTGGCGAACTGCTTCCGCGATCACTTCCGGCGCCAGCGCGACATGGACGACATCGATGACCTCGATCTGCCCGACGAGGCCACCCCGGAATCGCACAGCTGCACAAAGGAAGTCGTCGACCAGGTGCGCGCGGCCATCGCCCGGTTGCCCGAGGGCCAGCGCCAGGTCGTTACCCTGGTCGATCTGGAAGGTTTTTCGTATGTCGAGGTCGCAACTATTTTAGGCGTGCCGATCGGCACGGTAATGAGCCGCCTGTGCCGGGCGCGCAATGCGCTCCGGGCGCTGCTGGTCCCGCAACTGGAACGGCAAAATACCGCCCCGGGTGTGGCACTTCGGAGAATCAAATGAACCAGGAACAGAAATTCTCGGACGAGTTTTTAAACGCCTTCGTGGACGATCAGTTGGCGCCCGAGGAAAAGGGCCGCGCTTACCTCTCGATCAACAACGACGACGCCCTGAACCGCCAGGTGTGCGAGTTGCGCAAGATGCGCGACCTGGTGCAGCTCGCCTATAAAGACCTGTCCGGATTCACCGCCCCCGGTCCGCGCGCCGGCCGCCCGGGCAACACTATCGCCGCCGGGTTCATCCTGGCGTTCGGGATCGCGCTCGGCTGGCTGCTGCATCAACCGGGCCCCGCCCCGGAGGCTACGCCCGTCGCCGCGTTGCCCGCCGCCGGGTCCGTTCCGCCGGCGGTCGCGACGCACAAGCCGCCGGCCGTCCCGCCCGCCGCCAAACCGCTGGTCGTGGCCGGCAACGAGGTCAAGGTCCTGTTTCACCTGAGCAGCGACAAGCCCGAGCGTATTCAAGAAGTGCTGGACGAAGCCGAGGCGCTGCTCAAGTTCTATCGCGCGGCCGGACAGATCGCGCGCGTCCAGGTCATCACCAACGGCGACGGCCTGAACCTGCTGCGCACCGACAAATCGCCGGACCCCGAGCGGGTCCGGGCGATGTTGAAGACTTATGACAACCTGAGCTTCGCCGCCTGTCAGAACACCATCGACCGGCTCAAGCGCGAACAGGGCGTTACCGCGGAGCTGTTGCCCGGTGCGAGCGTCGTCGACTCTGGCGTGGCGCAGATCATCCTGCGTCAGCAACAGGGCTGGATCTATATCCAGGTGTGATTCACCATCCGTCGTTACTATAAATCTTCATCATTCATCATCAAGAGGAGTTATCCATGAAAAAGCTACTGTCACTCATCGCCGCCGCCGTGCTGGTGCTCGGCGCCAATCTGGCGCTGGCCGCCGATTACGCCAAGCAGAAGGTCGTCTATCACGTCAACGATAACAACGAGAAGCAGCTGGCCGCCGCCTTGGGCAACATCCAGAATCACATCAACGCGGTCGGCAAGGACAACATCGACATCAAGGTCGTGATGCACGGCAACGGTCTGGACCTGCTCAAGATCGCCAACACCAACCCCGACATGCAGAGCAAGGTGACCAACCTCAAGACCCAGAACGTCGGCTTCCAGGTGTGCGCCAACACCCTCAAGGCCAAGAAGATCAACTACAAGAACGATCTGTTCGACGTCAGCGAGAAGGACATCGTGCCGAGCGGCGTGGCCGAACTCGCCAAGCTTCAGCAGCAGGGTTACGTTTACATCAAGCCCTAATTAGCTCGAAACTCTCCTACTTTAAAGCCCGCGCAAGCGGGCTTTTTTATTTCTGTGCGGGTCCCGGCAGTACCCCATGCTGCCGGTACTGAAGGTAATCGCGCAAAATCCGGGCGTGATCGAACGCCAACGGTTGCGGCAGCTCCCCGGGCGCGAACACGCCGACCGCCCGGGCGTCGTCCCGGGCCGCGGGCACGCCCTGCGCTTCCCCGAGGTACACCGCCGACACCGTATGGCCGCGCGGATCGCGGCGCGGATCGGAATAGCAGCCGAGCAGCGCCGTGAGCCGCGGTTTCAGGCCGGTCTCTTCCTCGGCCTCGCGCCGCGCCGCCGCCTCCAGGGTCTCGCCGACCTCGACGAACCCGCCCGGCAGCGCCCACCCCGGCGGCGGGTACTTGCGCTCGATCAGCACGATCGGGCGGCCGGGGCGATCGATGAGCTCGATCACCACGTCGACGGTCAGCAGCGGCGTCACCGACATGCTCTACACCCTCCCCACAACCGTAAAAACCGCTGAAAACGACGGAATTCACTGGCGCGCCGGGCGACGGCCCGGTTTTAACGTATACTTAGCGCTGTTTACCCGATCCCTACGGAGACATTCACTGCCCATGTTCGACGGCCTGATACCCCTGCTCAACGGTCTGATTTCCCTGCCCTGGTGGGGCTATGTGCTGGTGGCGCTCACCTTCACCCATCTTACCATCGTAAGCGTCACCATTTATCTGCATCGCCACCAGGCGCATCGCGCGCTCGATCTGCACCCGCTGCTCAGCCACTTCTTCCGCTTCTGGCTGTGGCTCACCACCGGCATGATCACCCGCGAATGGGTGGCGATTCACCGCAAGCACCACGCCAAGGTCGAAACCCCCGACGACCCGCACAGCCCGCAACAGGTCGGCATCAAGAAGGTGTTGTGGGACGGTATCTCGCTGTACCGCGCCGAGTCCAGGAACACCGAGACCCTGGAGAAATACGGCCACGGCACGCCGCAGGATTGGGCGGAACGCCGGCTTTACGTTCCCCACACCGGCAAGGGCGTGGCGCTGATGCTGCTCGTCAACCTCGCCCTGTTCGGCCCGCTCGGCTTGACCATCTGGGCGGTGCAGATGGCCTGGATCCCGTTTTTCGCGGCCGGCGTCATCAACGGCCTCGGCCACTACTGGGGCTATCGCAACTACGAGGTCGCCGACGCCAGCACCAACATCGTGCCGTGGGGCATCCTGATCGGCGGCGAAGAGCTGCACAACAACCACCACACCTTCGCCAGCTCCGCCAAGTTCTCATCCAAATGGTGGGAGCTCGACATCGCCTGGTGGTATATCCGCGCCCTGGAAACCGTCGGCCTGACCAAGGTCAACAAGATCCCGCCGGAGCTCGCCTACGACACCGCCAAGCAGCACATCGACGTCGACACCGTCAAGGCGGTGGTCGCCAACCGCTTTCAGGTAATGGCGCACTTCGCGCGCGAGGTCATGCACCACGTGCACCGCGAGGAATTGAAGACCGCCGACCGCGCCGACAAGGAAACCCTGACGCTCCTCAAGCGCGCCAAGCACCTGATGGTGCGCGAGGCCGCCCTGCTCGACGCCGCCAGCCGCGCGCACCTACACACCGCGCTCGGGCGCTTCCAGCGCCTGCACACCGTTTACACCATGAAGCAGGAGCTGCAAGCCATCTGGCAACGTTCAGCCGCCACCCACGAGCACCTGCTGCACGCCCTCCAGGAGTGGTGCCGCGAGGCCGAGGCGACCGGCATCCAGGCGCTGCGCGAGTTCGCGTTGAAACTGAGAACCTACTCGCTGGCTCAGCGCGCGCCGTAAGTTATTGTTTGGTAGCAACAACAAAAAACCCGCCGCTGGCGGGTTTTTTGTTGTTGAGAGGCATAAACTGGCAGAGGGTAAGGCTGTCACCGTTATACTTGTGT
>JACREH010000048.1 GCA_016218345.1 Gammaproteobacteria bacterium | reverse complement strand
GGTGCCGGCCACGTGGGTGCCGTGCCAGGAACTGTTGCTTGCCGAACCGCACTCGCCGCTCGTCCAATCGCCGGGGTCGCTGGGATTGCTGTCACGGCCGCCGCCGTCGTTGGCCACGAACAAATCGCTGATGAAATCGTACCCCGCCACCACGCGCCCGCTGCCGTCCAGAATGTTGCTGTCGATGTCGCCGTGCGCCACCAGCCCGGTGTCGATCACCGCCGCGACAATGCTGGTGGAACCGGTGGAGATGTCCCAGGCAGCCGGAAGGTTCGCGCCGCCGATTTCGGTGGTGTATTCCTTATAGTGCCACTGGTTTGCATATTCGGTGTCGTTCGGCACCAGCGCGATATACATCCGCTGGTCGGGCTCGGCGTAATCGATATCCGGATTGGCGCGCATCCGGTCGGCCATCGCCTGCACCTCGGTCAGCGCGGAGCTTTGCGGGATTTTCAGGACGTGCGCGCCGTTGGCGATGGCGTGCGAGTAGTTGAGCACCACACCCGCGGACACGGCCGCGCTGCTGGTCAACTCGGGGCTGGGCGCGGCGGTGTAGGTGGCCGGATCGCGGAATTTGACGATCAGGCGGTCGGTGAAGTCGCTGCCCGCCGCCTGGCTGACGGGGGCGAGAAAAGCCAGGAACAACCACGCGCCCGCGGCAAAACCAATTCGCTGAAGCATTCCGACTTTACGATTCATTTTCCCGCTCTCGGTTAATGTGCACTGAACATGCGAAATCTTAGCATTAAGCATGCCAACTCCTCGGCAGATGCCTTGCCAACACTTCGGATAGTTGTCCCAACCCCGTAGGACCTTTTCTATATATAAAGTTAGACAAAATTCCCCCCGCTTCAACTCCACGCAGCGGATTTTCAGACGGACGGTGCGATTTCGGGTCCGAAGCGCGGTCACCATTCGTTTCTTCGGCCCGGGTGCAACATGAACTATGGCCGCCCCAGGGCCGAACCGGCGCTCAACGGCAGGCCCATCAAGTATTCGTTCACGGTGGGCCTGTCGAACCATGAAAGGAAGACGCACCGAATCAAAAGGTTGTGCCGTCCATTCCCTTCGACTCCACTCAGGACTGACTTCGACGTGCCCATGTCGAATATTGGTTTCCCCGGATTCCATTTCATTCCCCGGGCTACATAAAAGCAGACGTAGCCCGGATGAAGCGCAGCGGAATCCGGGGATAGATGGGGTTGCTGACCCTTTTCCCCGCATTCCGCTAGCGCTTCATGCGGGCTACTTCTTGCGCCTTATGTTGTCCGGGCGCCGTATCCTTGGTCATACAGTGCTAAAGGTGACACCATTGCTCAGAGGTTCTTTCACGTGCATTCGAAGCGGATTTCGTGACATACTTTCGGTGCACGGAATATTCCGATCGCCGTCAAACGGCGCCAGCATCTCCACAGTCGGCATGGCATTAAATCCCACGTTAACTTCGCTCAAACACCAGGCCCGCGCGTTGCTCGATGAAAAACGCCTGGCGGACGCCAGGCATCTGCTCGACACGCTTTGCGCGAACCATGGCGGCGACGCCGAGATTCACGAATACCTCGCTCAGGTATTGGCCGATCTGGGGCGCGCGGATGAGGCCATTGGCCATCACCGCGAAGCGATACGCCTGCAACCGCGCTACGCCGAGGCACACAAAAATCTGGCCAAGGCGCTGGCGGCGCGCAAACAACTGGGCGAGGCGGCGGACTGCTATCGCCAGGCGATCGAGATCGCGCCGGACGACGCCGAGGCGCATTGCAAGCTCGCCGCCGCCTTGTTCGGCCAGGGGCGATTCCTCGAGGACGCGCTCCAGCATTGCCGGGAAGCCGTGCGCGTCGACCCGCGCTGCGCCGAGGCGTATACCAACCTGGGGCGGATACTCCATGCCCAGGGAAAGAACGAAGAAGGCATCGAGGCGCTTTGGCAGGCGGTGCGGATCGCGCCCAATGATTCGGTACTGTGGCGGACGCTGATTTTTTATCTTAATTACCACGCTGAATACGATCAGGCGACGATTTACGACGCCCACCGCCGTTGGGGGGAGCTACAGGCCGATCCGACGGTGAAGCCGCTCCTTAATAATAGGTATGGAAATTCGCCCGACCCGCAACGACGCCTGAGGATCGGCTATGTGTCGCCGGATTTTCGCTCCCACCCGGTGGCGCATTTCATCGAGCCGATCCTCGCCCACCATGACCATACGGCGGTGGAGACCTTCTGCTACGCCGAACTGGCCCATGTGCACATCGCCCGGTCCGGGGCCGATCCGGTCACCGAGCGGCTGAAGGCGCGCGCCGATCGCTGGATCGAAACCTTCGGCATGAGCGATCAGGACCTGGCGCAACGGATTCGCGCCGACCGGATCGATATCCTCGTGGACCTCGCCGGCCACACCGCCAACAATCGGCTCACGGTTTTCATTCACCGGCCCGCGCCCATCCAGGTTACCTACCTGGGTTACCCCAACACCACCGGCCTGTCCTCGCTCGACTATCGGCTGACCGACACGTGGGCCGATCCGCAAGGCCAGGAGGCGTTTTACACCGAACGGCTGGTGCGTCTGCCGCAGGGGTTCTTGTGTTACGCCCCGCCGGATTACGCGCCGGAGGTGGCGGCGTCGCCGGCCCGGGCCAACGGCGCGATTACCTTCGGCTCGTTCAACGCCTTGCAAAAAACCACGCCCGAGGTAATCGCGGTGTGGGCCAGGCTGCTGCACGCCCTGCCCGGGGCGCGCCTGATTCTCAAGAATCGTTCGTGGGCGAGCGGCGAGCAGGATCGAAGCTCTCAAGAACATTATCATGGACTATTCGAACAGCACGGCATCGGACGCGCGCGCATCGAACTTATCGGTTGGCAACCGTCGCCCGCCGATCATCTGCGCATGTACGGCCAGATCGACATCGCCCTCGACACTTTCCCGTACAACGGCACCACCACTACCTGCGAGGCGTTGTGGATGGGCGTGCCGGTAATCACGCTCGCCGGCGACCGGCACGCCGGGCGGGTGGGCGTCAGCCTGCTGACGCGCGCGGGCCTGACGGAGTCGATCGCCCAGACACCCGAGGATTACATCAAGCTGGCCGTGCAACTGGCGGGAAATACCGAACGGTTGGGCCAACTACGCGCGCGGATGCGCGAACGGATGCGAAACTCCCCGGTGTGCGACGGAAAAACATTCGTGCGCGCCCTGGAAGACAACTATCGCGCGCTCTGGGTAAAGTGGTGCGAAGCGGCCGGCGCTCGTGCCTAGCACCCGGCTAAAAAATTCCTCCGGCCTTCGGCCGGCCCCCGTTGGAAAAGCGGACGGCACGCCAAGCGCACGCGGAACTTCGGGCGTGCCTGGACATCGCCGGGATATTTTTGAGATAACTTGTAGCCCGGATGAAGGCGCAAGGCGCGGCAATCCGGGGATAACCTGGATTTCGCTACGCTCCATCCAGGCTACAACTTCAACGAATGAGGAAAACCGATGGGTTGCACCCATCCTACCTTGGCTACCTTGGCACATGCTCTACACGGGCTTTTGAAATGGCACCAAAACAAAACGTTCTGACCCGCTCCAAGAAAAAACAGGCGCTGGCGCTGTTCCAGGCCAATCGCCTGGCCGAGGCGCGCAGACTGTTCGAGGAGATCTGCGCGGCCGATCGCAGCGACGCCGAGGCGTGGCTGAGCCTGGGCATCGTCTGCTCGATGCTGGGCGAGCTGCCGCAGGGCGAGGCCCATTGCCGCCGGGCGGTTACGCTCAAACCCGATCACGTCCACGCCCACTATAACCTCGCCAATATCCTGGCGGCGCAGAACCGGCCGGCCGAGGCGCTGGCCGGCTACGACCAGGTGCTGCGGTTGAATCCCGGCCACGTCCAGGCGCACAACAACCGCGGCAACGCCCTGGCCAGCCTGGGCCGGGCCGATGAGGCCATCGCGTCCTATAAAAAGGCCATGGCGTTGCAGCCCGACAATGCCGAGGCGTACAACAACCTGGGCGCCGTATATGGAGAAGAAATGCGATTGACGGAGGCGCGCGAATGTTACGAGCGGGCGCTGCGCCTCGATCCGAATTATGTCACCGCCCACTACAACCTGGCGGGCACGCTGTTCGCGGAAAATCGTCTGGAGGAGGCGCTCGCCTCGTATAAGAACGCCCTGCGGCTGCGGCCGGACTACGTGGACGCGCACAACAACCTGCTGTTCGGCATGAACTACCTGCCGGCCTACACGCCGGCGGCGATTTTCCAGGAACACCGCCTGTGGGGCGAACGCCACGCGCGCACCGTGCTGCCGGTACCGGCATTCGCCAACGTTCCGGACCCGGAGCGGCGCCTGAGAATCGGGTATGTGTCGCCGGATTTCCGGACTCACTCGGTGGCCTATTTCATCGAGCCGATTCTCGCCCGCCACAACCGCGAGCGGTTCGAAATTTTTTGTTATTCGGCACTCGCCAAGGACAAGCACGACGAAACCACCGCTCACCTGCAAGCGCTCGACGTCGTCTGGCGGGATATTCACGGCCTGAACGACGCGGCGCTGGCCGGACGCATCCGCGCCGACGGCGTCGATATCCTGGTGGACCTGGCCGGCCACACCGCCCATAGCCGCATCATGGCGTTTCGTTACAAACCCGCGCCGGTGCAGGTCAGCTGGCTCGGCTATCCCAACACCACCGGCCTGCCGGCCATGGATTACCGCCTGACCGACGAATGGGCCGACCCGCCGGGGCAGGAAGCGTTTCACACCGAGCGGCTGGTGCGCCTGCCGCGTGGATTTCTGTGCTACCTGCCGCCCACGGATGCGCCGGAGGTCGCGGCGCCGCCGGCGCAAACCGCCGGGCATGTCACCTTCGGGTCGTTCAATGTGCTTCCGAAAATCACGCCGCAGGTGGTCGCGCAGTGGGCGCGAATATTGACCGCCCTGCCCGAGGCGCGCCTGGTGCTCAAAAATAAATTCCTGGGAGTCGACGAAATGCGCGAGGGCTGTTATGCGCAGTTCGAGCGGCACGGCATCGCGCGTTCGCGCATTGACATCGTCGGACGTTTGCCGGCGCTGGATGACCACCTCGCGCGTTACGGCCAGATCGACATCGCCCTCGATACCTTCCCGTACAACGGCACCACCACCACTTGCGAGGCGCTATGGATGGGCGTGCCGGTGGTGGCGCTGGCCGGCGAGCGGCATGCGGCGCGCGTCGGGGCGAGCCTGCTGACGCGCATGGGCTTGACCGAGCTGATTGCCCGTACGCCGGAGGAGTATGTGAAGCTGGCCGTGGAATTGGCAAACGACGCCGAACGACTCACTCGACTGCGCGCCGGGCTGCGCGAGCGGATGATGCATTCCTCGCTGTGCGATGCGGCCGGGTTCACCGCCGATCTGGAACGAGTCTATCGGGAGATCTGGGCCGCGTGGTGCCATGAGCGGACACCCTGATGTGACGCAGATCACAGAAAAATCGCTTTTTCGGAGTATGATCTTTCCAAACCGCGCTGCGCGGTTTTGGGAAACGATAACGATCTGCATTCCGAATCGGAGGGATCTTGCCATGCGCACCATCATAAAAAACCTTCGGACGTTCTCCGTCTCGATCGCCGCCGGGCTGCTTTCGCTTCTGGCGGTCACCGCCGTCTCGGCCGCGACCCTTACCTACCCCGGCGCGGCGCCGTGCAACACCACCCTGCAGGCCTGCATCGACGCCGCGGCGTCCGGAGATATCGTCGAAATCGCCACCAATACGCCGATCGCCGAATCGCCGTCTATCGACAGCAAGAGCCTGACCCTCCGGGCGGCGGCGGGATTCACTCCCGCTCTGACCGCGTACAATTACGTCCTCGCCGTCACGTCCGGAAGCGCCGCGCACACATTCACCATCCAGGGGATCACCCTGACAGTCGGTTTCATAGGCATCGGTCAAGGGGGCACCGGGCCCATGACGGCCAATGTCTGGAACAACACCGTTCTGGAAACGTTCAGCTACGGCGAGGCGGTGCGGATCTGGGCCGGCAACGTGTCCCCGCCGCCCACCCGGGGAGACATCTTCTACTCGGTGCTCGATAACCAGTTGACGGTCGCGGTCGGAAGCCAGAATCACGGCGTTTCCATACAGGCCAACGACATGGCGAACTCGACCGGGGTCATCCAGAGGAACCGCATCGTCATGCAGGGGGCCGACCAAGGCTCGGCCGTCGATCTGGCCAACGGCACACGACTGATGACCGTCGACGTGATCGGCAATATCATCTCGGGAACCAACTACGACTCCGGGATCTCGCTCTTCCAGTACGCCCCCGGCGGAACCATCAACGCCAGGGTCATCAACAACCTGGTCACCGGACAGAACGGCAACGTGGGCGCGCCGGCGGCGATCTCGGTCAACGACTCCCAGGGGACATTGAATTTCTCGCTGATCAACAACACCCTGTCGAGCAACCGCACCGGAATCCTGATCAGCGGCCGCAGCGACCTGGGCGCCGCGATGTACGGGACGGTGGCCAACAACATCGTCGCCAACAGCTCGCAGACGGGCATCGCTATCGACACGGATTTCGAGCCGACCGTGACCAACAGATACAATCTCTTTTTCAACAACCCGAACAATTGGTTCACGCCGGGCGCCAATACCCTGTATGTCGATCCGCAATTCGTCGGCGGCGGGGATTTCCACCTGCAATCCACCTCACCCGCGGTTGACGTGGGCGACAATTCGGCCATCCCGGCGGGCATCACAACTGATCTGGGCGGAAGCCCCCGCATCCAGGGCGGAACGGTCGACATGGGGGCGTACGAGAGGACCTCCGGTTCCGGCGGCGGTTCCACCGGCGGCACCGTTGTCGCCCCCGGAACATACAGCATCTCCGGGGTGGTGACGTCGGCGATTTCTTCCGGATCGGGATCGGGGACAAGCTACGTTGCCGGCGTGACGATGGCGCTCGCGGGCACCGCCACGGCTACGACGACCACGGACACGAGCGGCTATTACGTCTTCAGTGGATTGAGCAACGGCCCGTACACGATCACCCCCAGCTTGGCTGGAAAAACATTCACGCCGGTCAGCCGCGGCGTGATCGTCAGTGGAGCGAGCCTGAGCGGCCAGAACTTCACCGCCTCTCCGTAGCACGGTCCGCACAGCGGCGGGTGCGATGCCCGCCGCTGTGATGCTTCCAGCACCCGATTCGAGCCAGGAACAGGTGGCGACAGGGGTCGTTGTTCCGCGATCCGCCCCGCTTTACGTTCACCCAGCGGACCGTCTAGAACTTCCTGATTTCCCTCGATCGGCGGTACCCAGACCCTGGGCGATGCGTCCAGCGCCGCAGTCGGGTAATATCGCGCCGTTCATGCGTCATTCCATCGCCAACCGGCGAACCCACCGATTTCGCTACGCCCCACTCATGAGCGACGTTCCCGAGGAAACCAAGAACCGCATTTTGCAATTACTCCAGGCCGGCCGGCCGCAGGAGGCCCGGTCCCTGTGCGCGAATCTGTGCGCGCAGCACCCCGACCCGGACGCCTGGAATCTCCTCGGCATGATCGACGCCAATCTCGGCGCCTTGCCCCAGGCCGAGACCGGCTTCCGCTCAGCGCTCACCCTCCTGCCCACGCACGCCCAGGCATTCGCCAACCTCCAGCGCCTCCTGACCGGCCTGGGCAAATCGCCGCCCGCGGATGGCCACGCCGTCCAGGAAGAGGAGCTGCGCCGGCGCGTGTCGGCAGCGCCGCACGACATCGCGGCCTGGAACCAATTGGCCCTCGCCCTTGCCTCCCGCACACGCTGGCAGGAAGCCCTGTCCTGTTACGACGAAATCCTGCTCCGGCAACCCGGCGAGGCCGCGACCCTGTACAACTCGGCATGGGCGCTTCACCACCTGGGGCGTCCTATCGACGTCGAGGAGCGCCTGCGGGCGTTCTTGAAGCAACGCCCGGAGACGGCCCGGGCCTGGAATCACCTGGGTTTGGCGCTGTTGGAACAGGGACGCACAGACGAGACCCTGCCCGCCCTGCGCCGGGCGGTGGAGCTGGAGCCGGACAACGTCGAGAGCCGCGCCAGCCTGCTCTTCGCCCTCTATCACAGTCCCCGGCACACCGCCGAACAGGTGTGCGCCGAGCATCGCGCCTGGAGCGAGCGCTATGGGCGCTGCGAACCGGCATCCATTCGCTTCGCCAACGATCGAAATCCCGCGCGCCGCCTGCGCCTGGGTTACATATCCCCCGATTTCCGCGCCCACTCGGTGGGTTTCTTCATCGAACCGGTGTTCCAGTATCACGATCGGAACGCGGTCGAGATATATTGTTATTCCGAATTGCCGGCCCACCGCCACGACGCGGTCAGCACCCGTCTCAAGGGGTACGCCGCCCATTGGCTCGACACCTTCGGCATGACGGATGACGCCCTGGCGGCACGCCTGCGCGCGGACGGGATCGACATCCTCGTGGACCTGGCCGGCCACACGCACGGCAACCGCCTGGGCGCGTTGGCGTTGCGCGCCGCGCCCATCCAGGTGAGTTATCTGGGTTACGTCGGAACCACCGGCCTGCCGGCCATGGACTGGCGCATCAGCGACCGCTACGCCGATCCGCCCGGCACGAGCGAAGGCCACTACACCGAGCGTCTCGCACGCCTGCCCGGCCATTATTGCTACGCGCCGGACCCGACCCTGCCGGAAACGAGTCCGCTGCCGGCCGCGGCCGGGGGGCGGATCACATTCGTCTCGGCCAATGCCCTAGCCAAGATCAGCCACGAGGTGGTGGCGCTCTGGACCGAGGTGCTCAAGGCCGTGCCCACGGCGCGCCTCGCCTTCAAGGCCAAGACCCTCGACCAACCCGCGGCCCGTGACCGCTTGCAGGCGCGGTTCGCCCGCCACGGCATCGCCGGTGAACGCCTGGCGATGGAAGGTTGGGGTTCACCGGCGGAATACATCGCCTTCCTGCAAGCCGGCGACATCGCCCTCGATCCCTTTCCGTTCAACGGCGGCACGACCTCTTACCACTGCCTGTGGATGGGCCTGCCGGTAATTACGCTGGAGGGCGACCACTACGCCGCGCGCATGGGCAGCGCCGTCCTGTCGACGCTCGGGCTTAACGACCTGATAGCACGCACGCGCGGGGAGTACGTGCGCATCGCCGCGGAACTGGCCGGCGACCTCGAACAACTTGCCGGCCTGCGCGCCGGACTGCGCGAGCGCATGCGGCAATCGCCGCTCACCGACGGCGCGAGCTATACCCGCCATCTGGAAACGCTTTATCGCGAGTTTTGGCGGGAGTGGTGCAGCGGCGCCATACCTATTGAACGCTGATCACCGGCGCTTTCGTCTTGCAAGACAGCAGTGACCCGTCGAAAATCCCGATCCGGACCAGGTTATTCTAATTCAGTGTCGACCCAGCCCTCCCCGCCCACCCTCAAGGCCCGCGCCGCGGCGCTCGTGCAATCCGGCCGCCCGGCCGAGGCGCGGCCGTTGCTGGAGGCGCTGTGCCAACAGCACGCGGCCGACGCCGAGGCCTGGTACCTGTTGGGAACCGTCTACGGCCTGCTCGGCCAGCATGAACGCGGCGCCGAGTGCTGCCAGCGGGCGCTGGCGTTGCGACCGCGCTACCCCGAGGCCCACAACAGTCTCGGCAACGCCTTGGCCGCGCTTGGCCGAATACCCGAGGCCGAGACCGCCTACCGCGCGGCGTTGAAGCTGAATGGACGGTACGCCGACGCCCAGCTGAATCTCGCCCAGGTCTTGCACCATCAAGGCCGGATGGCGGAGGCGGAAACCCAGTATCGC
>JACREH010000049.1 GCA_016218345.1 Gammaproteobacteria bacterium | reverse complement strand
TCGCACCAGTCGCGCGCCGAGAACCAGGCGATGCTCGACGGTTTCGAACGCATCGTTCGTCCGCTGATCGGGCATTTCTCCGGCAACCTGATCAAGATGATCGGGGATGCCTGCCTGGCGACCTTCAATTCCCCGACCGACGCGGTGCGCTGCGGCATGGCCATGCAGGACGCGCTGGCCGAGCGCAATCAGGGACTGGCCGCCGACCAGCAAGTCCACATCCGCGTGGCGATCAACGCCGGCGAGGTGCGGCTCTCGGGCAAGGACGTGTTCGGCGAGGCGGTGAACGTGGCCTCGCGGGTCGAGGGCATCGCGCCGGCCGACGAGATCTACCTCACCGAAGCGGTGTATCTCGCCATGAACAAGGCCGAGGTGGCGAGCGAACCGGCCGGGACCCATACCCTCAAGGGAATTCCCGAACCGGTCAAGGTTTACCGCGTCCCGCCCCGGCGGGTCGTGCGCCTGGTGGCCTCCGAGGAATCGGACGCCGGCCAGTATGGCGATCTGCCCTACGGCGGCATGCACAAGGTCGCCGCCGTGCGGCCGCCCTCGCGCTGGACGCCCGGCCTGATGGCCACCATCGCCGCGGTCGTCGTGCTGGGCGGCGTGACGGCCGGCTGGACGCTGCTGCGCCCGCCGCCGCTCAACCCGCTGTTGTCGAGCGCCGAACCGGCGCTCGAGGCCAAGCGCTGGGACGAGGCCGCCCAGATCGCGAGCAAGGCGCTGGCCGAAGATCCGAAGAACGCCGCCGCGGTGTTGCTCCGCGGCCACGTGGCGGCGGGCCGCGGCCAATACGGCGAGGCGCTCACGGCCTACGACCAGGCGCTGACACTCGATTCGAAGTTGCGCAGCAACCAGCGCCTCGCCGTCAACCTGGTGACGGCGCTCGGCCGGGTGACCGCGGCCGTGGACATGATCCGGAAATACCCGGTGGATCAGGTAATCGCCGGTCTGAAGCACCGGGCGAGCGAACCCGGCTATGCCACCCGCCACCAGGCGATCGCGCTCCTCACCCAGCTCGGTCACGGCAAGGACATCGACCGGGTGGCGGGCGCGATCCACGATCTCAACGAGGGCGAGAACTGCGAGCAGCGCCACGAGGGCGTAAAAGTAATGGCCAAGGCCAACGACAAGCGCGCGCTGCCGCCGCTCAAGAAAGTGCTGGACGCCGGATTCATGGACCGGATCCGCAACAACTGCCTGTGGAGCGAGGCCGAGGCGGTCGTCGCCAAGCTGGAGCCCAAGAAGATCTAAGAAAGGTCTGATTACTGTCGTCATTCCGGCGAAGGCCGGAATCCAGGCTTTGAAAAAGCATCGGCCATCAGGCCGATTCTGGATGCCAGCCTTCGCTGGCATGACGGCAATGCTACTTGTTCAGAACTAGCAGCCGGAATTCCACTTCCTCACTCCCGCTTTACCTTGGCGCGTAACGGACACCGCGACTCCGCGGCACGCCCGCCAAGACCGCGGCCATCGCCAGGCCGAACAGCAGCTTCGATCCGAACGTAACCGGGTAGGGAAGCAAGCCGATGAATTCGGGGTTCACGACCGGGAGCACCGCCAGGAAATTCACCGCCCAGATCGTGGCCAGCACGACCGACGCGGCCGCCACCGACGCGGCCGGCCCGCGGCGCTGCATGAAGGGAACCCATACCAACGTCGCGTAACAAACCGCCACCAGCAGCGACAACACGAAATGGATGGCGATCCCGAGACCGGGTGCGAACGCCGCCTCGGCCGCGCCGGGCATGAGACTGGCCGTCACTTGCCGGGCGACTTCCGCGCCGCTCAATCCGGCCAGCGACGCATACAGCTGAACCCATACGACCTCGGCCAGGCCGCCACACAAGCCGGCGAGCAAAATCACCTTCAACGGCGCGCGGTTTGTTTCGGTGATCGCTGGTGTTTTCATGTGACCTCCGGATGTCGGCTTGCGGGCCATCAATATAGATTGGAGGCGACCGCGCGTATTGATGTACATCAAACTAAACCGAGCGATTAGTCGACGGTGTCGATAACCGGTTCGTCGCCGTGCGCCAGGATAACCCCGAGAAAATCCGCGCCGTAGGCGGCGAGTTTGCGTTCGCCGACGCCGCTGATGTGGGCGAGCGCCTCCAGCGTGCGCGGGCGGCGTTCGACCATGGCCGCAAGCGTGGCGTCGTGGAACACGACGTACGGCGGCACACCCTGTTTGCGCGCGAGTTCGAGGCGGCGCGCGCGCAGCGCTTCCCACAGGCGCAGGTCGGCTTCGCCGGTGAACGGGCCGCGAACGGCGCGCGCGGCCTTGGGCTTCTTGGTCTTTTCGGGTTTGACGTCGCGCCGCAGCATCAGGCGCTGTTCGCCGCGCAGCACCGGGCGGCTCAGGTCGGTGAGGCGCAGGCCGCCGTGGCCTTCGAGGTCCACGGCCAGCAGCCCGCGGGCGATGAGTTGGCGAAAGACGCCGCGCCATTCGTTGTTGTCCAGTTCCTTGCCGATGCCGAAGGTGGTGAGTTGGTCGTGGCCGAAGCGCCGGATGCGCTCGTCGTCCTTGCCGAACAGCACGTCGACCAGGTAATTCACGCCGAAGCGCTGGCCGGTGCGGTGCACGCAGGACAGCGCCTTTTGCGCGGGCACGGTGGCGTCCCAGGTCTCGGGCGTCTCCAGGCAATTGTCGCAATTGCCGCAGGGCTGGGGCAGCGTCTCGGCAAAGTACGCGAGCAGCGCCTGACGGCGGCAGCTGGTGAGTTCGCTCAGGCCGAGCATGGCGTCGAGCTTGTGGCGTTCGACGCGCTTGTGGGCGTCGTCGGAGTCGGAGGACTCCAGCATCTGGCGGAGCATGATGACATCCTGCAACCCGTAGAGCATCCAGGCGTCGGCCGGCAGGCCGTCGCGGCCGGCACGGCCGGTTTCCTGATAATAGGCCTCGACGCTCTTCGGCAGATTGAGGTGGGCGACGAAGCGCACGTTCGGTTTGTCGATGCCCATGCCGAAGGCGATGGTGGCGACGATAATGACGCCTTCTTCGTTCAGGAACCGCGACTGGTTGGCGGTGCGCACCTCCGAACTGAGGCCGGCGTGATACGGTAATGCGGCGAGACCGTTGGCGGCGAGCCAAGCGGCGATCTCATCCACGCGCTTGCGCGACAGGCAATAGACGATGCCGGCATCGCCGGCGTGCTCGGCGCGGATGAAGCGCAGCAACTGCTCGCGGGCGCTGGCGCCGCCCGACTGGCGGATGCGGTAGCGGATGTTGGGGCGGTCGAAGCTGCTGATGAACACGCGCGCCTCTTCGAGCTTGAGGCGCGCGATGATCTCGCGGCGCGTCGGTTCATCGGCGGTGGCGGTGAGCGCGATGCGCGGCACGGCCGGGAAGCGTTCGTGCAACACGTTAAGCCCCATGTACTCGGGGCGGAAATCGTGGCCCCATTGCGACACGCAGTGCGCCTCGTCGATGGCGAACAGCGCGAGCTTGATGCGCGCCAGCAGATCCAGGCTGCGCTCCAGCAACAGGCGCTCGGGGGCGACGTACAGCAGATCGAGCTCGCCGCGCAATAGTTGCGCCTCGATATCGCGCGCCTGCGCCGCGTCGAGCGAGGAATTTAAAAACTCCGCGCGCACCCCGGCCTGCTTCAGCGCCGCCACTTGATCCTGCATCAACGCGATCAGCGGCGAGACCACGACGCCGGTGCCGGGGCGGGCGATGGCCGGGATCTGGAAACACAGCGACTTGCCGCCGCCGGTGGGCATGAGCACCAGCGCGTCGCCGCCGGCCATGAGCGTGCCGATGACTTCTTCCTGCGGGCCGCGGAAGTGCTCGTAGCCGAAGACGCTATGAAGGATATGGCGGGGCGTGTGGTCCATGCGGAATGGTGTTGAGACTGTCTGGGACACTGGCCGGGCATTATCCGTTGGATTGGGGCGCGGGTCATCCCCGGTGTTTGCGATACCATAGGCAGCCACGCTTTCACGCGCTGCCCACAGGACTGCCATGATTCCCTGGAAATTGCTCGATCGCACCCCGGTGCCCGGCGGTGAAGGCGAGTTGATGTTGTATCAGCGCGGAGAAGAGCTCTCGATCCGTATTGCGGGTCGCGGCGAGTTGATGAACAGCCGCGTCCACGGTTCCGAGGATGCGCTCGCTCAGCTTACCTGCGCCCGGCTGGCCGGGCGCGAACGTCTGCGATTTCTGATTGGCGGGCTGGGCATGGGATTTACCTTGGCGGCCGCGCTGCGCGAGCTCGGCCCCGATGCCGCGGTGGTGGTGGCCGAGTTGGTCCCCGCCGTGGTGGCCTGGAACCGCGGGCCACTCGGCGCGCCGGCCGGCAACCCGCTGCTGGACACGCGCGTCAGCGTGCAGGAAATCGACGTCGCCCGCCTGCTGCGGGCGGAACGCAATGCGTTCGATGCCATCTTGCTGGATGTCGACAACGGCCCCGAGGGACTGACGCGCGACGCGAACGACTGGCTTTACGGCAGCGCTGGACTCGCGACGGCATTCGCCGCGCTGCGCGCCGACGGCATCCTCGCGGTCTGGTCCGCCGGCGGGGACAGCGATTTCACCGATCGCCTGCGCCGCACCGGCTTCGAGGCGGAGGAAATCCGCGTGCGGGCGCGGATCTCAAAAGGTGCCCGGCACATCATCTGGCTGGCCCGGCGCCCTGGGATATCGGGCTGACCGGTTTCCGCTTATTCGCTTTCGTCCCTGGTCGCGCCGGCCATCCATGCCAGTTTCATTGCCGCTTCGAGCCATGCCAGGCGCTGGGCGGGGGTGGCGCGCAGGGCATCGTCGAGCTCCGCGTCTTTGACCTCGTCCCAGGTCACCGGGTAGAGACGCTCGTCCGAGGATGTCGGTTTATCGTTCGCCACGTTTGCGTTTCTCCTGAATGATCCGCAACTTTTCGATGTCCAGCAGGTCCAGCGGTCTGCCCGCCAGCTGCTTCAACGTAATCAAATCCTCGATGGAACAAATATAGACCGGAACACCGTCGATAACCATGCGCTCGGCGCGCGAGCGCAGGTCGGTGAAGGGAATCGGGTGCTGGACAAAAACGTCTACGGTCAGCATCGGGTTTGCCGGGTTATGGAGGGAAAACACCTTCATGCCTTTCTGCTCAATCCATTCCTTGCGCTTCGCGGCATCGGCAAACTGCGCCGCCGGCACCGGCGCGCGCGGCTCGAACCCCAGGGACTCCAGCGTTTGCATGGCCCGGGTGGCTTCTTGCGGCGCCAGATCGACCATGAGATCGACATCCATGGTCAGCCGTGCATAACCGTGCAACACGGTGGCGAATCCGCCCACCACCACGTATTTCACACCGGCGTCGTTCAGCGCCTTGAATAGTGGGAGGTAAAGCGACATGGTTGGCTCTCGATCAGGCTTTTTTGTAAACCTGCGCGCCCTGCTGGACGAATTCAGCCGCCTTTTCTTCCATTCCCTTCTTTAATGCCTCTTCGTCCGAAACCCCTTGTGATTTTGCGTACTCTCGGACTTCCTGGGTAATCTTCATCGAACAAAAATGCGGGCCGCACATGCTGCAAAAGTGCGCGAGCTTGGCGCCTTCCTGCGGCAAGGTTTCGTCGTGGAATTCCTGCGCCTTTTCCGGGTCGAGCCCCAGGTTGAACTGATCGGCCCAGCGGAACTCGAAGCGCGCCTTGCTGAGCGCGTTGTCGCGCAACTGCGCACCCGGGTGGCCCTTGGCGAGATCGGCGGCGTGCGCCGCGATCTTGTAGGCGATGATGCCGTCGCGCACGTCCTGCTTGTCGGGCAAACCGAGATGTTCCTTCGGGGTCACGTAACAGAGCATGGCGGTGCCGTACCAGCCGATCTGGGCGGCACCGATCGCCGAGGTAATATGATCGTAGCCGGGCGCGATGTCGGTGGTCAGCGGCCCGAGCGTGTAGAACGGCGCCTCGAAGCAGTCGGACAATTCCTTATCCATGTTCTCTTTAATCAACTGCATGGGGACGTGGCCGGGGCCTTCGATCATCACCTGCACGTCGTGCCGCCAGGCGATCTGGGTCAGCTCGCCCAGCGTTTCGAGCTCGGCGAACTGGGCGCGGTCGTTGGCATCGGCGATGCAGCCGGGACGCAGGCCGTCGCCGAGCGAAAACGCGACGTCGTAGGCCTGCATGATCTCGCAGATGTCCTCGAAGTGGGTGTAGAGGAAGCTCTCCCGGTGATGCGCCAGGCACCACTTGGCCATGATCGAGCCGCCGCGAGAGACGATGCCGGTGACGCGCTCGGCGGTGAGCGGAATCCACGCCAGGCGCACGCCGGCGTGGACGGTGAAGTAATCCACACCCTGCTCGGCTTGCTCTATTAAAGTGTCCCGGAACATTTCCCAGGTCAGGTCTTCGGCCTTGCCGTTCACTTTTTCCAACGCCTGGTAGATCGGTACCGTGCCGACCGGCACCGGGCAGTTGCGGATGATCCACTCGCGGGTCTCGTGGATGTTTTTGCCGGTGGACAGGTCCATGAGCGTATCGCCGCCCCAGCGCACCGACCACACCATCTTCTCGACTTCTTCCTCGATTGAGGAAGAGACCGCCGAGTTGCCGATGTTGGTATTGATCTTCACCAGGAAGTTGCGGCCGATGATCATCGGCTCGGACTCCGGGTGGTTGATGTTGTTCGGAATGATGGCACGCCCGCGCGCCACTTCGCTGCGCACGAATTCGGGGGTGATTTCTTCCGGTATGGCGGCGCCAAAGCTCTGGCCGTGGTGCTGGCGCAGGAGCTTCTCGTAGCGCGAGTCTGTGCGCAGTTCATTCAGCCGCAAACTCTCGCGGATGGCGATGTACTCCATCTCCGGTGTGACGATGCCTTGGCGCGCGTAGTACATCTGCGAGACGTTCGCACCCGCTTTGGCGCGCCGCGGTTTGCGGATATGCTCGAAACGCAGGCTCGCGAGCTTCGGGTCGCGGGCGCGCGCCCGGCCATACTCGGAAGTCGGGCCGTCGAGCTGCACGGTGTCGTTGCGTTCCAGAATCCATGGCTGGCGACACGCCGCCAGTCCGGCGCGCAGGTCGATGCGGGCGTCGGGATCGGTGTACGGCCCGGAGGTGTCGTACACCGTGATCGGCGGGTTCGCTTCCGCGCCGTTGCCCGCGGGTGTGTCGGACTGGGCGATCTCGCGCATGCCTACGCGGATGTCCGCGCGGCTGCCGCCGACATGGATCTTGCGCGCGGCCGGAAACGGCGCGATGCAGGCGGGATCGAGCCCGGCGTTGCGATCGAGAAAATCCTTGGGGTTGGCGCTCATGGTTCACGTCCTCGGCCTTGCGGCGTGTTGCGGCTCGCGGCTGACACGGGACGAAGGGAAGGAAGCCTGGCGGGCAGCTTCCCTACGCCGGAATTATCCGGGTCAGGTTCAAAGGGTGTTTCTCAGCCCGCCACCGGCGGGCACCCCCAGCTGGAAGCGCCAAAACTAATTGATCGGCCGCCGGAATGCAAACACGCCGGTATCCGGCGGAGGCATTAGCGCCGTTGATAACCCCACAAAACCGCGTGCCTTGCGGCCTCCGTCCGAAGTGCTTACCCTCTACGGCCATTTACCCCTACGCCCGGTGTCACATGCTCGAAATGAATTTGGACGCGGCCCGCCACAACATGGTCGAAAGTCAGATCCGCACCTGGTCGGTGCTGGACGAGCGCGTGCTGGCGCTCGTCGCGCGCGCGCCGCGCCAGGATTTCGTGTCGCCGGCCCATCGCAACCTGGCGTTTGTCGACATGCCGCTGCCGCTCGGCCATGGCCAGGTGATGATGGCGCCGCTGGTCGAGGCGCGCCTGGTGCAGGCACTCGCGATCAAACCGACCGACAAGATTCTCGAGATCGGCACCGGCAGCGGCTTCGTGACCTGGCTGCTGGCGCACCTCGGCGCGCGCGTGCACAGCGTCGAAATCTTCGCCGACCTCAGCGCCGCCGCCCAACGGAAACTCGCCGCCCATAACATCGCCAACGCCGTCCTCGAAGTGGGCGACGCCGCCGCCGGCTGGGAGCGCCACAAACCCTACGATGTCATCTTCGTCACCGGCTCGCTGCCGACGCTGCCGGACAGTTTCAAGACCTGCCTCGCGCCCGGCGGGCGGCTGGTGGCGATCGTCGGCCAGTCGCCGGCGATGGAGGCCAAGCTCATCCGCCGCCTGGACGCGCACGCCTTCGCCGAAACCTCGCTGTTCGAAACCGATCTGCCCGCGCTCGTCAACGCCAAGCAACCCGAACGGTTCGTGTTCTGAGTTTGGTCCGCCAGCTCACCCCGCACGACCTCAAGACCTGGCTGGAACAACCGGGCGAGAAACCGTTGATCCTCGACGTGCGCGAGGCCTGGGAGCGGCGCATCTGCGCCCTGCCCGAGGCGGTGCACATCCCCATGAACCAGATCCCCGATCGCCTCGCCGAGCTCGAGGCCGAACGCGACGTGGTGATCCTCTGCCACCACGGCATGCGCAGCCAGCAAGTGGCGCTGTACCTGGAACGCCTGGGCTTCGGCCGCCTGCACAATCTGCACGGCGGTATCGACGCCTGGGCGAAGGAAGTGGACCCGGGAATGGCGAAGTACTGAATCGAGTACAGGGTCGGCCGTCTTTGCGAGGCGAAGCCGAAGCAATCCCGGTGTAAAAGGAGATGGCTTCGGCCGCTACTCGGCCTCGCCATGACCGCAGTGCGATCACGCACGGCGGTCAATCCAGTTCGAACTTGTCGAGATAGTCCTTCTTGAGCGCCGGATCCTGCTCGCCCTTCACCAGCCGGAAGTTGCCGACGTACAGCTCGTCCATCTCGGTGCCCATGAAACAGCGGAACGCGTCCTCGGGCGTGCACACGATCGGCTCGCCGCGCACGTTGAACGAGGTATTGACGACCACGCCGTAGCCGGTGAGCTGCTTGAAGTTCGAGATCAGCCGGTGGTAGCGGGGGTTGGTGGCGGCGTGCACGGTCTGGACGCGCGCCGACCAATCGACGTGCGTGACCGCCGGGATGTCGGATTTCGGCACGTTCAGGAGTTCGATGCCGAATTTTTTGCCGTCTTCCTCCGAAAGTTTCTTGCGGCGCTTCTCCGCCACCGGCGCGACCAGCAGCATGTACGGGCTGTCGCCGTCCATCTCGAAATAATCGGCCACGTCCTCGCGCAGCACCGACGGCGCGAACGGCCGGAACGACTCGCGGTATTTGATCTTGAGGTTCATCACCGACTGGGTCTTGGCCGAGCGCGGGTCGCCGAGGACCGAACGCCCGCCGAGGGCACGCGGGCCGAATTCCATGCGCCCCTGGAACCAGCCGATGACCTTCTCGGACGCCAGCGCCCGGGCGGCATTGTCGAGGAGCGCTTCCTCGGAAAGCTGGTGATATTTCGCGCCGGCCCGGCCGAGCCGCGCCTGGATGTCGGCATCGGCGAACACCGGCCCGAGGTAGCTGCCGTGCATGGCATCGGCCGCGCCGCTCACGATTCGCGGCTTGCCGGCATACAGATGATAGCCGGCGAGCGCCGCGCCGAGCGCGCCGCCGGCGTCGCCGGCCGCGGGCTGGATCCAGATATCGTCGAAGATGTTCGCGCGCAACAGTTTGCCGTTGGCGACGCAGTTGAGCGCCACGCCGCCCGCCAAGCACAGGTTGGGTAGCCGGTACTCCTCGCGCGCGTGTCGCGCGATCTTCAACACGATTTCCTCGGTCACTTCCTGGATCGAGGCCGCCAGGTCCATGTCCGATTGCTCGATCCGGCCCTCGGGCGGGCGCGGGCCGCGACCGAACAGGCTGTCGAAGCGCTTGTTAGTCATGGTCAGCCCGGTGCAGTAATTGAAGTAGCGCATGTCCAGGCGAAACGAGCCGTCGTCGCGGATGTCGATCAACCGCTCGCGGATGAGATCGGCGTATATCGGACGGCCGTAGGGCGCGAGCCCCATGAGCTTGTATTCGCCGGAGTTCACCTTGAAGCCGGTGAAATAGGTGAACGCCGAGTACAGCAGCCCGATCGAATGCGGGAAGTGAATTTCCTTGAGCGGGGTGATGGTGTTGCCCGCGCCCTTCATCACCGAGGTCGTCGACCATTCGCCGACGCCGTCCATGGTGAGGATCAGGGCCTCCTCGAACGGCGACGGATAAAACGCCGAGGCGGCGTGCGACAGGTGGTGCTCGGTGAATAGCAGCTTGCCGGCGGCGTCGAAGCCGGGATCGAATCGCTTGAGGTGACGGGTGAGCTCGATCTTCTGGAAAAGTTTTTCCTTCAACCATACCGGCATGGCCGCGACGAATGAGCGCAGCCCGGACGGCGCGAACGCCACGTAGGTTTCGAGCAGGCGCTCGAACTTGAGAAACGGCTTGTCGTAGAACACCACCTGATCGACGTCGGCCAGCGTGAGCCCGGCCGTCTCCAGGCAATAGCGCAGGGCGTGCTCGGGAAAACCGGCGTCGTGCTTCTTGCGCGAGAAGCGTTCCTCCTGGGCGGCGGCCACGATCGCGCCGTCCTTGATCAGGGCCGCGGCGCTATCGTGGTAATAGGCCGAAAGGCCGAGACAATACATGGTTGTGAAATTTTGATTCCCTCTCCCGGCCCGTTCCCGGATGGAGAGGTATAAGTCAGAACAGGGTATAAATAAAGGGCGCCACCGCGCTGCCCTGCACGAACACGATCAGGCTGCCGAGCAGCAACAACACGATGATGATGGGCAGCAGCCAGAATTTTTTCCTGACCTTCATGAACGCCCAGAGTTCTTTGATGAAATCTAACATAGGGATGCTCTGAATAATTCCTAAAATATTATTTTTTGCCGCAAAGGCGCAAAGAACGCGAAGGTTTTTCTGATAAAACCTGGTGTCTTTCTTTGCGTTCTTTGCGCCTTTGCGGCAAACGATTGTTAATCATAAGGTTCCTTCAGAATTGATCCCGTAACGATTTGGGGTCCCAATCGGCGTCGCGCGCCACCCAGTAGCTGCCGAGCGCGCGGCCGCGCAGCCGCAACGGATCGTAGCCCAGCAACCGGGCGATCAGCGCGGTCGGGGTAACCAACAGGAAAAACACCAGCCCCAGAATAATGCGCGCGTTGACCCAGCCAAGCACGTGGCCGAGCTTCATCCAATACTTGTTGAGCGGGGCCAAACCGCGCGGCCACACGAGCGCGGCAAGCGCGAACACGCAGGCGGCCGCCAGCCAATACAGGTTGGGCATGTGCAACGGCCACAGCGGCCAGAACGCCACCAGCGTGCACACGAAGGCGAACAGATAGCCGAACTGGCGCTCTTGTTTATGGTTCATCTTTTCAACTGTTCCAATACCACCGGCAAGAAGTTTTTGGCCATTTCCGCGGTGCCGGCCTTGCTGAAATGCACGCGATCGACGAAATACTCATCCTGATGAGGAACCAGATTGGCGTTATCCACCCACCCGACCTTTTCCTGTGCGGAGATTTTTCTCAACAAGGCATTATAACGGGTAAACCCCTTAAAAATCCCCTCCAAGGTAAGACCGGGGGTGAAGTGTCTGAGGTTTTGCAACTCCACGCCTTGCAGCCGGGTAATTCTTTGATTTTCCGGATCGGAATAATCCCGCGCCGGATCGTGCAGGGTGGCAAACGACGACACTACCACCTTGGCCCCGCCGGCGCGGGCGATACCGATCAGGCTTCGAATATGTTCCCCAAATACAGCCTCCGCCTCGGGCGGGATGGATGACAATCGGTCGTTGCCCGACAACCTGTCGTTCCGCGCCTCGATGGTCTTCATCTCCCGATAGCTATTGCGCGCTCGTACATAGAACATGCTCCGGTTCAGCCATCTGATCAGAAAGAGCGGTTTCTCGTGATAGCCATAGGGGGTGGCATGGATGTGCGAATAATCCGGTTTGAATCCGCCACCTGCCTGCACCGCCTTCATGTCGTTATAGGCGTGGTAAATAATCACGATGTCGGGTTTGAACGGCATCACCCGTAATGCCAAATTCCCGACACTTTGCGAAGTATCGAAACCCGGCACGGCGGCATTGATAACACGGACTTTTTTTGTCGGCAGCGAGCGCTGGACCAACGAACCCAGCCGGCCGGGCCAGTTGTCATCGAACTCCAAACCGATATTCACGGTGGTCGAGGCGCCGATGGTTGCGATGCGAATTTCGTTGGCGGGTTTTTCAAATGTAAGTCCATGGTCCTTGGCCAAAAACCCATGCTGATCTACAAAAATATGCGCCCTCTCGCGCTGATTGGGATGGCTGCCGACGAACGCGATATTTGGCCGATAAGTAAACCCGGTAAAAGGGTGCCATTGATAGACATCGACCACGCCCTGATCGGTGGGATCGAGCTCGTGTAGTGCCAGAGAAAAACCTTTTCCTGTCGCCCAGGATATCGTGCGCACCGCCAGCTCGATGGAAACGAAAAACACTAACACCACGGCAATGCTGCCGATCAGGTAAAACTGTAATTTTTTTCGTTTCACCCCGGTTTCCTCCGGCTAACGAGTAGCCATAACCACCGCGCAAAAATACCACAAAGTCCCCAGCCCAAGCCCTACTTTACCGAGGGCGAGGTTAAAGAAATCCATCGATCAACTGAGTTACCCTGTCCAACGCCCCGCGATTCTGGGCGACCATGCGCTTGCCGGACTCGCCGGCGCGAAAGCGCAGGTCGGGGCGCTCCAGGTAATCGATCACGGCGCGCGCCAGTTCGCCGGCGTCGCGCACCTGCGTGCCGGCACCTTGCTCGAGGGTGAGCTGGCTGATCTCGGCGAAATTGAACATATGCGGACCGAACACCGCCGGCACGCCGACCGCCGCGGCC
This sequence comes from Gammaproteobacteria bacterium, assembly GCA_016218345.1. Taxonomy (GTDB): domain Bacteria; phylum Pseudomonadota; class Gammaproteobacteria; order Acidiferrobacterales; family UBA6901; genus JACREH01. The sequence continues at coordinate 3,480 of JACREH010000049.1, read as the reverse complement.
TCCAGCAGATTGTGCCCGCCGCTCGCCACCAGGCTGCCGCCGATGAAGGCCACGTCGCTGGCCATGAAAAACACCTGCAGCTCACCCATGCTGTCGCCCAGCACGATGTCGGTGGCGGCATCGATCGGCGCGCGCGCGCTGTGCAGCGCGACGCGGCGGCCGGCGCGCCGGCACATCCGCGCCATGCCCGCGAAGCGCTCCGGGTGACGCGGCACCAGCACCAGCAGCAACGACGGCACCCGGCTTTTTATTTCTTCATAGGCCGCGAGCACCTGCTCCTCTTCACCCTCGTGGGTGCTGGCGGCGATCCAGATCGAGCGCTCGCGCCCCCAGGCATCGCGCAACACCTCGGCGACCTCGCGCAGGCTCGCCGGCAGGTTGATCTCGAACTTGATGCTGCCGGTAACTCGCACGGCATCGTCCGGCGCGCCCAAGGCGCGTAGCCGCGCGGCATCGGCCGCGGATTGCGCCGCCAGCATGCTCACCTGCCGAAGAGTGGCGGCGGTCAGGGTCTTGAACCTGAGATAGCGGCGCATCGACTGTTCCGACATGCGCACGTTCGCGACGAACACCGGGATCGACCGCGCCCGGCACAGATGGAAGATATTCGGCCACAACTCGGTTTCCATGATGAGCGCCAGGCGCGGCCGGGTGCGCTCCAGGAAGCGGGTGACCGCCGACGGCAGATCGTAGGGGACATAGCAATGCGCGACCGCGTCGCCGAACAGGGCGGTCACCTGTTCGGAACCGGTGGGCGTCATGGTGGTGATCAGCAGCTTGTGGTCCGGGTGGGATTCCAAGAGGCGCCGCGCCAGCGGCTGGGCGGCGCGCACCTCGCCCACCGACACCGCGTGAATCCAGATCAGTGGCGCACCGCGCAACACCGGCACGAATCCGAACCGTTCGCCCCAACGCCGCCAGTAGCCGCGGTTGCGCAGTCCGCGCCCTAACAGGCGCAGCACCGCCACCGGCACCATCAGATACAGGATGACACTGTAGAGGGTCCGCACCGCCCGCATTCCATATAATAGGGTTTCGGCCGGCATGCTAAACTTCCTGCACGCCACCCGCCGCCAGCCGCGCATGAGCCGACGTTTTTCCGTCATCATTGTACACAGGAACGGCGCCGGGATGTTGCTCGACACCCTGGCCAGCGTGGCGCGTGCGTGCGATCCGGCCCGCGATGAAATTATCCTGGTCGACAACGCCAGCCGCGACGATTCGCTGGCGCGCGTCGCCGAGCGCTACCCGATAGTGCGCACGATCCGCAACAACTGCAACAATGGTTTCGCTCGCGCCTGCAATCAGGCGATCGCCCGCGCCCAAGGGGACTACATGCTGCTGCTAAACAACGACGCCCGGCCCGCACCCGATGTGCCGAACCTTCTGGAAGCGGCGTTCCGCCGGTTTCCACGCGCCGCGGTCGTGGCCGGACAGCTGGTCGACGCCGCCGGCCGGCCGCAACGATCCGCCGGGCGCATTCCCACGGCGCTCGACGAATTGGGGCTCGGATTTTTGCGACGCGCGCCGCGCGTCCCGACGGTGGATGGACTCGGCGAGGTCGAGAGCGTCGTCGGCGCCTGCATGGCGGTGCGGCGCGCGGCCATCGAAGCGACCGGGCCGCTCGATGGCGAGTTCTTTTTTTATTTCGAAGACACCGAATGGTGTCAACGGCTGCGCCGCCACGGCTGGCAGATACTGCTCGAACCGGCAGCGCGCGTCACGCACTTGAAGGGCGCGAGCACGCGCGGCAAGCGCCACGGCGCCCAGATCGAGGCGCTGCGTTCGCGCCTGATTTTTTACCGCAAGACCATGCGCGCGCCGTTGGCGTGGTTTCTCACCGGCTATCGCGTGCTGCGGCTGTCGATCAACGCCGCAACCAACCTGCTGGCCATGCTGCTGACGCTCGGGTTGCACGCCAGACTGCGCGAAATGACCGTGGTCTATTTCCTGCAGCTCGCCTGGTTGCTGCTCGGCCGGCCCGACAGCTGGGGCCTGCCGGACAAATGCCCGCACGGTTACGCCGGGGCGCCCTCGTGACCAGGCTGCCGATCTCGGTGTTCATCATCGCTCGCAACGAGGCCGATCGCATCCCGACCGCGATCCAAAGCGTGCGCGACTGGGCGGATGAAGTGATCGTGATCGATTCCGGCAGCGACGACGCCACCGTGATGGTCAGCCAGGAATTGGGCGCGACCGCCTTGTTCCACGCCTGGAGCGGCTACGGCCCGCAAAAGGTGTTCGGCGAGTCCCAGTGCCGCAACGATTGGCTGCTCAACATCGACGCCGACGAGGAAGTCAGCCCGGAGCTGCGCGCGGAAATCGCCGCGCTGTTCGCCGCCGGCGAACCGGCGTGCGCCGCCTACCGCACACCGATCCTGCCGCTTTACAACTTTCAGGAACGCGCCCACCCCTGGACCGCGCACCATCGGCCGGTGCGCCTGTACCGCAAATCGCGGGCCGGTTTCAAGGACAGCGCGGTGCACGACAGCGTGGTGGTGCGTGACGGCACCACCGGCCGGCTGCGCGGCATGTTGCGGCACCGTTCGTTCCGCTCGCTCACACACCACGTCGACAAGGTCAATTTCTATTCCAGCGCTCAGGCCGATGACCTGTTCCAAAAACACCGCGAGCCCTCATGGCTGACGCTGCTGTTGGCGCCGCCGTTGGCGTTTCTAAAATCCTATCTGCTGCGCCGCGAATTCGTGAACGGCATCGACGGCATCGTCATCAGCTACATGTACGCCTTCCAACGCTTCATCCGGCTGGCCAAGGCACGCGAGCGTTTTCAAAATGCACGTCGAAATATTTCAACCGCAGATAAACACAGATGGACGCTGATAAAACCGCCAAAGTGACTGCCTTGTTTTTCGATCATTCACATCTGCGTTTATCTGCGGCTATGCTTTTGTCCTTCTAAACCATGCCGGCACATCCTAAGCGTGTGTTGTGGTGGGGACGCTTCGACCCCGAGTATTCGCGCAACCGCATTCTGCGTGACGCCTTTGGTGCGCTAGGTTGGGAGATCAAGGAGTTCCGGCCCGTCGTCAGCGCGCTCGGCGCATTCGAGGCGAAGCTGTGCCGCTTGCCGGCGCCGGACCTGGTGTTCGTGCCGTGCTTCCGGCAGCGCGACATCGCGGCTGCGTGCCGCTTCAGTCGCACGCGCGGCGTGCCGCTCCTGGTCGACCCGTTGATCAGCGCCTACGACAAACAAGTCTCCGAGCGCGCGAAATTCTCCGAGTCGAGCGGCCAAGCGCGGCGATTGTTGGCCTGGGAACAGCGGCGGCTACAGAGCGCCGACGCCGTGCTGGCCGACACCGGCGAACACGCGCGTCTGTTTGCCGAAGTGTTGGGTGTGCCACGAACCAAGCTGCACGTCGTGCCGGTCGGCGCGGAACAACCGCTATTTACGCCCGCTGCGAGCGCCAACACCGCGCCGAACAGCCCCCTGGAGGTGTTGTTCTACGGCAGTTTCATCGC